>NZ_VIUJ01000017.1:0-162401 GCF_007993905.1 Pseudomonas sp. SJZ077
CAAAGACATGGGTCCAAGGCACGGCGGTGCATGCTCATGTTTCAACGGATCGGGTAATCAAGGCTGCAAAAACGAAAAGACCTTGAAAGGGATGGTCCTTAAACCGGCATCTGCATGATGTCTTGGTATGCCTGAACCAGCTTGTTTCGCACTTGGGTCAACGCTTGAAAAGACACGCTGGCCTTCTGCGAGGAAATCATGACATCCGTCAGGTCGACGCCACTTTTGCCGATCTCGAAGGCACTGGCCAACTGACTGGACGCTTGCTGGGTGTCGTTCACTTTATTGACAGCCTGACCGAGCATGTCGGAAAAGCTGCTGCCACCCAGTTCAGGGACTGCGGCAGTCGATTTAGGCGCAGACATGGCATCCATTTGCATGGAGCGCATGTCCAGCATCAACCGATTAAATTCAATACCTTGGCTCATGGTCTACTCTCGTTGGCGACCCGCAATTTTTTGACACTCACTCGGCGGGTAGTGAGGTGTTAGCAACAAGGGTGCCAGCTCCGTGGCTGCTCTGAACAAAAGCGTTTCCCGGGCTTTGTTGGCGAACGAATCAAGTCGCGAACAAATAAGCTTCCACATCCATCCCGGCATCGCGCATCTGCGCCAGCTTGTAGCGCAAGGTGCGTGGGCTGATGCCCAATCGCTCAGCCGCTTCTTTGCGACGGCCGCGCTCGGAACGCAAGGTGTCGATGATCATCTGGAATTCACGGCGACGCAGGTCATCACCCAACGCCCCGGCCGATTCAGCCTCGACCTCCACGGCCCGCACCGGCGCCAACGCCGGCAACGGCGCACAAGCCACCGGTCCGGACAGGCAGAAATCCTGGGGCTGGATCAAACCACCCTGCTGCAGAATCAAGGCGCGCTGGATCGCGTTATCCAGTTCACGCACGTTGCCCGGCCACGGATAACCGATCAGGCACGCCTGTGCCTCGGGCGACAGTTTCGCAGCGGCATGCTTCATTTTATTGACGTGTTTGGCCAGCAGACGCTCGGCCAGCGGCAGGATGTCGGCGGTACGCTCGCGCAGCGGACGCCAGGCCAGCGGAAATACCGACAATCGATAGAAGAGGTCTTCACGGAACCGCCCCGCCGACACCTCACCGGACAGGTCACGGTTGGTGGTCGCCACGACCCGTATATCCAGGGAGATCGGCTTGCGTGCGCCGACCCGTTCGACTTCACGCTCCTGCAACACCCGCAGCAATTTGGCCTGGAGCCCGAGGGGCATTTCAGAAATTTCGTCGAGTAGGATCGTTCCGCCATCGGCCTGCTCGAACTTGCCGGCCTGCGCCGCGATGGCGCCGGTGAATGAACCTTTTTCGTGACCGAACAAAGTGGCTTCGAGCATGTTGTCGGGGATCGCCGCGCAGTTGATCGCAATGAACGGCTGACTGGCGCGATGGGAATGCTGATGGATATAACGCGCCAACACTTCTTTACCGGTCCCGGACTCGCCGGAGATCAATACCGTCGAATCGCTGCGCGCGACCCGCGCGGCCAGTTCCAGCAATTGCACACTGGCCGGCTCGAAGGCGATCGGCCCTTCGCTCTCGGTCGCACCGAGCGTACCCAGTGCGTGCCGCGCCACGAGGTCGAGCAAGGCTTTGGGCTCGAACGGCTTGACCAGATAATCCGCCGCGCCTTGGCGCATCGCATCGACGGCCCGCTCGACTGCGCCATGAGCGGTCATCAGCAACACCGGCAATTGCGGCTGACGCGTTCGCAGCAAACCGAGCAGTTGATGGCCGTCCATGCCCGGCATATTGACGTCGCTTATCACCAGGCTGAAAGCCTCATTGCCGACCGTCGCGAGCGCCTCTTCCGCCGAACCGACGGCCGTGTAATCGTGCCCCGCGAGCAGCAGCGTATCGGCCAGTGCTTCGCGTAGCGCGCGGTCGTCCTCGACCAGTAAAACCTTGATTGCCATGTCCTTCACTCCGCTCCCTGAGCGTTAGGCTGCTCACCGGAAAAAAGTGGCAGGATGACCTGCGCGCAGGTGCCGCGACCCGGCCGCGAGCGCAACTGCAATTCTCCCTGATGAGCACGGGCCACAGCCTTGACCACGGTCAGGCCCAGGCCAGTCCCGGTGGTTTTAGTGGTGAAAAACGGCTCACCCAAGCGCGCCAGTACTTTGCCGTCGATGCCGCTGCCGCTGTCACTGATGCACACCCGCAGGTTGTTTCCCCTGGCATAGAAATGCACTTTCAAGCGGACATCACCGGCACTGGCCTGAACGGCGTTCTCGATCAGATTAAGGATTGCGCCGACCAAGGTGTCGCGGTTGCACAGCAGCTCACCGGCATGACTGTCGCACTGCCAGCGAATCGGCAAATCCTGAACATGAGTCAGTGCCGCCGATTGCAGCGACTGCATCAATTGCTTAGGCGTGACGCGGTCGGTCAACGGCAGCTCGCCCCGCGCGAACACCAACATGTCGCGAACCTGATGTTCCAGCTCATGCAACCGCTCTTTCAGGCGCCCGGCAAAACGTTGCTGCGTGGCGACCGGCAATTCCTGCTCAGTCAAATGACTGGCGTAGAGCAACGCGGCGGACAACGGCGTCCGAATCTGATGGGCCAGCGAGGCGACCATTCGGCCGAGAGACGACAGGCGTTCGTGGCGAGCCAGTTGATCTTGCAGATGACGGGTTTCGGTCAGGTCGTTGAGCAACACCAACTGCCCGGGCTCGGCATCCAGCGAACGAGTGGCGATCGACAGACGTCGACCGTCCTTCAGAGAGATTTCGTGACCGTCGTCTTCGCGAGGAGCAAAGCAACGGGCAATGACATGGCGCCAGAGCTCGCCTTCGAGGGGCAGGCCGAGCAACTCGCAGGCCGCCGGGTTGGCTTCACGCACAATGCCCTGGGCATCGATGACGATGACGCCGCCAGGCAACAGATCGAGGAGGTTTTGCAGACGGTTGGCCAGACGTTCCTTTTCCGCCAGCTCTTGCATGCGCTGAGCGCTGACCACCGCCAGCTCACCCTTGAGCTCGGTGACCCGGGCTTCCAGCATGCTGTAGGAATCAGTCAGCTGGCTCGACATTTGGTTGAACAGCGAGAACGCCTGCTCAAGGCCAAGCCGGCTTGCCTGCTCTACGGACGACGGTTGCCCCGAAGCATCAGGGACAGGAGACATCTGGGCGGCTTGGGGCATCGTGCTCTCTCGCTAGGCTGACCGTCAGTTAAACGGAACGTTGCGAGGGATGTAGCAATACCCGTGCCTAAAAAAAACCGCCTACAAATGAACGACTTGAAAAACAGGCGTCAATCATCTGCCTGTTCATCACCGTCGCGACGGCTCATGCCGTACTTGCGCATCTTCTCCACCAGCGTGGTACGACGAATACGCAGGCGTTCTGCGGCACGCGCCACGATCCCATTGGCATCATCCAGCGCCTGCTGAATCAAGCCCTGCTCCAGACCACCGAGGTAGTCTTTGAGGTCCAGACCTTCCGGCGGCAGCATGGCGTTGGCGGTGAAGTCCGGGGTATGACCGTTGATGGCCACCCGCTCTTCAAGATCACTGCGCAGGCTGTCGACCAGTTGCTCGTCTTCATCATCGACGTAGCGGAATTTCTTCGGCAGTTCGACCACGCCGATCACCCCGTAGGGATGCATGATCGCCATGCGTTCCACCAGGTTGGCGAGTTCGCGAACGTTGCCCGGCCAACCGTGACGGCACAGCGACATGATCGCCGCCGAGTTGAAGCGGATCGAACCGCGCTTCTCGTGCTCCATGCGCGAGATTAACTCGTTCATCAGCAACGGGATGTCTTCGACACGTTCGCGCAGCGGCGCCATCTCGATCGGGAACACGTTCAGGCGGTAGTACAAGTCTTCGCGGAACGTGCCGATCTCGATCATGCTTTCGAGATTCTTGTGAGTCGCCGCAATGATGCGCACGTCGACACTCTGGGTCTTGTTGCTGCCCACGCGCTCGAAGGTGCGCTCCTGCAACACGCGCAGTAACTTGACCTGCATCGGCAACGGCATGTCGCCAATTTCGTCGAGGAACAGGGTGCCGCCATTGGCCAACTCAAAACGCCCGGCGCGGCTGGTGATCGCCCCGGTGAAAGCGCCTTTCTCGTGGCCGAACAATTCGCTTTCCAGCAACTCGGCCGGGATCGCCCCGCAGTTGACCGGAACGAACGGCGCGTCACGACGCTTGGAGTGGTAGTGCAGGTTGCGCGCGACCACTTCCTTGCCGGTGCCGGACTCGCCAAGGATCAGCACACTGGCGTCGGTATCGGCCACTTGCTGCATCATCTGACGGACGTGCTGAATCGCCCGGCTGGTGCCGACAAGGCTACGGAAAAGGTTGGGTTCGCGATGACGACCGCGCTCGCGGGCCTGGTCGTACATCTCGCGATAGACCTGCGCACGGTGCAGCGAGTCGAGCAATTTGCTGTAGCTGGGTGGCATTTCGAGGGTCGAAAGCACTCGGCGACGCTGGTCTTCAGGCAAGTCAATGGAAGAATTATCGCCCATTAACAAAACCGGAAGGAACTCATCCCAGGTTGCGAGTGTCTTTAACAGGCCCGGAAGTGCGCCAGGAGCATTGACCGTCCCGATGAGGACACAGATCACTTCACGACTTGATGACAAAGAGCCGACAGCCTGCTGCCAGTCATGGCTACCGCAGGGTAAATTTTCTTCGCCAAGAAAATTTAAAATCACCGCCAAATCGCGGCGGCGGACGCTATCGTCGTCAATCAGCAGAATTTTGGTTTCACGCCACATGCAATAGCAACTTCCCTAGTCAACTCAATGCCCAAAATGAGGGGGCAAGCTAGACGCTTGCAGACACGTTATGCCTGTAGACGACTGAAATCTGGTACCAGCCACTAGTTAAGTCAAAAAACCGTGCACAGTCAAATTTATGGCGCACTATGTTTGGATTAACTGAGGGTTAATTAACCAAACAGATGGTAAACCTTTGCCGCGCTCTGTGCTTGATGGATCTGCGACATCTCGTCGACTATCGCCTGGCGCTCCCCTGTCGCCGCCTCCAGAAGCTGTTTATACACGCCCAGCAACTCCTCAAGGTTGTCGCGCAACGCGACCTCATCCACCGAAGCTTCACTCAAGACGTCTTCCATGCAGCAACGGCAAGCCAGGTCCAATTCACTAATGGCTTCCCAGTTGCGCTCGGCCAATGCACCGACGAGGGCATCGCGGGTTAGTTCGATTCGCTGCAAGACAAGACTCATGGTGATCTCCTTAAAACTGCGGACCCGGCGCGGCAATGGCATCCCAACCGTCTTTGACCGTGCGAAGCAGGTCGGCGACTTCGTCGAGGATTTTTGGATCGGTCTTGATATTGGCTTCAGCCAGACGCTTCATCATGTAGGTATAGAGATTATCCAGCTCGCCTACCGATTCAGCCTGATTTTCCAGATCCAGACCTTCACGCAGACCGCCGATGATGCCGATGGCCTTGCCGATCAGAACGCCCTTGTTCGGAATGTCTTTGCGTTCCATCGCGCCCCTGGCTTGGGCTATGCGATCCAGTCCGCCTTCCATAAGCATCTGAACCAGACGATGCGGGCTGGCTTCGGAAGTCTGCGCCTGAGCGCCAATCTTCTGGTATTGGCGAAGGGCTAACATTGGATTCATGTTGTACCTCATCAGAAATCTGTGGTTCGTATAACCAGTGTATCGACGACGCGTCAAAAAACTTTAGATCCAAAAACAAAAAGCCCGGAGCGCTCTAAAACGCTGCCGGGCTTTTGGCGGTTCGGGTGTTACGAGTTCTTCTGCTGCGCTGTCATCGCCTCAAACATCGAGGTGATGTTACTGGCTGTCGCTTTCAGCTTGCCGACCAGAGTATCCATGTCGTTGTACTTTTTGGTCAGCACCGCCGTCAGGGTCTCGATTCGGCGATCCAGGGCCGCCTGGTCATTGGACAGCTTTTTCTTGGTTGAATCTAGACTCTTGGCGCGCGCGTCCAGGATAGAGTCGACTGCTTTGCCATTGACGGTTTTACCTTCGGTGTAAGGCTTGATCGCGTTGTTCATACGCTCAATCAGACCATTGGTACCTGTGAACAGTGTCTGAACCTCACCGCCCAGCTTCTTGTCGTTCATTGCAGTGTTGAACTTGGTGCTGTCAAAGTCCAGTGCGCCGGTCTTCTGGTTGGTGGTGATACCCAACTGGGAAAGCACAGTCAGCTTGTCGCCGGCACCGGTCTGTGACAGCGGGCCCCGCAAGGAATCCAGAATCGAACGTGGCAGCGGGTCACCGGTCAGCGCCGCGGAAACGGTCAGCTTGCCATCGTCGTCCAGGGACGGCTTGGTCAAGGAGGTCACTGCGTTGGCGACAGCGTTGTACGCGTCGACAAACTTCTGGATAGAAGCTTTCAGGCCATCGTTGTTGCCTGCGACGGTTATGGTGGTGGTGTCCTGGGACAGCAAGGTCATCGACAACCCGGAAACGTTGCTCACGGTGTTTGAAGGACCGCTCATGGGCAAGCCATCAACGCTGTAGAGCGCGTCCACGGGCAATTCACCGATGGCTCCGGAAGAAGTCGCCGTCGGCGTTGCCGCCATTTTCACCGTACCGTCCATCTCCAGGCCGGCAATACCGCTGACCTTGAGCTCGGACCCGGCACCCGTGGTGCTGGAACCCATCACCAGACGCGAGCCAAAACTGTCTGTCACGATGTTGGCGCTGAGGCCACTGGACTGGTACTGAGTGTTGATCGCGTCGCGAACCGATTGCAGGGTGGCGCCCGCCGCAACGTTAACGGTGTAGGATTTGCTGCCCTGATTGATCGTCAGGGTGCCTGACCCGACCGGGCTGGTTGCACCACCGGCGAAGGCGGCACTGGCCACTTTCGAGCTGGTTGCCAACTTAGTGACGGCAATGGTGTAAGTACCGGCGACCGCTGAGTTATTAGCGGTGGCGGTGACAACTTTAGCGTTGCCAGTGGTTGCTGCAAAACCGGTGAACTGAGGGGACGTCGCGCTGCCCAGATCCTTGAGCGCAGTCTGGAACGTGGCCAGCAGCGATTTCAAGGTACCGATCCCGGAAATGCTCGCCGAGTTGGTAGCGGTCCCACGGTCGATCTGACCTTGCTTGGCCGCTTTGTCAGCGTTCACCAATGCTTTGACGATAGCACCAGTATCAAGGCCGGAACCTAAACCTGTGCCCGGTAGAATTGGACTTGCCATGTGAAACTCCCTTCAGTGTGTCGCCGGCCTTTTGACCACTACAACGCCCAAAAGAACATAGCAACAAAATTCGTGCCAGTTGTCAGGCTTTAGCGCTGAACAACAGGCTGCTTGCATCATTCAAACTATTGGCCAGTTTCAAGACCTCTTCGTTGGGGATCTGACGGATCACCTCACCAGAGTCGCTGGCAATCACTTTTACCACAACCTTGCCTGAAGGCTCGTCAATCGAGAACTCCAGATTACGCTTGACCGACTGAACGAACTTTTCGATTTCCTGAACGGCCATCTTCAGTTTTTCCTGCTCGGTTAAGCCGCTTTTACCTTCATCCTTGACAGCAACCACTGACGCAGCGACCGCTTGAGGCTTTTCCGCAGGCTTCTCGGCAACAGCCGTCGCCTTTGGGGCCGCAGGATAAGACAAGTTCAGCTTCACGCTCATATCCATGTCCATCACCTCTTAAACCAAAAAAGCGAGAGAGCGCGACATGCACACTCCCCCGCCAAAACTCACTCAGCTATTACTGAAGCAGTTTCAGTACAGCGGATGGCAGTTGGTTGGCCTGAGCCAGAACTGCGGTGGAAGCTTGTTGCAGAGTTTGTTGCTTGGTCAGCTGTGCAGTTTCAGCAGCGAAGTCGGTATCTTGTACGCGACCCAGTGCAGCACTGGCGTTTTCGTTGATGTTTTGCAGGTTGGAAATGGTGCTGGACAGACGGTTTTGTGCAGCACCGAGGTCAGCACGGCTGGAGTTGATCTTGGCCAGAGCGGCGTCGATTTTGGTCAGCGCGTTGTTCATCGAAGCTTCGGCGGTTGCCGAGTTGTTACCAGTGATCTGAACGGTAGCCGAGTCAACCGACAGGGTAGCTGCGTCGAAGCCGCTGTCCAGGGTCAGGGTGATCTGGTTGGTAGCGCCAGTGTTGGAACCAACCTGGAAGGTCATGGTGCCAGCGGTGCCGTCGATCAGGTTCTTGCCGTTCAGGTTGGTCGACTTGGCGATACGAGTCAGTTCGTCCGACATCGAAGCGAATTCTTTGTTCAGAGCAGCGCGGTCAGCGGTGCCGTTCGAGTCGTTTCGGGATTGAACAGCCAGTTCACGCATACGCTGCAGAATGTTGGTCGATTCTTGCATCGCGCCTTCAGCGGTCTGAGCGATCGAGATACCGTCGTTGGCGTTTTTGATAGCCATGGTCTGACCGCGGATCTGCGAAGTCATACGGGTAGCGATTTGCAGGCCGGCGGCGTCGTCTTTAGCGCTGTTGATTTTCAGGCCGGAAGACAGGCGAGTCATCGATGTCGACAGAGCGTCGGAAGCGCGGTTCAGGTTTTTCTGAACGTTCAACGATGTGACGTTGGTGTTTACTGTTAAAGCCATGACGAATTCCTCGTTGGTTGGGTACTGCGGCTTCCGGCCCTGGCAACCGCCGGGTATGGCCTAGAGAACCTTCGTAATAGTTATCGTCGCCAATGCAACTTGCTTTAGGGGATTTTCAAAATTATTTGCCATCACGTTGCCACCCCCCGTAAATCAAGGGGTTGGCGATGATCCGGCAGCGAAAAAATGACGCCAGGGAAATGTCGGCGACAGGTTGGCGAGGACTCGCCGGCACCGACAGAAGGGATATTGCTTAAACAGACAGGCTTTCGGTCAGCAACTCGACCAGTTCATATTCCAGGTAATCAGCCAATGCGAGCCAGTTCTGCGCTTCCTGACACGCGAACATTTTGCTGAGCAAAAAAGCCCATTGCTGTTGCGATGCCTGCGGCGTGGAGTCAAATGCCGGATGCACTTCACCGACCAGCTCGATCATTACCAGGCTGGCTTCGACATCACGCCCCAGACGGAACAAGGCTGCACAGTGCTGCGCATCGGCAACGAAGGTTTCAAGCGCGCTCATGACGCAAACTCCGGATGAAAAACCGTACCGGCGATCATCGCCCCTGCCCGACTGCTGTTATGGAAACGCACCTGTGGGTGGCCCGCAATAAAACGCTCCAGCTCACACAGATAGCTGCGGAAGTTGAGTTGAGTCTTGATGCGCTGGCCGTGGCCATCCAGCACCCAGTGCTTGGCAGCCCCCATCTGCGGCCCCAGATCACCATCGCTCCACCCTGCGTGGGTCTTGTCACCCGGGAAGGCAAAATCGGCGCCGAACAGCGTGATTTGCACAGCGCCCATCTTCACCGCCAGATCGACCGCCGGGTGAATCACGCTACCGCCAACATACAGCTCGCCCCTGGGCAATTGCCGACGCAGCTGCTGGTAGATCGGGCTCGCGGAATAACCGGCATAACGCGGCCCCTGCCAGGCCTCGATCACCGCCGGATCAAGCATGGGCATGTACACCAGCGTGATGTCGGCCGTGCCTTCAGACGGCAGGTGCCGCTGCGAAATGCGCTGGTCGATGCTGACGACAATGTCAGGACGAATGCCGTGCTTGAGCAGCGGACGATAGGCCGTGTCGACGCAGATGAACAACGGTCGCTCGGCTTCATTGCGAATAGCGCGCAAGGTCGCAAAGTGCTGTTCCAGGCTCGGCCCGGTGGCGATGACAAACACCTCCCGCCCCGGCTGTGAACCGAACAACTCGGCCACGTCGCGATCGCCCAGCAACCACTTGAGACTGACCTGCAAGCGCTCCACGATTTCAGGCGACTGCGGATCGAACTCACGATTGTTGAAGGTCAGATGGGTTTCACTGATCAGGCGATCACGGATCTTCGCGCTGAAATCGTCGGCCAGTACCAGTTCGGAGGGCAAGGCAAAAAACGGCAGCTGGATTTCTCCCAGATCGCCGGCATACAACAGCTCGACCCTGGGATCGCTGAGCCACGGCTGTTGATCGAGCAGTTGCAGCACCAGGGCAAACACGGCGCCGTTGAGGATGTGCACGTACAAATGCTCAAGACCGGCGCGTTGCAGCAACTCCATTTGCAGATCGCCGAGCCCTGTGCCGTAGACGTGCGCCACCGGACTGTCGAGCGGCAAACTGTCGGCCTGAAGCACGGCCTCGCGACTGCGATCATGGCGGCTGGTCAGCTGAATGCCATTGATGCTCAGCGTCGAGCCCAGGCCTTCCACCAGATCAGCCTGTAGCAGGCTCGTGTCTTCGACCAGCAAGCGCACAGCCAACGCCGGCCAGCGTTGCTCGATGACGTCGACGTTGTGCTCAAAGAACTCGCTCATGGCGCCTCGCATTGTGTTCGGGCAAAAAAATAGCGCTCAAGATTACACCTTGAGCGCTTTTTTTGTGTCTGGCTTTCTTTGACTAAGACGCCTTGTTCAAGGGCGGTAGAGGATCGCCGAGCCCCAGGACAGGCCAACGCCGAAACCGCTGAGCGCAACGCGCTTCCAGTCGGAGTCCAGCACGTGTTTTTCCAACAGCAGCGGAATGCTCGACGACACGGTGTTGCCAGTCTCGACCATGTCCTTGATGAACTTCTCCGGCTCGCCTTCGAAGCGGCGCGCCACGGCGTCGACAATCGCGGCGCTGCCTTGGTGAATGCAGAAGGCGTCGATGTCATCAGCGGTCAGTTGCGAGTCAGCCAGCAGCTCATGCAAGTGCGCCGGGACTTTGAGCAGTGCAAAGTTGAACACCTGGCGACCGTTCATGTAGAACACGCCGTCGGTGACTTTCAAGTGCGGCGCACCGGAACCGTCGGTGCCGAACTTGGCTTTGCCCAACTGCCAGGGTGCGTTTTCGCCCATCCAGGTCGCGGTGGCAGCGTCGCCGAAGAGCATGGTGGTGTTGCGGTCTTCCGGGTCGACGATCTTCGAATAAGGGTCGGCGGTGATCAGCAAGCCATTCTTCAGGCCAGCGGCTTCCATGAAGCCCTTGATCGCGTAGATGCCGTAGACGTAGCCGGAGCAGCCCAGGGAAATATCAAACGCCGCCACGGTAGTCGGCAGGCCCAGCTTGTCCTGAACGATGGCGGCCGTGTGTGGCAAACCTTCTTCGTCGCCGTTCTGGGTGACGACGATCAGCACATCGACGGATTCACGCTTCAAGTCAGGGTTGTTGGCGAACAACGCGTTGGCTGCTTCGACACACAGGTCCGACGTTTCCTGCCCGGCGTCTTTACGCGGCAGGAAGGCCGAACCGATTTTGCCCAGGATGAACTCTTCATCCTTTTCGAATTTTGCACCTTGTGCGTAATTGTCCACGCCGGCTACAGGAACGTAGCTCGCAATGCTTTTTATGCCAATCATTACGGCTTCCCAATAATAAACAGCCCAATACCACCGCTCGTAATGATTCGAGGGGCGCCGACAAACAGAGAAAAACGTCGCCCCATGGAGGCGACAACGGGAAGAATAAAAGGCTATCACTGGGCCAAACAGAGACCAGGCGCCACCTCCCCGATTTATACAATACAGTGAAGATGCGCGTTATGACTCGCAGGTCACGCTATTTTGCCGAAACAGACCGACAAGGCGTTATTCGACCAACGACCAGTCCAGCGCGGTTCCACGCTGGATGGCGTGGCGGGCGCGGCGGCCCAGAAGGGTTTCAGCGTGTTTGGGCGCCAGCCCCAGGCCAGGACGGATGGCACGCAGATTGGCGACGGTAAACGGCTCTCCGGCCGCCATATCTTGCGTGACATAGAGCGAGCGTCGGTACACCAGGGACTTGCGCTCGGCCTCGGTCACGCCGTAATGCACCTGACCCATAGCCTGCCAGGCACGCTCGGTTTCGATCACCAGGCTTTCCAGTTCGGCCGGCTCCAGGGAGAAACTGGCGTCCACCCCTCCGGCCGCACGGTCGAGGGTGAAGTGCTTTTCGATCACAGTCGCTCCCAGCGCCACGGCGGCCACAGACACGCCGACGCCCATGGAGTGATCGGACAGGCCGATCTCGCAGCCAAACAATTCACGCAAATGTGGAATCGTGCGCACATTGCTATTGGCCGGTGTTGCCGGGTACGTGCTGGTGCATTTGAGCAGCACCAGGTCCTTGCATCCCGCCTCACGGGCAGCGCGCACGGTTTCGTCGAGCTCGGCGATGCTGGCCATACCTGTGGAGATAATCAATGGCTTGCCGGTGGCCGCGACCCGGCGAATCAGCGGCAGGTCGGTGTTTTCAAAACTGGCGATCTTGTACGCCGGCACATCGAGGCTTTCGAGGAAGTCGACGGCGCTGTCATCAAACGGCGTGGAGAACGCCAGCATGTCCAGTTCCTTGGCCCGGGCGAAAATCGGCGCGTGCCATTCCCACGGCGTATGCGCTTTCTCGTACAACGCATATAACGAGGTTCCGGCCCACAGACTCTTTGGGTCCTTGATGAAGAACTCACCTTCGGCCAGGTCCAGGGTCATGGTGTCCGCGGTGTAGGTTTGCAGCTTCAAGGCATGCGCGCCGGCTTTGGCCGCCGCTTCGACGATTTGCAGCGCCATGTCCAGCGACTGGTTATGGTTGCCGCTCATCTCGGCGATGATGAACGGCGGCGCGTCGGCACCGATGGAGCGGTTGCCGATCTTGAAGCTAGTCATTGCTGCGTTCCTTTAATACGCGCGTGAACGCGCAAGCACTCTGAGTAAAACCGGCTTCGCGAAACACCTTCAGCGAAGGCTGGTTGTCCGGCAACACTTGGGCGGTGATGGCGGTCAGTTGCGGCCAGTGGGCCGTCACGAACGTCTCGCCGCGGACCAGCAGCGCCCTGCCCCAGCCCAGGCCGATGCGATCTTCAAACAGATAAATCGAGACTTCGGCTTCAAAACCGCGCACGTCATAACGCAACACCCCCACCGGACCGTCATCGGTTTCGGCGATCAACAGCAAGCGCCGCGCATTATTCAAACTGGCGGCCAGCCAATGTTGATGCGACGACCATTCAATCGCCCCGGCGTCCAGCGACCAGCGCCGAACCGCCTCGGCGTTGCGTCCGTGGAACAGAAGCCGTGCATCGTCTGCGGTCGCGAGACGGATCTGCAACACCGCACCGGCCAACGCTGCCGCCACCCGCTGCGCCCCCCGACCATCCACCAATTGCCGCGAATGATCGGCCAGGCTCTGGCGTATCCCCTGATTGCCCGCGACAAAACCGATGGCCTGGCGCAGTTGCTCGATGCTCACCTGCTCACGAGGGCCCAGGTAGACATGGGCACCCGAGGCGGCCATGACCTCGCCATTGGCCTGCTGATTGTTCGAGACCGCAATGCAAATCGTCGGCAGCCCCATGGCCGCCCGCTCCCAACTTGTCCCGCCACCGGCACCGACAAACAGGTCGGCCTCGGTCATCAGCCGGTAGAAGTCGCTGACAAAACTGTGCAAGCGCCAGTTCGGCCGAGTCGCCGCCATGGCCTGCATATCGTCCCAGGCCGGGTTGTCGGCTCCGGCAACGAAATCGACTTCCAGCGCATCGAAATCCGCCATGGCCAGCATCGCGTGATGAGTCTGCATCGCCGCATCGAAGCCGCCGAAATTCACCAACACCCGCTTGGCCTGCGGTTTGATCGGGATCGCCGGGCAACGGAACTCATCGCGCAGCATCGCGAAACGTGGGCCGAACAACGTATGGCAGCCAGGCGTGAGCAGTGAGTCATAGGCCGCTGGTGTGCCCGACAGGTTCTGGTTGAGCAGCAGGTCGACGGCGTACTGGCGAGTGGCAAGATCATCCACCGCAGCGATCCGTAGCGCCCAGCGCCGGGCCGCCGTTTGCCAGTGATGGTCGAGGCCGTAGTGATCGACGATGATCCAGTCGAACGGCGGATGGTTTTCCAATGCCTGCGCCAACGCGTCGATATCCGCCTGCCACGGCAGCATGGATTCGATGCCTTGCTGCGGGTCTTCATCGGGATAACGCCCCGGCAGCGCGAAGGTTTCAAAACCTTCGGCCGCCAGACTGTCCAACCGATGGCCCGGCAGCAGGCGACAGGCAAAGGCAACATGTGAACCCTGCTTGCGCAAGGTTCTGGCCAGGGGCAACAAGCGAGCGATATGCCCGCTGCCAATGGTCGGCGATGCGTCGGAGCGAATCAGCACCCTCATTGCAGTTCGCCTCCAGCCTTCAACGCGGCGTAAAGGTATTCAGCGCGTTTCCAGTCTTCGAGGGTATCGATGTCCTGCACCAGATGCCGCGGCAGAATCACCGGCAGGCTCGCCGGGGAAAACAATACATCGCCGCGCAACCAGGCCTCGCTGCGCCCCCAGTAGAACTGCCCCGCATCTTGAAAGGCTTCGGCCAGGTCCTGCGAGCGGGTGTTGCGAAATTCCGGGTACAACGACGTCAACGCGCCGTGTTCGTCGAGGGTCAAGGCACGCTGCACGGGAAAGCCGAAACCGGCCACGGAAAACGCGAAGGATTTATCCGGGTTCTGCTCCAGCAATTCAAAGCCCTGACGCAGAAACCGTGCCTGCAAGAGGGGTGCGGTCGCGTAGATACAACAGGCATAGTCGAACGCCGCAAGCTCATTCAAGGCATGCACCATCACCGCCGCCGTGCCGGTGAAATCGTCGGCCAACGACGCCGGACGCATGAACGGCACCTGAGCACCGTGCACCCGCGCGACCTCGGCGATTTCTTCATCGTCGGTGCTGACGACCACCTGATCGAACAGCTGCGAATCCAGCGCCGTACAGATCGAGCGGACGATCATCGGCACGCCGTCGAACGGTTTGAGGTTCTTGCGCGGGATTCGCTTGCTGCCGCCCCGGGCCGGAATGATGGCTACGCAGCTCACAACCAGCCCCCCGCCGCCCGACGATACATCATGATGTTCAACCCAGAATTCGCCTCAAATGCCCCACCACTTCATCCTGCTCCTCATCCGTCAGATCCGGGTACAACGGCAAGCTGATGGCTTCGGAAAAATAACGTTCGGCCTCAGGGAAGTCGCCGTCCTTGAAACCCTGCTCACGGTAATACGGCTGCAAATGCACTGGAATGTAATGCAGGTTCACCCCCAGCCCGGCAGCCCGTAACGCTTCGAACACCTGAGTCTGGCTGAGTTTGATCTGTTCCAGCTGCAACCGGACAACGTACAGGTGCCAGGCCGATTCGGCACCTGACTGAACGGCCGGCAATGTCACCGCAATACCCGCCAGCAGTGTTTCATAACGCGCGGCCAATTGACGACGTCGGGCGACAAACGCATCAAGCCGCGCCATTTGCGACAGGCCCAAGGCGGCATGCAGGTCGGTCATGCGGTAATTGAAGCCAAGCTCCAATTGCTGGTAGTACCACAACCCTGTGTCCGGCACGCTCATCTGAGCCGGATCACCGGTAATACCGTGACTGCGCAAACGGCGCAAACGGTCGGCGAATTCCGGGCGATTGGTCAGCACCATGCCACCTTCGGCGCTGGTGATGATCTTCACCGGGTGAAAGCTGAAAATTGTCATCGCCGCGTATTGGCCACACCCCACCGGCCGCCCCAGATACGAAGCGCCCACCGCATGGGAAGCATCCTCGATCAAGGTGAAGCCATAGCGTTCGGACAACTGCGAGATCGCGCGCATATCGCAACTCTGCCCCGCGAACGCGACCGCCACCACCACTTTGGGCAACTTCCCGGCCGCTTCGGCGATCTCCAGTTTCTCTGCGAGTAACCGTGCATCCAGGTTCAAGGTGTGCGGGTCGATGTCGACGAAATCGACGTCGGCGCCGCAGTATCGACCGCAGTTAGCCGAAGCGACAAACGTGTTGGGACTGGTCCAGAGGTAATCGCCCGGACCAAGCCCTGCGACCCGACAGGCAATGTGCAACGCCGCCGTGGCATTGCACACGGCTACCGCATATTCAGCCTGGCAGTGTTCGGCCAGGGCTTTTTCAAAGCGCTCGATCGTCGGCCCCTGAGTCAGCCAGGGCGAGTTGAGTACCTCAATGACAGCGTCGATGTCTGACTGATCAATGTTTTGTCGGCCGTAGGGAATCCGGTACGGCATCATGACCGTGACTCAACACAATGCCCAACCAGCAGGCGGCCACAAGCGTCCTTGAACTTCATTTTGCCGTTGCACATGTGCTGAGTCCTTTTGCTGATCAGGTAGCTTATGCGAGCAACTGCGCCCAATTCACACTGGAAGCGTCGCCGAGGGTAAAGCCCTTGCCGGTCAAGGCCAGGTTCTGGTTGTAGGCTGAATCCTGTTCGAAGCGCGATTGCCACTTGTCGCGCAGAGCGGCGCGAGCCTGGGTTGCCTCAGGCAGCACGCCCGGATGCAACAGTTGCGCTTGTGGTGTCCAGACAGTCAGGTAACCGGCATCGGCGACTTTCAGGCACAGGTCGATATCGCCAAACGCTTCGTCGAAATGCTCCTCGTCGAGACCACCTACCGCTTCGAACACGTCCTTGCGAATCATCAGACAGGCACCGGACACTGCCGAGTAGTTCTGCTCGACCTGATGGCCGTTCATGTAGCCCTTGGCGTCCTTACGTTCATCGACAAAGACCGAGCCGATATCGCCATTCAAACCCAGGACCAGACCGGCCTGAGTGGTGACGCCACGAATGTCCATCAGTTTGGCGCCAACGATGCCGACTTCCGGACGCTGGGCCTGGTTGAGCATGGCGTCGAGCCAATTGGCATTGACCACTTCGGATTCTGCCGACAGCAATACCAGGTAGTTCCCCTTGGCCTCACCACAGGCAAAATTGTTCAGCGCCGAGGCGCTCAGGCGCTGACCGCTGCGCAGTACACGAAGGCGATCGCCCTTGCCTTCCAGGCTGCTCAGCCAGGTTGCGAGTTCTTCGGATTGGCTGTGGTTGTCAGCAATCAGCACTTCGTGACGCTGATAACGGGTACGTTGCAGCACACTGACCAGCGCCCGTTGCAGCGACTCAAGGTTGTCCTGGCTCTGGAGGATGATCGACACCAGCGGCCGTTCAGCGTGTTGATAGTCGATCTGGTACGTCAGCGGCAGTGCCGAGCTGACCTGAGCGCGATAACCGCGCGCCGCCAGAGAGCGGGTCAGCACCTGACGTTCCTGAGCGCTGGATTCTTCTACCGGGGCATTGCAAATCAGCAAGGGTTCGGCCAGATGCGCCAGCCCTGCCAGGCCACCGTCCTCGATCAGGCGCAGCAACAGATCGAACTCCAGAGCCTGGGGGTACTCGGTCGAGAAACCTTTAGCCTGGGCCAACACATCACGCTGGATCAACCAGTGCCGCGCCATCAACGACGGCACGGTTTGCAGCAGGTCGAGGTTGACCCCGGGACGGAATACATCCGCCAGAGCGCCGTTGGCCTGACGCTGAAGCTCATCCATCGCCACCGCACGCACACCCTCGGCACCGGCCAGCTCAAGGCTGGCGCGCAGCAAACCGCTGGCAGTGAACTGATCTCCGGCCTCGGCCAGCAACAGCCAATCGGCGGTGGACTGGGCGACGATCTGGTTGATGCGCTCCACATAATTGGTTGTGCTGACTTTGACGAAGTGCACGGTGTCGCGCACGGTCGTGGTCGCCGGTAAATCACCGGTGGTGAACACCACCAGGTTGAACGCCCTGCAGTGACCAGCGACCAAGCTATCGAAGGTCGCCTGCAACTTGACCATGTCGGCGTCCAGATCCAGCAACAGAATGCCGAACTGAGGACCGCCATTGTGCCTGGCCAACTGTGCGGCGATTGCCTTGAGCTGCGCGGCATCCGGGTTACGCGCTTCGAGCCAGTTCAGCAACCGGCCGGACGGCATGTTCTCGAACAATCGGCGGTCTTGCTGACCCGGTAAAGCGTTCAGTCGCTCGGCCCAGGCTTGCAGCTTGAGGCCTTCTTCCGGCTCTTCGCTGTCCTTCAACGACTCCGCCAGGCGCTTGACCACCGCCCGGTTGAACACGTTCAGGCTCAAGGCCTCCCACAACCGGCTACGCACAGTGCGGTCAGTGTCATTGGGGTGAATTTGCATCAACTCATGCTGCTTGAGCAGGATGCCTTCCAGTTCCTGAAGTTGCAGGCGTCCGGCAGGCATGGCATGCAGCAGGAATTCGAACTCGGTCAGCAGGTCGAACACCGGTTTGTTGTAGAACGGCATTTCGACGAATTGCTCGGGGCCGAACGAACGAATCGGCTCCTCCCCCGCCTCGCGCCAGGCCGAGCGAATAATCATGGTGCCTTTGAGCGAGCGACCTTCGATCAGGCAATCGGCCATGGCGGTAAAACTGTCCAGGGCGATCTGCTTGGCCTGGACCGCCCCCTTGGCGCTGAGTGGCGTCGGGATCGAGGCCAGGAATTCGGCAAACTGCTCGCGCTCGGCAACGCTTTTGGCGTCTTTGAAGGTCAGCACCGTCAACACGTTGGTGTTGTGGTCCGAGGCGCCATAGTTCATTTCCCGCACGGCGAACGGAATCGGCAGGATCCGTGCCTTCGCACAGGCCAGCAGGTAGAAGGTGTGGCCGATCTCCTGCCATTCGAAACCGGTGCCCGGTGGCAGCAGGCTGTACCACTGTTGCAGCAGATCGGTACGGGTGACCGCATAGAACGGTGGCAGGAAATTATCCATGAACCGCACGACACGGTCTTCAGCCTGCTCCGAGTTGTAGTCCTCATGAACCTTGCGGTCGCGGCGGAAGTAGTTCACTTCAGTGGCGCGGGTCAGGTACATGATCCCGTAGCCATGGCACACGCCGTAGTCCGGATTGGCTTCGAGAAACTCCACCGACTCGGTCAGTGCGCGGTGCAGCAGGAAGTCGTCATCGGCGGCAAACACCATGTAAGGCGTGGTGACCTGATTGACGCCGTAGGTGAGTTTTTCCTGCAGCCCCTTGTAGGTGTATTGCGGCAAGTGGCGATAGTCGACCGACGGGAAGTCCCGGGCCATGTTCTCGTCACCCTCAGCAGAGGAGTCCAGAACCAGAACCGTGCAGGGATAGCTGCTGTAGTACTGCAAAGTGCGCCGCAGGAACGCGTTCCGGTTGTGAGAAATCACCACCACCGTAAACCGCTCGTTCAGCGGTGCAACGTCGTTTTGAGCACTGTTTTGAACCTGCATCTTCCTATCCCCACAACCGGCCAATCGCCAAGAACCTGAAACCACTTTTGATTAACGAACGCGACGCAGATAGCCGTCTGGCGCCACGGTGATCAGCAGTTTGTTTTGCATCTGCTGGTCGATCTCGAAGTCCTTGTTTTCTTCCAGGTACTTCCACACAGCGGTTTTCGGGTTATCGCCCGGGCCCCAAGGACGATCCGGGAAAAAGTCCGCCGGCATGTCTTCAACCACGGTGTCCATCACCACGCAGTAGCTGTCCACCGAGACCAACGGCGCGTAAAGACGCAGCTCTTCGAGCACGTGATCGTGAGTGTGGTTAGAGTCCAGCACCAGAATGACTTTCTTGCCTTCGGCCGCGGCGCGCACTTGCGCAGCGATCGCAGGATCAATGCTCGAACCTTCGATCATCTTGATGCGCTTGCTCATCGGGTGGCTTTCGATGGCTTCGCGGTTGTGCGGACGGATGTCGAGGTCAATACCCAGCACTTCGCCGTGGCCTTGCAGCTCAAGCAACGATGCGTAGTAGATGATCGAACCGCCGTGGGCGATGCCGCACTCGATGACCAGATCCGGTTTGACCTGCCAGATGATCTCTTGCATGGCCATCATGTCTTGCGGCAGCTGGATGATCGGACGGCCCATCCACGAGAAGTGGTAGCTGTATTTGTGCTTGGCCGATTCGTTGAAGAAGTCCCGGGCCAGGCCGGTGAGTTTCTGGTCATCACCTTGCTGGGCGATCTGTTCCCGGCATTCGGCTTCGAAGGCTTTATTGATGCTGTTGTCGGTCATTTCAAAATTCTCAATGGTCACTGGAACGAAGCGCTGTCGACGGCGTGATAGACGTAGCGTCCATCGGTCATCCGCTTGATTTCTTCGAGGTAGTTGGAGTTCATCACAAACAGGTTGGCGCCTTCGGGTAACGCATCCATGGCTTCTTGTGGCGAGGACACCCGCACGCCACTCAGGGGCAGATACCGACCCTGTTTGGCCGGGTTGATATCCACCACACGATCCACCGCCACGCCGGCCCGTTGCAGGAACAGCGAATAGATCACGCCTTTGGACGACGCGCCCCAGATCGCCGAACCCTGCTCGGGCGCGGCCTGAATGATCTGCACGGCTCGGTCGAGGCTGGTGGTGAAATCTTCGGGCAGCGTCAGGCGCGACACCGGTTGATCCGGGGTCAGGCGCAACGTCGCCAGGTCGGCGACGATGTACAGGTATTGGCCACCGAACAGGTGACCGGCCTCGTGTACCGTGCCGAACATCCGGCGCAGGTCGTCGAGGCGGAAATAATTGACGTGCTCGTAGAACAGGTCGAACCAGGCACGGTGCTCGAGGATCCAGTCGAAGCACGGCACTTCGATGTAGATCTGCCCGCCCTGATTGGCGTCGGCCATTTCGGCGAGGAAACTCACCGGGTCCCGAATGTGTTCCAGCACATGGCGCAGCACAATGGCGTCCGCCGCCAGTCCCAGGCCGCGGGTGAACGGCGCCTTGATCACGTCAGCGTTGTTGCCTTCGTAGGCCGGGTCAATGCCGGTGATGGCGTAGCCCAGGCTTTTCAGCAACTCGAGAAAGTAGCCTTTGCCGCAGCCGACTTCGATCAGTTCCTGACCCTTGAAGTGACGGGCAATGATGCCTTCGACATCGCTCAAGTGCTTCTGGAACTGGCCCGAGTGCGCCTGTTCGTTCTGGTAGTCAGCGTCGTAGCTGAGCTTGTCGGCATCGAAGGCCTGGTTGAAGATCAACCCGCTCTTTTCGTCCTGCACCAAGACCATGTCGGCGCACGCCGACGCTTTCGCCGACGCAGGGTCGGCAAAGGTGCGGTTCTGCAACACCGGCAGGTCGGCGACCCGATACAACTCATGCCTCATGCTCTGCTCCCAGTAGCTGTTGCAAACGGTCCGCCACGCCCCAGAACGCCATCGGTTCGTGGGTCGGGTATGGGTAGTGACCGAGGTTCAGGCGGATCGCCGCGCCACGCTCGCGCAGGCGCTGCTCGACCAGCGCCCGAACCGAAACCGGTTGGCCGCTGGAACAATTGATCACTCCGTCGAATTCACGCTGTTGCACGATGGCGGCGAGGTAGCCGGCGGCCGTGTCGATGGCCAGGTAATCGCGCAACTGCTCGCCGGCCGACATGTTGAAACTGGCATCGCCGGCATCGATGGCCCGGTCCAGCGCCGCCAGCAAACTGTTCGGGTTTTGCCCCTCGCCGTGCAGGTAAAACAGCCGCGCCCATTGCAGGGTGAACGGTTGAACCCGCTGCAGATTTTCGAGGAACAGCCGCAAGGTGTTCTTGGCCAGGCCGTAAGGATTACTCGGCAGAGGCGCGGTCTGCTCGCTGAGCGGTCCGCTCTGCAGGCCGTATTCAAAACAGGTGCCGGTGACCAGCACTTGCGAGACGCCCGCCTCCACCGCGCCCTTGATGAACCGATAGTCGGCCATCAGGTTGTGCTCGAAGTGAAACAGCGCCTGATAGTTCGGCAACCCTGGCCAGGCCAGGTGCGCCAAGGCATCGATGCCATCGGTCAGCGCGGCAATGTCGAGGTCGGCGGCGTGAATATCCGCCGCAACGAATTCCACGGCCTTGATCCACGGCAAGTTCGCGGCGGTCTCGGCGTTACGCGCCACGGCGCGGACTTCGCAGCCACGGGCGAGCAAGGCCTCGACCAGATGCCTGCCGACGAACCCGGCCGCCCCGGTGACCAGGACTTTCACAGGACGGTCAACTCAGGCACGGCGATGACAAAGCGGCCGTCCCACTCGCGCACCTGGGCCAGTTGCTGACTGACTTCGTGCAGCAAGTTCCACGGCAGCACAAGGACGTAATCCGGCTTTTCCAGATCGATCTGCGCGGGCGAAACAATCGGGATGCGGCTGCCCGGCAGGTACTTGCCCTGTTTGTGAGGATTGGCGTCGGCCACCCAGGCCAGCAGGTCCGGCTTGACCCCGGCGTAGTTGAGCAAGGTGTTGCCCTTGGCCGCCGCGCCGTAACCGACCACGCGCTTGCCATCGGCCTTGGCCTGCAACAGGAAACGCAGCAGTTCGTGCTTGATGCGTTCGGCAGCGGGCGCGAGGGTCGCGTAGTACTCGGGCGTTTTCACCCCGGCGGCGAGTTCGGCTTGCAGCTGCTGAGCCACCGCTGGCTGCACCTCGCGGCGCACACCATCGGCGCGCTGGACAAAGACCCGCAGCGATCCGCCATGGGTCGACAGCTGGCTGACGTCGAACATTTCCAGACCGTTGCGCGCGCACAGGGTCTGGACAGCGGTCAGCGACAGATAGGAATAGTGCTCATGGTACAGCGTATCGAACTGCTGCCCGGCCATCAGGGTCAGCAACTGCGGAAACTCGAACGTCGCCACGCCGGTCGGCTTGAGCAATGTCGCGAAACCGCCGAGGAAATCATTGATGTCCGGTACGTGGGCCAGCACGTTATTGGCCGCCATCAGGTCGGCGGACCAACCGTCGGCGATCAGTTGCGATGCCGTGTCGCGGCCGAAGAACAGCTCGCGGATCTCCAGGCCTTTTTCCCGCGCCGCTTGTGCGGTGCTGCGGGTCGGCTCGACGCCCAGGCATGGGATGCCGCGCCCGGCCACGTACTGCAACAGGTAACCGTCGTTGGCCGCAATTTCCACCACGCGGCTGTCGGCGGTCAGACCGAAACGCTCGACCATTTCGGCGACGTATTTGTCGGCATGGGCCAGCCAGGTGCTGGAGAACGAACTGAAATACGCATACTCGGCGTCGAACAGGCTGTCGGCGCTGGTGTAATCCTCGGTCTGCACCAGCCAGCATTGCTGACACACCGCCACTTTCAGCGGTACCCATTGCTCGGCTTGTTCCAGCTGATCGGCGCTCACATACGCGTTGGACGGCGGCGAGGTGCCGAGATCGATCAGCGGCAAGGCCAGAGAAGTCCCGCAACCACGGCAGTTCATACACGTACTCCAGCGAAGTGTTCATCAAGCAAAGGATGGCTGGAATCCCGTGCCGACAGATTATTGACAGGCAACGGCCAGGCAATCGCCAGCCGTGGATCGTTCACGCTCAAACCACCCTCGTGCACCGGCGTGTAATCCGCGCTGTGCAGGTAGAGCAATTCAGCGTCGTCGGTCAGGGTCTGGAAGCCATGGGCGAACCCGGCAGGGATCAACAGGCTGCGACCGTCGCCGGCCCGCAGGTGTTCGGCGTGCCAGTGCAGAAAGGTGTCGGAGTCGGGGCGAAGATCCACCGCGACGTCCCAGACTTCACCGCGCAGGCAAGTGATCATTTTCGCTTCCGGCGCGCTGGCGTTCTGGTAATGCAGACCGCGCACACTGCCGCGTTCGCGGGTGCAGGAATGGTTGATCTGGCGGATATGAAACGGCTCACCGAATGCACTCAGGCTGCCTTCACAAAACAACCGCGCAAAGTGCCCGCGCTCATCTTCGAAGCGTTTGTGCTGCACGCTGAACAGTCCGGCGAGCGGCAATGGCTGCAACAGAAACTCGCTCACAGCGCGCCTCGGTACAGATTCAACTGGCTCAGCGTGATGGCGCGCATGTCGTCACCGTTCTGCCACGCCAAATGCCAGTCGAGGGTCTGGGTCAGGCACTGCTGCAACGACCAGCGTGGCTGCCACGCCAAGAGTTGACGGGCGCGGCTGCTGTCCAGGCGCAGCAGACCGGCCTCATGCAAATCACTTGGTTCGATGCGCAGGCCACGGGCTTGCGGCCAGCGGCTGGCAAGCAATTCGACAACTTCGCCGACGCTGCACATATCCGCTTCGCTCGGGCCGAAGTTCCAGGCACCGGCAAATGCCGGCCCCTTTTCGTAGAGCCCGGCGGCCAGTTGCAGGTAACCGGCCAACGGCTCCAGCGCGTGCTGCCACGGGCGTACGGCTTGTGGGTAACGCAGGGTCACCGGTTCGTCGGCGGACCAGGCTTTAAGCACATCGGGGATCAAACGCTCTGGTGCAAAATCACCACCGCCCAGCACATTGCCGGCACGCGCCGTGGCCAGGGCCAGACCGTGTTCGGCATGTTTGTCGGCCGGGAAGAACGACGCCGCGTAAGACTGCGCCAGCAACTCGCAGCAGGCTTTGCTGCTGCTGTAGGGATCGTGTCCGCCGAGTGCTTCGTTTTCGCGGTACGGCCACAGCCATTCCTGATTGGCGTAGACCTTGTCGGTCGTCACCAGCACACAGGCGCGCACGCCGCCGACCTGGCGGATCGCTTCGAGCAAATTGAGGGTGCCCATGACGTTGCTGGAGTACGTCCCCAGCGGGTCGCGATAACCCTCGCGCACCAGCGGCTGGGCTGCCAGATGCAGGACGATTTCCGGTTGGGTTTCGGCGATCAGCTCCAGCAGCGCGCCGAGGTCACGCAGGTCGCCGCGCTGATCGTTGATGCCTTCGTGCACCCGCGCCAGCTCGAACAGGCTCGGCTCGGTCGACGGGTCCAGCGAAAAACCGCTGACCTCGGCCCCCAGGCTTTGCAGCCACAACGTCAGCCAACTGCCTTTGAAACCGGTGTGGCCGGTCAGCAGGACCCGCTTGCCGCGCCAGAACTCCGGACTCAGTCCCATTGTTTCCATGGGGCCTCCCCGCTCTGCCACAACGCTTCGAGGTGGTTCTTGTCACGCAGGGTGTCCATCGGATGCCAGAAGCCTTCGTGCTCGAAGGCCTTCAACTGTTCATCCTGGGCCAGACGGGCCAAGGGCTCGGCTTCCCAGGTGGTCTCGTCACCGCCGATGTACGACAGCACTTTCGGTGAAAGCACAAAGAAGCCGCCATTGATCCAGCCACCGTCGCCACGGGGCTTCTCGGTGAAACCGAGCACCTGATCGCCGTGACGCTCCAGGGCACCGTAACGGCCCGGCGGTTGTACGGCAGTGACGGTCGCCAGGCGACCGTGGGCGCTGTGGTAGTCCACCAGTTGACGGATATTGATATCGGAGACGCCGTCGCCGTAGGTAAAGCAGAAGGCTTCTTCATCCTTGAGGTAACGGCCGGCGCGCAGCAAGCGGCCACCGGTCATGGTTTCTTCACCGGTGTCGATGAGGGTGACGCTCCACGGCTCGCTGTAGTTCTGGTGCACGTCCATGCGGTTGTTGCGCATGTCGAAAGTGACGTCGGAAGTGTGCAAGAAGTAGTTGGCGAAGAAGTCCTTGATCGCATAGCCCTTGTAGCCAAGGCAGATCACGAAGTCATGAATTCCGTGGGCGGAGTACTGTTTCATGATGTGCCAAAGAATTGGCTTGCCGCCGATCTCGATCATCGGCTTTGGCTTGAGGTGCGACTCTTCGCTGATCCGCGTACCGAGACCACCTGCCAGAATTACTGCCTTCATCGCTGTCCTCTTGCTCTTCGCGCGGCCTGGGCACCCTCGCGAGGGTGGGCGGACCGTCAGATGCACATCATTTACCCGCAGCCATTGAGCCGTTCACACCCATTGGGGTGAAGGTTTTATGGCGATATACGGGGGACTTGCAGGAAGTGAGCCAATTGCGCAGGACAAAAAAAATCGCAGCCTTGGGCCGCTACAGGTGTCAATACATCCCTGTAGCGGCCCAAGGCTGCGATCTTTTGATCGTTTAGAGGGTAATCACGGAATCAGTCAGGCAACCAACCCCACAACCAGTGATTGAGGTTGTCGCCCCGCAGCATGAAATCGCGGTGAACCGCTTCACGCAATTCATCGCCCATACGGTAGCTGGCGTCCGGGTCGGCCAGGTGCATGCGGATCGCCTGCAGCCATTCGTCCGTGCTGTTGCTATAGACCCTGGTACACGGCAGATGGCCGCGATAGGCCTCGGTGTCGGTGCAGATCACCGGGTATCCACAGGCGCCGTACTCCAGCAAGCGCAGGTTGCTTTTGCAGTCGTTGAAGATATGGAATTCCAGCGGTGCCAGCGCCAGGTCGAGGTTCAGGCTGGCCAGTTTGAACGGGTAGCTCTGCAAGCCGATGGTGGAGTGAAACTCGTGGACATACGGACGCAAGGCATCAGGGCACATGCCGAAGAACACCCACTCGACTTGGTCCGCCAGTTCGCGCACAACCTCGGCAATGATCTCCAGGTCACCGGTGTGGCTGGTGCCGCCGCCCCAACCGACTCGCGGCTTGCTGGAGGTGCGCCGATGGCTGGTCAGCGTCGCCCATGGTGCCGGCGATAGCATATTCGGCACTACGCGGATTTCGCTGTGCATGCTCGACAAGGCATCGGCCAGCGGCTGAGTGGTGACCACTACGCGATCGCACAGGCCAATGCCTTCGCGCAACAGCTGCTCGGTATTGACCGGTTTGTTGCGGGCGTGGGTGTTTTTCTTCGGCGCACTGACGATGTAGTCGTCGAGTTCGAAAATTCGTAGCGCACTGGAGTACTTTTTCATCCGCAGAATGTCACCCGCAGCGCCTTCGCTGTAACGCCCTTGCAGAATGATCGTGTCTGGTGACAGACGCTCGATCTCCACGGTCGACGGCGACTCATAGGCCACCCGCGCGATCACCCGACCGGCTGCTTCGAGCTCAGCCAGTGGCGCGGTTACCCGGTAATGGCCAACGGCGGTGCTGTTAACCGGCAGACCGAGAATCAACGGCAAGGCACGGGTGCAGAACGGGTTCCAGTTATTGCGCAGTGACGGCTCCAGACTGAAGCTGGAAATCCCAAGGCTCAGCGCCGGGCTGTAGGCCGGATCCTTGGCGATCTTCGGCAGCCATTTGCGATAGAAATCCTCCTGTTCACGCTCGCGCAGTGCCAGTGTCGAAAGCCCTGCCGGCGACACATCTTGCTGCACCCACACCACGCTGGCGTAAGGCGTCCAGACCACCAGATAACCATCGTTGCCTGCCCGCAAACACAAGTCGACGTCGCTGAGGCCCTGGGTGAAGGTCACCTCATCGAACTGCTCGAGTTCATCAAACACTTGCTTGCGCACCATCAGGCAGAGATTGCTCACCGCACTCCAATTCTGGGTTACGTGTAATCGCTGCATGTAGCCACGAGAACCGGCCGCTTCGCCATAAAATGGCGAACCGACCGGCCCGGCCAGGCCAAGAATCAACCCGGCACTGACGATCGAACCCTCGGGGCTGAGGATACGAGCACCGACCACACCCACTTCGGGGCGCTGGGCGTGATTGAGCATTTCATCCAGCCAGTCGCTGTCGCAGATCACTGTCTGCGCGCTGAGCAGCAGCAAATATTCGCCATGCGCCAGGCTCGCGGCAAAGTTACGGATCGCCGCGTCGTTGGCATCACCGGCGTAACGCAATACTCGCAGCATTGCGGCGCCCAGCTGCGCCATCGCCTCCAGCCAGTCGAGCATCGCCGGGTCGTCCGTGCCGCTGTCGACGATCAGGATTTCGTATTGGCCGTAAGCCGTGCGCTCGATCAGGCCTTCGATGCACCGCTGCAACGCGTACAGCGAATCGCCGGCCTGGATGATGATCGACACCAAAGGGCGCGCCCCATGGAGGTAGTCGATGCGGTTGATCAACGGCAACTCTTCCTGCCGGATCGAGTGCGCCACACCAATACGATCCAGGTGTGCGCTGACCATCCCGGCATTGTTCTCGATCACCTCCGGCAACGACAGCCAGGCGGCGAAAGACTGACTCGACTCAATCTGGATTTCGGCGATGTGCTCAATGGTTTGCGGCCCGGCCTCTTCCACCAGACGCCATAACAAATCGTGCGGTGCCAGCTCACCGTGAGCCGAATCGAAGCCGCCCAGGGTCATGAAGCGCTGCCGCTCGAAGGCCAGGGTTCGGCCGACGTAGGGATAAGCACGCATCAGATCGAGATTGAAATCGGGTTTGAACACCGGGTCGATCGACTCGCCATCGACCAGCGCGCCCTCATCGCTGTAGGCACAGAGAATGCCCGCCGAACCCGCAATGCGTTCAGCCAGGATCAGCAGGGCCGACTCGCGCAAAGTGTCGCCAGCATGCAGCAGATAAAACCAGTGAGCGCCTTCCAGCTGCGGCACCACCGCATTGAGTTGTTGCGCCCAATCCGCCTGGAACGGCAACTGCACCACACGATCGTCGGTCGCACACAAGGCATCAGAAAGCACCACCACCGCCTGCGGCGTGTAAAGCTGTCGGCTGATGCTTTGCAACGTAGTGTTCAACGCTGCACTGTCAGCGCCGCTGTCGATCACAATCGGCACGATCTGCGGACGGAACGCCCAGCTGTCGAGGCGTTGCGGCATGAGCTGCTGCTCGACATCGGAGAACCTGCGGATCGCCAGCCATTCGCGATAGAAATCGGCGTAGCTTTCGCTCTCCCCGCCCACCCGACCATTCACCACTGTGTTGCGGTTGCCCAAAATGCGCACCACGCACAATTCTTCCCAGGCGTGGGGCTGGTCGGTGATTTTAGTCAGCTCGATATAGCGCACCCAACCCGATGCCGGTGCCGATTCACCGCTGCGTGCCGCGAGCATCTGCGAAAGCCAGCTCCACTCCACCGCTGCGGCCTTGACCATTTCCGGGGTTTTGCTCAGACGTTCCGGGTACAAACGTTCGGTACTCAGCACAGTGCTCAGCGACACCAGATTGCCGCGACGCATCAAGCACACGAACAAGGCGAAATCGAGCATGGCGACGAAACCGGCGCCTTCCTGAATCAGCGCCGGCAACAGCTCCAGTACATCGACGCGACGCATCAGGGTCGAACTGAAGTTGCCGAGGAAATTCTTCGGCGTACCTTCGAAGATCGCCAGCATGTCATCGCCCTTGAGCAAGGCGTCGTTCGGTGAGAACCGGCAATTGTCGACCCGTGGCGGCAGGATGAAATTGCCGGCGTCGCTGAGCATCCGCAGGGCAAAGACCACATTCACGTCCGCGTGGTCGATCAACACCTGCGCCTGCAAGGCTACGCTGGGTGAAAACAGACGGTCGTCATCGCACAGCACTTTGATGAATTCGCCACGGGCTTCTTCGACGCAACGCAATACGTTCTTCTGCAAGCCCAGACGTTGCGGATTACGCAAGTAGCGAACCGGGTGAGCCGGCTCGATGAAGGCCTCAACAATGTCGCGGATATCGTCGCCGGACGAATCGTCACAAATGACGATCTCGATGTGCTCGTAGGTCTGGGCGAGCGCACTTTCCAATGCCTGACTGAAGAAGCGCGGGTTGAAGGCTGGGATGACGATACTGACGAGGGGGCGTTGATTCACGGCAGGAAACTCTCGAGCGGCGGGCCTCTACCCTTTCAGGCAGAGGCCCCGGAACCGCTTACAAAAAGACGGTTGGCAGCTCGGCAGGCGCTGGCTCAGACCTTGTTGAACAGGCCCAACTGAGCGATCTTGCTGAAGGCCAGTTGCGAGGCCTGCAACATGGTTTGTTGCAAGGTCAGACGGGTCATCACTTCAGCCGGATCGGAATCGCGGATTGACGATTGGGTCTGGGCATTGGCCAGCGTCAGGCTCTGGTTGGTATCGTTCTGGGTCTCCAGAGCAGCACCGCGACCACCCACCGAACTCAAGGCGCTGGACAGCTGATCGGTGCCGCTGGCCAGGTTGGCAATACCGGAAGCCAGTGACGCTTGCAGCTTTTGAGTAGCGATCGGGTCACCATTGGTTGGTGTATTCAGAGCGGTTTTCAGTTGGCTCACGGTGTCCAGGATGTTCTGGGTTTCGTGAGTGTTGACCGCGATGCTGAACTGATCGTTGGCAGCCGGCGCACCGCTCAACGTGAAACTCACACCCGATGCAGTGGCGACGCTGCCGGCCATGGTTCCGCTAGACACAGGCTTACTGCTGGCCGTCAAAGGCGCCGCATACAGGTCGAAGGCGGTGGCGCTGGTGAACTTGAGGATCGCCGAACCGGTAGGGAAACTGGCGTGGTAATCCACCGGGTTGGTGATGCTGCTGGTGGTGACCTGCGCCGCCGAAGCGTTGCCCGGGCTGCCGGTTGCACTGAAGGTGTCCGGCTTGGCCGCCAGGGTAAACGTGTGGCCAGGCAGCACGGTCGCCGCCGTATCGCCGGCACTCAGGTTGATGTTCAGGGTCAGCTCGACGCCACGGAAAGTGACGGCCTGGCCGTTCTTGCTGGCAGGGTCGAACGCACCGCCCTGACTGGCTTCGGCAGTCACGTCATTACCGCCCGAGTCGGTGATTTTCAGCTGGGTGCCGCTGACGAAGTCCACGGTATACGGCTCGCCGCTGCGGAATTTGGCGTTGTAGGTGACGTTCGACGACACCTGGCCGTTGGACAGGGTCACGCGGCCGTCATCCACGACCGGCGCGGTCCGGGTGACCTCGCTACGGCTGGTGTTGATCGCCTGCTGGAACGCTTCCCAACCGGTGCTGTTGGTGGCCATCGACATGGTGTCGCCGATCGCCAGGTCAAGCGTCACCTGGTCGCCGTTGTAGCTGTAGGTGCCATCGTTGTTACGCGTGAACGGAATTGTATCGCCCTTGGAACCGGCGAAGATGTATTTGCCGTTCTCGTCCTTGCTATTCATCAGGCTCAGCAACTGCTCTTCGATCTGCCCCAACTCCGATGCGTTGGCCTGGCGATCGGCATCGGTGTAACCGGCGTTGCCGGCGCCCACAGCCAATTCCTTGGCGCGCTGCAGCACGCTATTGATGCTGGTCATCACCGCTTCGGTCGTGCCCAGGGTCGCCTTGATGGTCGTGGTATTGGCCTTGTACTGATCAAGCATCGACGCCTGTTGACCCAACTGCAGCAGACGCGAGGCGCCAACCGGATCATCGGCGGCGGTGTTGACGCGAACCAGGCTGCTGGCCTCTTCGCTGCTTTTGACTACGTTGGCGAAATTTTTCTGGTAGTTCGCGGCAGAGGACTCGTAAAACTGGGCGGTAGAAATGCGCATGGGCTACGACTCCTTAAAGACTGTTGATCAGTGTGCTGAAGATTTCCTGCGCAGCCTTGATGATCTGCGAAGACGCGGTGTAGTACTGCTGATATTTGACCAGGTTGCCGGTTTCCTCATCGAGGTCGACACCCGACAGCGAATCGCGAGCGCCCTTGGCGTTGGCCAGGATAGCGGTGGTCGCGGCACTGTCGAGCTTGCCTTGCGCGGCCTTGGCGCCGACGCCTTCGACCAGTTTGCCGTAGGCGTCGGTCAGGGAAATGCCTTTACTGGCCGAACCGGTATCCACGGTCTGCTTGGTCTGCAAGCCGGCCAGTGCGGTACCGTTACGGTTGTCCAGCGTACCCGGTTGACTGAGCGTGACGTTAATTGCACTGCCTTGACCTGGCGAACCGGCCACGGTCATATCAAAGGTCGCCGTACGCTGCACGGCGGGTGGCCCCGGATCCATGATCGCGGCGCCGCTGGCGTCGACCAGTGGAATGCTCAGGCTGAGCGTATTGTTCTGGCCCGGCACAATGGTGCCGCTGCTGAGTGCATTGCCTTTGGCATCGAGCAATTGGTAAGTCTGGGTGGTGCCACCGCCGGCACCGAAAACCACTTTGACCGGAGTCGAATTCTGCAGCCCGTTCTGAATGGCCAGAGTGGTCGCCGAGTCATAAATATCAAACTGCGTGGTCAGGGTCGGTTGACCACTGGCCGGGATCGTCAAGGTGCCGCTACCGCCCGGTGCGATGGACGCGCTCAACGGTGCCGCGATGGCCAGACGCTTGCTGTCGGTCATCTCGGTCTTGATGTTCGCCGCCGCGTTGCGGGTCGGCGTGATCTTGAAGGTGTCGCCCGCCGCGGCGGTGCCGCCGGAAAGCTTCAGCGAGAAACCGTCGATTACCGGCGGCGGCGTGGTCAGGGTGCTGAAAGCGCCCATGGACGTGCCATCTGGCAGACGCGACACGGTGTAGTTGGTGCCGCTGGTGAAGGTGACCTTGTAATCGTTGATGGTCAGCTTGCCGCTGTCTTCGATACTCACATCAAAGTTACCCGAGCCGGCACTGTTGCCGACCGTGGCAACGCTGCGCTGGGCCATCTGCGCGGCACTGTTGATGCTGTTGAACAGGTTCGAGCCGAACTCACCGTTCTTGTCGATGCCCTGGGCCTGGATCGTGTTCATCTGATCGGCAACGACCAGGGCCACGCGCCCCAGTTCGTTCATCGCCGGGTCCAGTACGGTGCTGCGATAGCGCAGCAAACCACCCATTTCACCACCGGTCATCACCGACGTGATGTCAACGGTGCTGCCGGCGCGATTGAGCTGAATGCCCATGCGCGAAGGGTCGTTCAGGCTTGACGCCACGGACAGGGTGCTGGCGGTGCCGCCAATGACCAGCGGCTGGCCGCTGCCCAGATAAACGTCGAGGTTACCGTCGCGCTCGATGACCTGCGCACCGGTGAAGGTGGAGAGCTGACGCACGGTTTCGTTACGCGCATCGAGCAGCTCGTTGGGCATGCCGCCGGCGTTGGATATCTCGGAAATCTTCTGGTTCAACTGAGCCACGGTGGCGGCCAGTTTGTTGACCTGGTCGGCCATGTTCGACAGGTTGCCGTTGATGCTCGCGTTCTGCGCGGCCAACTGGCTGGATACTGAGTTGAAACGATTGCTCAAGGCCTGGGCATCGCTGAGCAGCAGCTGGCGCGACGCGTCATCACCCGGCTTGGCGTTGACGTTCTGCACCGAGGCGAAGAACTTGGTCAGGGCGCCGTTGAGGCCGGTGCCGCTGTCCGAGAGCAAGGCGTCGAGCGGGCTGATCTGCCCGGCATACGCAGCCGCATCGCTGTTGAGCGAGGTGGTGGTCTGCAGTTGCGCATCGAGGTAGCTGTTGTAGACGCGACGCACATCGGCCAGGGTAGTACCGGTGCCGATGTAGACATTGCCGAACTGATTCGAGGCTTTGGTGCCCTGCACGGTTTGCTGGCGTGAATAACCGGCGGTGTCGGCGTTGGCAATGTTATTGCCGGTAGTCATCAACGAGGATTGGCCAGCGGCCAGACCCGACATCCCGATATTGAGCAAACTCATGGTTCAGACCTTATGCCTTGTGCCTATAGAGGCGTAGTAGAAGCGCCCGCCGCAGCGTAGTTTTGGTAACTCGTCATCTGCTTGGCTATCTGCGAAATCTTGCTTGCGTAGGCCGGGTCTGTCGCATACCCGGCTTTCTGCAGCTCGCGTACAAACTGTTCTGGGTTATCGGCAGACTTCAGAACATCTTGATAGCGATTATTGGTTTGCAGCAAAGTCACCAGGTCATGGAAGCTGTCTTTGTACGAATCGTAGGAGCGGAACTCTGCCGTCTCCTTGACCATCTCGCCATTCCTGAATTCGCTGGTGATCGCTCGCGCCGATTCCCCCTTCCAACTGCTGCTGGCCTTGATGCCAAACAGGTTGTGACTGCTGCTGCCATCCTGGGCACGCATGACCGATTTACCCCAACCGGTTTCCAGGGCCGCCTGGGCCACCAGGTAACGCGGATCGACGCCGATACGGTCGGCGGCTTCCTTGGCCATCGGCAGCATGGTGTTGACGAATTCGTCGGCGGAACTGAAGGCTTTCTTCGGTGGCGCCAGCGGAATCTGCGCCATCGCACGGCCGTAAACCTGCAGACGTCCGCTCGACTTGTTATCGGTTGGCGAGGGCAGCCAGTCGCCATTGAACAGCGGGCCGGCACCGGTCACGACCGGAGTCGCGGCGCGCTCAGGCAGCAAGGCTTTGTTCGGGGTTGTAGCGGCAGTCGTTGCCGAAGGCACCAGGCCGGCGAGCAAGCGATCGGCCAGTTTCGGCGGCAAGGCCAGACGGCGCTGATTGATCAGCGCCATGTCATTGTGATGCGTGCCCTCGCCTGTTGGCGCTTTCACCGAACGCGAGGCCCACAACGGACGCTGACCATTGAGCCGCGACAGCGGACCGTCGGTGGCCGCGGTGCCTGCGGCAACCGGTGTCGGCACGGCCGCTTTCGCCGCTTCCTGCTTGGCGGCGGACGCGGCTGCAGCCTCGCCCGGCGCCAGCGGTTTGTTCTTCGACATCTGGCGCATCAGCACGTCCGCCAGACCGATACCGCCGCCCTCGCGGGACATGGAAACGGCCAACTGCTGGTCGTACATTTCCTGGTATTGCTTGGCCGCTGGCGTGTTGAGCGGATTGTCCTTGCCCAGCGCATCGGTGGCCGAGCGCATCGACTTGAGCATTTCACCGAGGAACAGCGACTCGAATTCCTGCGCCACTTTGCGCATGTTCGCATCACTGTCCTTGTCGCCGACCTTGAGCTGGTTCAAACGATTCAAGTCCGAATAGGAGCCCGAATCGTTGCTGCTGACACCCAGGCCGCCCTTGCGCATATCCATGGTCGCTGTCCTCAGATCACAATCAGGTCGGCTTGCAACGCGCCAGCCTGTTTCAATGCTTCGAGGATCGCCATCAAGTCACCCGGTGCCGCGCCGACCTGGTTCACCGCACGCACAATTTCGTCGAGGGTGGTGCCCGGGCCGAACTTGAACATTGGCTTGGCTTCTTGCTGAGCGTTGACCCGCGAGCGCGGCACGACGGCGGTCTGGCCATTGGACAGAGGGCCGGGCTGGCTGACAATCGGGTCTTCGGTGATGGTCACTGTCAGGCTGCCGTGAGTCACGGCGGCCGGTGAAACCTTGACGTTCTGGCCGATCACGATGGTGCCGGTGCGCGAGTTGATGATGACTTTCGCCACCGCCTGACCCGGATCGACTTCAAGGTTTTCGATGATCGACAGATAGTCGACGCGTTGACTTGGATCGAGCGGCGCGCTGACCCGAATCGAACCGCCGTCGATGGCCTGGGCAACGCCAGGGCCGAGCATGTCGTTGATCTTGTCGACGATGCGCTTGGCGGTGGTGAAGTCCGAACGGTTGAGGTTCAGGGTCAGGCTGTTGCCCTGGTTGAAACCGCTCGGCACCGAACGCTCCACCGATGCACCGCCCGGGATACGACCGGCCGACGGAACGTTGACGGTGATCTTCGAACCGTCGCGGCCTTCGGCATCAAAACCGCCGACCACCAGGTTGCCTTGGGCGATTGCGTAGACGTTGCCATCGATACCTTTGAGGGGTGTCAGCAGCAAGGTGCCGCCGCGCAGGCTCTTGGAGTTACCGATGGACGAAACGGTGATATCGACCTGCTGACCCGGCTTGGCGAACGCCGGCAAATCAGCACTGATCGACACGGCGGCGACGTTCTTCAACTGCACGTTGCCCGAACCCGGCGGCACCTTGATGCCGAACTGCGAGAGCATGTTGTTGAAGGTCTGCAGAGTGAACGGGGTTTGCGTCGTCTGGTCGCCGGTGCCGTTAAGCCCGACCACCAGGCCGTAGCCGATCAATTGGTTGGAACGAACGCCGGAAATACTGGCGATATCCTTCAGCCGCTCGGCTTGCGCGTTGAACGCAGCCGAGAGCATCAGGGCAGCCACCATCAGGTGTTTAAGATTCAACGTGGCCACCTAGAAAGGGAACAGCGGGCTGAGGAAGAAACGGTCGAACCAGCCTGGCTGACTCGCATCGGCAAACGCACCGGTGCCCGAGTAGGTGATGCGTGCATCGGCGACGCGGGTCGACGACACGGTGTTGTCGGTGGCGATGTCATCGGCGCGCACCATGCCGGCAATCCGCACCAGCTCATCGCCGGTATTGAGCGTCAGCCATTTCTCGCCGCGCACGGCGATGATGCCGTTGGGCAGCACGTCGGCGACGGTCACGGTGATCGAGCCGGTCAGGCTGTTGCTCTGCCCGGATTTGCTGTCGCCCTTGGTCGCGCGATCACCTTCGTAGCCAACGTCCAGGCTCAGGCTACCGCTGCCCACAGGGTCGCTGGTGCTCAGGCCACCGCCAAAGAACGAGCTCAGACCGATCCCGGTCTTGCTGTTCTTGCCGATTTGCGAGTTGGCGTTCTTGCTGGCCTGGGTCCGTTCGTTCAGGGTGATGGTGATGATGTCACCGACCCGGAACGCCTTGCGGTCGCTGTACAGGTTCTGTTCAAAGCCGGCCTGATAGATCGAGCCGTTATTGGCGGCAGCCGGCAACGGCGTGCGCGGCAACACCGGGGCGTAGTAAGGGTCATTGGGCTTGGGTGGCGGAGCGACGCAGCCCGCGAGCACGACGACCCCACTCAGTGCCAGAACAGATACAAAGCGATTCATGACCCTACCTCACGGTGTTGCAGACGACCTCATGGCCGCCTCATAGACTGATTACAGATTCTGCGTTACGAACGAGAGCATCTGGTCGGCGGTGGAGATCACCTTGGAGTTCATCTCGTAAGCGCGCTGAGTGGTGATCATGTTGACCATCTCTTCAACGGTGCTGACGTTGGACGTTTCCAGGGTGTTCTGCAGCGTGGTACCGAAACCGTTCAGGCCCGGGGTGCCGACTTGCGGCGCGCCGCTGGCAGCGGTTTCCAGGAACAGGTTGTTACCCACGGCTTGCAGGCCGGCCGGGTTGATGAAATCGGCGGTTTGCAGGTTGCCGATCACCTGGCTGGCCGGGTTACCCGGAACGGTGACCGACACGGTGCCGTCGCGACCGACCGTGAAGGTCTGCGCGTCGTTTGGAATGACGATGGCCGGTTCCAGGGCGAAGCCGCTGGCATTGACGATCTGGCCGTTGGAATCGAGGTGGAACGTGCCGTCACGGGTGTAGGACGTGGTGCCGTCCGGCTGCAGAATCTGGAAGAAACCGCGACCATCGACGGCCAGGTCCAGCGGCTGCTCAGTGGTTTGCAGGCTGCCGGCGGTGAAGTTTTTCTGGGTGCCGACGATGCGCACACCGGTACCCACTTGCAGACCCGACGGCAGTTCGCTGTCCTGGGTCGACTGGGCGCCTGGCTGGCGCTTGATCTGATAGAGCAAGTCCTGGAACTCGGCACGGTCACGTTTGAAACCCGTGGTCGACACGTTGGCCAGGTTGTTGGAAATGGTCGTCAGGTTGGTGTCCTGGGCGGACAGACCTGTTTTGGCAACCCATAGAGCCGGAAGCATTCGATTCTCCTCGTGCGCCTGTTTTACGGCGCGACGTTCTGATAATTAGCTGATCTGCAAGACCCGAGCCATGGCCTGGTCATCGTCTTTGGCGGTGTTCATCATCTTGATGTGCAGCTCGAACTGCTTCGACAAAGCCAGTACCGAGGTCATTTCTTCCACGGCGTTGACGTTGCTCGACTCAAGGAACCCGGACACCAGTTTGACGCCTGCATCGGCTTGCGCCGGCTTGCCGTCCTTGGTGTGGATCGAACCATCCAGGCCTTTGGTCATGTTCTTCAGGTCAGGGTTGACCAGCTTGATACGGTCGACTTCAGCCATCACACGCGGGCCTTCGCCCATCGCACGGATGCTGATGGTGCCGTCTTCGCCCACTTCGATCTGCTGCTCGGGCGGCACGGCGATCGGTCCGCCATTGCCCATCACCGGCATACCGTTGCCGGCACGCAGCACGCCCAGGGCGTCCACGTTCAGGCTGCCGGTGCGCACGTAGCTTTCAGCGCCATCGGGGGTCTGCACGGCGATCCAGCCGTTGCCTTGCACCGCAACGTCGAGGTCGCGACCGGTTTCAACCAGCGAACCTGGTGAGAAGTCGGTGGCCGGACGCTCGGTCATGGCAAACGCACGCGCCGGAAAGCTGTCACCAAACACCGGCATCGAACGGGCCTGTTCCAGGTCCTTCTGAAAACCGTTGGTAGAGATGTTTGCCAGGTTGTTGGCATGAGCCTTCTGCGCCAGTGCATTCTGGCTGGCGCCGGTCATTGCCACATAAAGGTACTTGTCCACACTCTTTCCTCTGCATGCCGGACGTTTGCCGCCCACCGCTGTACTGTTGAGCGATAAGCAATTTACAGACCAACTTTTTTCTGGCGGTGCGAGGCCCGGCAAACAAAGGACTTGAGGGGTTTTGCGGGGATTGGGGAAATGTATCGGAGACGAAAAACCGGCGGTGTTATGCCGGTTGGTGGCAAGTGCTGGCCTTTGCAGCCAACAGGATCCCCTGCGGCGAGGGAGCTTGCTCCCGCTGGGCTGCGAAGCAGCCCCAAAAAGATTGGCCGAGCGTGACAGTCAGATCATGCCGGATGGTCTTACGGCCGCTTCGCGCTCCAGCGGGAGCAAGCTCCCTCGCCACAAAGTTGTCATTGCTTCAGCTTAAGCGTCGGGGTCTTTGCCGACTTCATACTCACGCAACTTGTTGGCAATGGTTGTATGCGAAACCCCCAACCGCTTGCCCAACTGCCGACTGCTCGGATGCTCGGAATACAACCGCTCCAGCACCGCTTTCTCAAAGCGCCCGACGATCGCATCCAGCCCGCCTTCGAGGGAGAAATCGCCAAGCGGCTGACGCACGCCGTAATCCGGCAAGCGAATGTGCTCGGCCTTCACGGTCCCGCCTTCGCACAACGAAACCGCCTGGAACAACACGTTTTCCAATTGCCGGACATTGCCCGGCCAATGGTAATGACTGAGCCGCTCCATCGCCGCTGGCGCCAGCTTCGGCAGCGGGCAACCGATCTGACGACTGGCCTGGTCGAGGAAGTGCTCCACCAACGGCGTCAAACCATCGAGGCATTCACGCAGCGGCGGAATGTGCAGTGAGAGCACGTTCAAGCGGTGATACAAATCCTGGCGAAACTCGCCCCGCGCGCATAACTCGGACAAGTCCACCTGCGTCGCGCAGATCACCCGCACATCCAGATAGACCTCTTCATCACTGCCCACACGACGGAAGCAACCGTCCTGCAAGAAGCGCAGCAATTTCACCTGCAAGCGTGGGCTCATTTCCCCGACGCCATCGAGAAACAACGTACCGCCCGCCGTCAGCTCCAGCAGCCCAAGCTTGCCTTCGGCACGCGCGCCTTCGAAGGCGCCGGGGCCGTAACCGAACAGCTCGGTCTCCGCCATCGATTCCGGCAGGCCGGCGCAGTTGAGTGCCATCAAGGGTGACTGGCCGCGTGGGCTGGCGAGGTGGCAGGCGCGGGCCAGCAATTCTTTACCCGTGCCGGTTTCGCCTTCTATCAATAGCGGTGCATCCAGTGGCGCCATGCGCCGCGCTTCGCGGACCACCGCGGCCATGACTTTCGAGCTTTGGAAGATGCTGTCGAACCCGCGCAGTTCCTGCTTGCGCACGTTGTAGATGCGCTCCCCCACCCGATCAGCGCGGTGCAGCGTCAGGACTGCACCGGCCATGGCTTCGCTGTCGTCATGCTCGGATTGCAGCGGCGCGATGTCGGCGAGGAACACATCGCCCTTGACCTTGACCCGCAGCCCGTTGATCCGCGACTTGTTGGCACGCACCAGTTCCGGCAAATCAAAATCCTCGGCGTAACGCGACAGCGGAATCCCCGGCACCTCATCCACCCGCACCCCGAGCAACTGCGCCGCCGCCCGGTTAGCCGCCACGATGGAGCCGCCCATGTCGATCGACAACACCGGAAACTCCAGGGCGCCGAGCAAGGCATTGAGCTCCATGTGCCGACGCTCGCTGGGCATCAGCCCTACACGCTTGACGCCAAATACCCCGGCAATCGACTCGAATTTCGGACGCAACGCCTGGAACTGAATATTGATCAGGTTCGGGCAGTGCAGGTAGATCGCATTGCCATGCTCACCGCCGACCTCGCCGCGAGCGACGTTGATTCCGTACTCGACCAACAAGTTGAGAATGTCGCGCAGGATGCCGATGCGGTTCTGGCAGTGGACTTTGATACGCATATAAAGGCCCAAGAAAAACGGTCAATAGGTTGGATGCCTGAGGTACAACCCTGTGGCAGCGAGCCTGCTCGCGAATGCATCGGTGCATTCGGCATTGATGTGTCAGGCAGAACGCTTTCGCGAGCAGGCTCTCTCCCACAGGGTATTTTTTTGCTGGCACGCTCAGATAGCCGTCAAGATTATGTGACAGGCGCAACGCTTTTCAAACCCGAAAAACTCAATACCTGCGCCACTGCGATCCATTCGTAACGAAATCTTTACGAAAACTGAAGAGATTTCCTACGCAGGGCACGATTCACCTACTGCAACGCGGCACGCCTTGGAGTATTTCTAAGTCCATAGCAGCACATAACAAGAATGAAATCCCCTAGCAGGAGAGCAGCATGAAGCAGACGCAGTACGTGGCTCGCGAGCCCGATGCGCAAGGTTTTATCGACTACCCCGCTGAAGAACATGCGGTGTGGAACACGCTGATTACTCGCCAACTGAAAGTGATCGAGGGGCGTGCGTGCCAGGAATACCTGGACGGTATCGAAAAACTCGGTCTGCCCCACGACCGCATTCCGCAACTCGGTGAAATCAACAAAGTCCTCGGTGAAACCACCGGTTGGCAAGTAGCCCGAGTGCCGGCGCTGATCCCCTTCCAGACCTTTTTCGAATTGCTGGCCAACAAGCAGTTTCCGGTGGCGACCTTTATTCGGACCCGCGAAGAGCTGGATTACCTGCAAGAGCCGGATATTTTCCACGAGATCTTCGGCCACTGTCCGCTGCTGACCAACCCTTGGTTCGCGGAATTCACCCACACCTACGGCAAGCTTGGCCTACAGGCCACCAAGGAAGAACGCGTGTACCTCGCGCGTCTCTACTGGATGACCATCGAGTTCGGCCTGGTCGATACACCAGAAGGCCTGCGCATTTACGGCGGAGGCATTCTCTCCTCGCCGAAAGAAACCGTTTACTGCCTGTCGGACGAACCTGAGCATCAGGCCTTCGATCCGCTGGAATGCATGCGCACGCCTTACCGCATCGACATCCTGCAGCCGCTGTACTTTGTCCTGCCGAACCTCAAGCGTCTGTTTGATGTGGCTCATGAAGACATCATGGCCATGGTCAAGCAAGGCATGCAGCTCGGTTTGCACGCGCCTAAATTTCCACCCAAAAAAGCCGCGTGATCCGCAGCTTTTAGAATCAAGTGAGCCTGTCAGGACACGACGCTTTGCTATAGCGTGGTGAAACTGACGGCCGATTTCCAATCATTCGATTTCAGGAACCCATCATGTCCACATTGAATCAAGCCCATTGCGAAGCCTGCCGCGCCGATGCCCCTCAGGTCAGCGACGAAGAATTGCCGATCCTGATCAAGCAGATCCCGGACTGGAACATCGAAGTGCGCGACAGCGTGATGCAACTGGAAAAAGTGTTCCTGTTCAAGAATTTCAAGCACGCCCTTGCATTCACCAACGCAGTCGGTGAAATCTCCGAGGCCGAAGGCCACCACCCTGGCCTGCTCACCGAGTGGGGCAAAGTCACCGTGACCTGGTGGAGCCACTCCATCAAGGGTCTGCACCGCAACGACTTCATCATGGCCGCGCGCACTGACGAAGTGGCCAAGAACGCCGAGGGCCGCAAATAATGCATTTCGACGCCATCGGTCGAGTACCCGGCGACCCGATTCTCGGCTTGATGGAAGCCTATGCGCAGGACCCGAACCCGCGCAAATTCGACCTTGGCGTGGGCGTCTATAAAGATGCCCAGGGCCTGACGCCGATTCCCCAGTCCGTGAAGCTTGCCGAGCAGCGCCTGGTGGATCGCCAGACCACCAAAACCTACATCGGTGGTCACGGCGAACCGGCGTTCGGCAAGGCGATCAGCGAGCTGGTACTTGGCGCCGACTCCCCATTGATCGCCGAACAACGGGCCGGCGCCACCCAGACACCGGGCGGCACCGGCGCGCTGCGCCTGAGCGCCGACTTCATCGCCCAGTGCCTGCCGGGCCGTGGCGTGTGGCTGAGCAACCCGACCTGGCCGATCCACGAAACCATCTTCGCGGCGGCCGGGGTCAAGGTCAGTCATTACCCCTACGTCGGCAGCGACAACCGCCTCGACGTTGAAGCCATGCTGGCAGTGCTCAAAGACGCGCCGAAGGGCGATGTGGTGTTGCTGCACGCCTGCTGCCACAACCCGACCGGTTTCGATCTGTCCCATGACGATTGGCGCCGCGTGCTGGACGTGGTGCGCAGCCGCGATCTGCTGCCGTTGATTGACTTCGCCTACCAAGGCTTCGGCGATGGCCTGGAACAGGATGCGTGGTCGACCCGGCTGTTCGCGGCCGAGTTGCCGGAGGTGCTGATCACCAGTTCCTGCTCGAAAAACTTCGGGCTGTACCGCGATCGCACGGGTGCGCTGATTGTCTGTGCGAAAACCGCTGAGAAGCTGGTGGATATCCGCAGCCAACTGGCAAACATCGCCCGCAATCTGTGGTCGACGCCGCCGGATCATGGTGCTGCCGTGGTCGCGACGATTCTTGGCGATCCCGAGTTGAAAAGCCTCTGGGCCGACGAAGTGGAAGCCATGCGTTTGCGCATCGCCCAATTGCGCAGCGGCCTGATGGAAGCGCTTGAACCCCATGGTTTGCGTGAGCGTTTTGCGCATATCGGTGTGCAACGCGGGATGTTTTCCTACACCGGCTTGTCGCCGGAGCAAGTGAAACAGCTTCGTGATCATCACAGCGTGTACATGGTCGGCACCGGCCGTGCGAACGTGGCCGGGATCGATGCAACCCGCCTTGATCTGCTGGCCGAGGCCATCGCCGAAGTCTGCAAGTAACCTCAAGCCCTGCACATTCCCACCTGTGGGAGCGGCGGTGCGGCGATCCGACTTGCTCGCGAAAGCGGTGTGTCAGGCGACATAGATGTCGACTGAGACTCCCTCTTCGCGAGCAGGCTCGTTCTCACATTTGTTTTGCTGACCCTTCCAACGAACCAATCGCTGAAGTTGCTCCCGGCCGCGTCAGCGGCGAGAGGGTTGCAACCTCACCAGAGTGGGAGCAAGCCTGCTCGCGAAGGGGCCAGTCAGAGCAGTCCATCACTCTCGGGCAACTCATACTCCGCCGCAACCTTCCCAGCCCTCCCCGGCTTGCTCAGGGTCGGCTCCTTCTCCAGACACTCCACCAGATAATCAATAAGCACCCGCAATTTCGGCGGCAAATAGCGCGTCGGCGAATGCAGCAACCAGGCGCCGCCATGGTAGGACGCGAGGAAGGTCCAGTCCGGCAGCACCTGCACAATCAACCCTTGCTCCAGCGCATAACGCGCCGTGAAATACGGCAGACTGCCAATCCCGATGTGCTGCAACACCGCCCCCAGCCGCACGCCTGTGTGATTCGCCGCATACCGACCGCGCACACCGACCGTCACAGCCTTGCTGCCTTTTTTGAATTTCCAGCGCGCATCGCTCGGGGTTTCACCCAGGTAGATACAGCTGTGGTTGAGCAAGTCGTGGGGGTGCGTCGGCGTGCCATGTTCGGCGAGGTATTGCGGTGTGGCGCAGAGCAAATGGTCGATGGTGAGCAATTGCCGCCCGACCAACCCTGCGGGCGGTCGATCGGTAATCCGAATCGCCAGATCAACGTTGTCGTCGATCAGATCCACCTGCCTATCCTCAAGCAACAACTCCACATCCACTTTGGGATAACGGCGCAGAAATTCCGGCATATGCGGGTGAATCACAAATCGACCGACCGCCTTGGGCACGCTGACCCGAACCAGCCCTTCCGCCTCATGGGTGAACTGCCCGCTGATTTCCATCACGGACTTGGCCGCACTGACCATTTCCTGGCAACGCTTGAACACCTCTTCGCCACCGTCGCTCAAGCGCAGCTTGCGCGTGGTTCGCTGCAGCAGACGCGTGGCCAACGCTTTTTCCAGACGCGAAATACTGCGACTCACCGCCGAGGGTGAAGAACCCATTTGACGAGCCGCTTCGGAAAAGCTACCGGTCTCGACAACCTTGACGAAAATCGCCATTTCACCCAGTAACGGCAGTGGAAGATTTATGCTCACAGCGCAACAGTCCTTTGATGTTTGAACGGATTATCACGCAATTCCACGATTCATATAATAAAAAGAGAAACTTTAATGAGGACATGGAATATGACGCTTCGCCTCTTTTTCCATAGTGATGACCTCAAGGCCAATGTGGAAGTCCTGGATTGCACGCCCCAGGAAAACGAGTTTGCGGTGCTGCTGCGCGCCACGTTGTTTCACCCCCAGGGTGGCGGCCAGCCTTTCGATACCGGCTGGATCGGCGAAAGCCAGGTGCTGCGCGTGGTCCAGGACCCGGACCGAATCATTCATTTTGTCGACCGGCCAATAAAACCCGGCATGACCCAGATCAGGATTGACGAGCAACGCCGCCGCTTCAATTCGCGCATGCATTCGGCCGGCCACCTGATCGGCCATTTTGTCCAGGCACTGGGCTGGATGCCGGTCAAGGCTCATCACTGGCCGGGCGAAGGACGCGTGCAATTCAAACCGCTGGAGTCGGCAAAAGAGGTGGATGCCGAGATGATTCAGCACGGCATCGAGCAATGGGTCGCCCATGACCTGCCGCGCCTGACATCGATGCGCGAAGGCGCCCGGGAAATTGGTTTCGGTGAGCTGCCCGCCTACGGCTGCGGCGGCACCCATGTACGTAGCCTGAAGGATTTGGGCACGGTCACGATCGCTTCCCTTTCACTGAAAAAGGGAATGCTGTCAGTCCACTACAGCGTGGATTGAGCTTTCGGCGATGTCGTCCCCGGCATCGCCCGACGCCCGGGGGAGCCCGCATTCGCGGGTTCTGTTGACTATCTAATAGATGGACCTAAGACATGATGCTTGACGTCGAGCGTCTCGATGAGACGTGCATAAAAAAACTGGCCAATGAAGAAGTCCTCGCCATCCGCGTCAAAGGCCTGCTGCCCCAGCCGCTGGCGATTCAGATTGGCGACAAGATCCTCGCCCCGGGTTTCGAAGGCTATATCAATGCGCCGAGCATCGGTCGCATCGGCATGGCGTTTTATGAGGCGGAAAACCAGCCGCTGCTGATCGAAGATTATTTCGAGCATGCCTCGCGCAACATCGCGGAATTACGCAAACGTTGCGCGCCCTACTCGTCCCCGGTCGACACCTTGCGCTGCATGCTCGATGAGTCCTGGCCGGCGGGTGCGCACCTGGAAAATCTCTACGGCCGCAAGATGTATGTCGGGCTGTCCCGCGTGGTGAAACCAGGGGTGTGCTTCCTGGCCCATCACGACATTTTCGCCAAGGATGCCCCCGACAGTTACCAGGCCAGAAGCCTGGAAGCGCAGTTCGCCTGCAACGTCTACCTGAACATGCCCTCCGAGGGTGGCGCCTTGCAGATGTGGGACCACGATATTTCTCCGGATCAATTCGACGAGATGCGTGGCGACAGCTACGGCATCGACCCGGCCTTGCTCGGCACGCCGGCCCTGGAGATTCGTCCTGAGCCGGGTGATTTCATCATGTTCAATTCGCGCTGCATGCACTCGGTAACACCCGGCGTGGCGGATCCGCGATTGAGCCTTTCGTTCTTTGTCGGCTATCGCGGCAATGCTTCACCCCTTACTTTCTGGAGTTGAAATGCTTTCGAATTACCTGGGCGAGTTCCTTGCGCTGGCGACTATTCACTTTCTGGCTGTGGTCGCACCTGGACCGGACTTCGCTGTCACCATCCGTCAAAGTGTGCGTTTCGGCCGGTTGGTCGGGATCTGCACGGCCCTGGGCATCGGTGCGGGGATTTCCGTGCACGTGCTCTACACCCTGCTCGGGGTCGGCGCGTTGATGCATACGACGCCCTGGTTACTGACGGTGGCCAAGGTGGTGGGCGGCGTTTACATTTTGTACCTCGGTGTCAGCCTGCTACGCAGTAAACCCAAATCCGCGCTTGAGGGGGACAAAGTCGCCAACGAGCCCGTCGTCGAACAAACACTGGTGAAGGCGTTCACCACCGGCTTTTTGACCAACGCGACCAACCCCAAGGCAACGCTGTTTTTCCTGGCAATTTTCACCACGCTCATCAGCGCTACGACACCCTTGAAGATCCAGGCGCTGTATGGGGCCTGGATGTGTTTTGTGAACGCGCTGTGGTTCGTGATCGTCGCGCTGTTCTTTTCCAGCGCCCGGGTGCGATTGCTGTTCATGCGCATGGGGCATTGGTTCGAACGCACCATGGGGGTGATTCTGATCCTGTTCGCCGGGCGTTTGATTCTCTCGATGTAAGAGCGCCTCAAACGCAAAAGGCCCGCTCAGTCTGACTGACGGGCCTTTTTCGTTTCTGCGCCGCTTTTGCATTTCTGTGCGACAGATCCCACATCAGGGACTCCCGTAACACTCCGTTACAGTGTTAGCTTGGAACCGTTTCTGTCTCATCGATCAGAAACTTCTCACTCCACTGCCTGCAAAGGAATGCCAACAGCAATGAATTTCTCACTCAAGCACCTGGCTGCGTCAACCCTGATACTGGCCAGCCTTTCGTCGTTCACCCTGACAGCGCAGGCCAACATCACCCCGCAACAGAGTGCGGCGATCCTCAAGACGTTCAGTGACACCTCCGTAACGGATTTCAGGCAATTCCTGGGAGGCCTGGCCAAGAACGACCTCGGCAAAACCGACAATCTCGGCTCCGCCATCAGCGCCTTCCTCGACAACAAGACCCTCACTCCAGACCAGCAGAACGAAATCCATCGCCTGCTTGGTCTCTACGCACGGGTGAAATACGGTGCTGCCGCCACCGAAACCCTGCGCGAGCTGGTGGCTATCCCGACCTTCCGCGTCGAGGGCGTTGATCAACACGACAATCCCGAATTCATCAAGATCGCCGACAAGATCAAGGGCCTCGCCCAGGCGTTCAACCTGAACTTCCGCAACATTGACAACCGCGTCTATGAAATATCCCTTGAGGGCAGCGGCGACGAAGTCGTGGGCATTCATGCGCATGCCGATGTGGTGCCCGTAACGCCGGAGAACTGGGTTCTGAAAGACGGCACCAAACTTGATCCGTTCAAGGTCACCCTGATCGGCGACCGCATGTATGGCCGGGGCACCGAAGATGACAAGAACGGTATCGTGGTAGCGCTTTATGCGATGAAGGTCATCAAGGAAGAGAAGCTGCCGCTGGCGCGCAATTTCAAGCTGCTGGTCGATACCACCGAAGAAACCACCGGCGACGCCATCCCTTATTACTTCGAACACAACCCGACACCCAACTACAACCTGGCGCTGGATGGCGGCTACCCGGTAGTGATTGCGGAGAAAGGCTACGGCACCGTGATGGCGAACTTTGCCAAACGCAAGGCTGAGGGCAAGGGCGCCGAGATCATCTCGATGACCGGTGGCATGGCCACCAACCAGATCCCGTCGACATCGGTCGTCACCCTTTTGAGTGAGAAGCCCGTCGAGTTGGCCGCCAGCCTGCAGAAGGCCGGCGCCGAATATGCCAAAAGCAATGGCGGCAACTTCGACGTCACTGCCAAAGTTGATGGCAAGGATGTCAAATTGACGGTCACCGGCGTTTCCGCCCACTCCTCCGAACCCGAATCCGGCATCAACCCGGTGTCGAGAATGCTGGGCTTCATCAATAGCCTCGACGGCAAGGTTGCGCTCAAGCACAACCACATCACCGACGCCGCCCGCTACGCTGCCGACAACTGGGGGCTGGATTACCTGGGAGGCAAATTGGGGGTCGGTTTTTCCGATGCTTTCATGGGACCGCTGACCGCATCCCTTACCTATGTCGGGATGGACGATAAAGCCTTCAAGCTCGCGGTCAACCTGCGCGTGCCGAAGGGCAAGTCGCCGGAAACGCTCAAGACTGAAATCGCCGATAAGCTTGATGCCTGGAGCAAGAAAACCCACGTCGCGGTGGCCTTCGACTACTCGATCGCCGAGCCGATGTACCGCAACCCTGAAGGTGAATGGGTCAAGGCCTTGCTCGCCGTGTCCAGCGAAAACCTGGGCATGGAACACAAGTACGGCACCTCTGCGGGCGCCACTTCGGTCCATGAACTGCCCAATGGCGTGCAATTCGGCCTGGCCAGGCCCGAGGTCAAGTACACCGGCCACACCGACAACGAGTTCAAGACGGTCGACCAGTTCCTGCTGGACCTGCAGATCGTGACGGAAATGATGGGGCGGATCGGGCAGTTGCCGAAACTCTGATCGCCTTTTCGGACCCGCTGTTGTGGCGGGTCCGACGCGTTGATCATCTTGATGCCGGCACCGACAAAAAAGGACCGTCGGTCCTTTTTATAAATGACACACAAACAAAAACGCCGCTCATTGCTGAGCGGCGTTTTTGTTGAATATGGAGCGGGAAACGAGACTCGAACTCGCGACCCCGACCTTGGCAAGGTCGTGCTCTACCAACTGAGCTATTCCCGCAAATGGCGTCCCCTAGGGGACTCGAACCCCTGTTACCGCCGTGAAAGGGCGGTGTCCTAGGCCACTAGACGAAGGGGACACGCTAACTGAAACACATGGTGTGTATTTCAGTGCCCAAATCCGCATCCGAAGATGTCGGCTCTGGCTTCACTCAGCCCTGCCCGAAAGCAACGCTGCTTAAAATTGGAGCGGGAAACGAGACTCGAACTCGCGACCCCGACCTTGGCAAGGTCGTGCTCTACCAACTGAGCTATTCCCGCATATGGCGTCCCCTAGGGGACTCGAACCCCTGTTACCGCCGTGAAAGGGCGGTGTCCTAGGCCACTAGACGAAGGGGACACACGTACAACATTCACTCCCTACCGCGTTTCGCTGTGTGCTTTACGCTGTAAGTGGCGCGCATTCTATGGATGGATTGAGGGGTCGTCAACCCCCAGATATAAATTTATTTAAATCAATGACTTCGCCCCGCTTTCAGCCGGGATTCCGGCTTTTGCGCCTGCTGACCTTTGGCGACTATATTCTGATAACCACCAAGACGTTATAGTCCGTCGCTGAAGATGATGGCAATCTGAACCACGATTGCCAGTATTTATATAAGTCGAACCCCGGCCGATATAAAGATAGCCACAACCGATTCAACTCGTCGAGCGGTCCTATGCGCCCAAATGCCAAGCCACTACACTCGATCGCGAACCCTATAAAGAGGTCTTACCGGTGACACCACTCATGATCACCCTGCTAGTCGTAGCCGGGATCGCACTATTGATCGCCATTGGCTACATGAACCATGTGGTGGAAAACAACAAGCTGGAAAAGGCCCGTACCAAGGTTGAACTCAACGACCGCCTGCGTCGCTGCGGCGAAATCACCGAGACCTTCCCCGGTCAGCTGATGACACCTGGCCTCAAGCTGCTGCTGACCCGCCTGGAACTCAATGTCTGCAAGCGTTTGCTCAACCTGGAAAAAACCAGTTCCAACCTCAGGGCCCGGATTACCGAACTCGAAGCCCTGGTCGCGCAAGGCGAATCGATCCCGGTCAACAACCCGCCGGCACCGATCCAGACCGAAGCCAAGGCCAAGGACGTGCGTTTCCTGCTCGAAGCCCTGCACGGCCAAATCACCCGCGCCGCACAGGATGGCTTCCTGCCGACCAACGAAGCCAAGCGCTGGATCCGCGAAGTGCGCCACATTCTGGTCCTGCTGCACATCGAGTTCTTCAATAACCTGGGCCAGCAATGCCTGCAACAAAACCAGCCAGGCCAGGCCCGCCTCGCCTTCGAGCGCGGTGTGCAATACCTGCGTAAACAGCAGGAACCACAGATCTACGCCGAACAGCTCGAATACCTGGAAAAACTCCTGGCGCGGGCCAACGCCATGGTGATGGACAACATCGCGGCCGTTGAAAGCGAGACCAACCAGTTGAACGCCGGCCTCAAAGAAGTTGAAGCGGATGCGGACTGGAAGAAAAAAGTGATCTACGACTGATCGGAAGAATCAAGGAAGCCACCGCGAGGTGGCTTTTTTTTTGGACGGGGTTTGGCGGGTGAGTACTGCCGGTCAAGATGGGTTGGCGGCGAGGCCCTCATCGCTGGCAGGCCAGCTCCCACAGGGTCAGGTGTTCACCTGCAAGTCATTGGTCGGCTGTCAGGCCGCCTTCGCGGGCAAGCCTCGCTCCTACAAGGGGTTCGCTGTAAACGCTTCGCTCTTCACCACTCATCAGGCCGAGCGTTAGCTCTCCTGCAGCTTGGCCGTCATCGCTGGCAGGCCAGCTCCTACAGGGTTAGGTGTTCACCTGCAAGTCATTGGTCGGCTTTCAGGCCGCCTTCGCGGGCAAGCCTCGCTCCTACAAGCGGTTCGCTGTACACGCTTCGCTCTTCACCACTCATCAGGCCGAGCGTTAGCTCGCCTGCAGCTTGGCCGTCATCGCTGGCAAGCCAGTTCCTACAGGGTTAGGTGTTCACCTGCAAGTCATTGGTCGGCTGTCAGGCTGCCTTCGCGGGCAAGCCTCGCTCCTACAAGAGTTCGGCGTACAGCTTTTGATTTTCACCACTCATCAGGCCGAGCGTTAGCTCGCCTGCAGCTCTTGATCTTGATCTACCCGCCCCTTTCGGGAGGCTGAGTGGAGGTGTTCATCCGGGGAGTGGCGCGCAGCGCCGTTCGACGCAGTCGAACACGCTGCATGTAGGTCGTCGCGAAGCAGACCGGAGGGCAGTGTCCCCGGATGGATACCGGAGCGAAGGAACGCCGAGCCTTGGCGAGGGGCCGGACGCTTGGGGCGAGACTTTTTGGTTCCTTTTGTGGCGTTTGACAAAAGGGACTCGCCGTAAGGGCGAAACCGCCAGCCGCCGTTACCGCAGAAATGGATATGTACCCGGTCAACCACAACATGGTCGGCCCGAAGGCCGCCATCGCGAGCAGGCTCACTCCCACATTAGATCTGTGCACATACGCAGGGAGAAAAATCAGAGCCGGAAGTGTCCGACCATCCCCTTCAACTCAACCCCCAACTGCGCCAATTCAATGCTCGACGCCGCATTCCCCCGCATCGCCAACGAAGACTGATCCGCACTCGCACGAATACTCGTCACACTGCGATTAATCTCCTCGGCCACCGAACTCTGCTCCTCGGCGGCCGCCGCAATCTGCTGGTTCATCTGCTGAATCAACGACACCGCCGCCGCAATACTTCCCAGCGCACTCTCAGTCTGCAACGCGTCACTCACCGCCAGCTTCACCAGCTCACCACTGTTCTGAATCTGCTGCACCGACGACTGCGCCGCCGAACGCAAGGCGCTCACCAGACGCTCAATCTCCTCGGTCGATTGCTGAGTGCGCTTGGCCAACGCCCGAACCTCATCCGCCACAACCGCAAACCCCCTGCCCTGCTCGCCGGCCCGTGCTGCCTCGATCGCCGCATTGAGCGCCAACAGGTTGGTTTGCTCGGCGACACTCTTGATCACACTGAGCACCGTGCCGATGTTCTGGATTTCTGCACTCAGGCTTTCGATGCTCGAACTGGCCGACGTCGCCGAATCCGCCAGCTGCTCGATCCGCGCCATGCTTTGACGCACCACCTGCTGGCCACTTTCCACCTTACCGTCCGCCGTTTGCGCAGCCTGAGCGGCTTCCTCCGCGTTACGCGCCACATCGTGCACCGTCGCCGTCATCTGATTCATCGCCGTGGCGACCTGCTCGGTTTCTTCCTTCTGGCTGCTGACCTCCAGGTTGGTCTGCTCGGTCACCGCCGACAAGGATTGCGCCGAACTCGCCAACTGCTCGATACCGGCCTGCAAACCGCTGACGATGGTGCTCAGCCCCGCCCCCATCTGTTGCATGGCCTGCATCAACTGGCCGATTTCGTCACGGCGCGTCACTTCAACCGTCGCACTCAAATCACCCGCGGCGATCTGCTGCGCAACACGAATCACACTGCGCAGCGGCGCCACGATCAATCGGGTAATGACCCACGCCGCGATCAACCCGACCAGCAACGCCAGGGCCGAGGAGCCGATGATCAGCATCGAGTTCTTTTTCAATTCGGCCTGCATCGACTGGTCTTCGGCGACATACGCCTGATCGACCCGCTCCACCACCTGCGCAGCACGCTGGTGCAGTTGCTCATAGACGGTTTTTTCCTGGGCTAACAGACCGGTGTATTCGGTCAGTTTCTCGCTGAAACTGGTGATGTGACCCGCCACTTCATTGAGGACAGTCTGATAGCCCTCATCCTTGACTGTGGTTTTCAACTGCTCGGCCTGAACCTGCGCCTGATCGGCCTGCTCGATCTTGCCCTGAGCTGCGCTGTCATCGCCCTTGCGGCTCTGATCCAGACGCACACGCGCTTCGTTCATGGCCTGCAGCATCAACCGCGACACCTGGCTGACCTGATTGGCTTGCTCGATGAACTGCCCACCGTCCTTGCCTTCGGACTCCTTCAAGGTATAGGCGCCATCGTCGGCAAGCCCGGCTTGCAGGACATCCAGATTATTGGCCACGCTGGACACCGACCAACTGGCCATTTCCAGGGCCAGGTCCTTGGCCTGACTCAGCGAGACGAATTCGTCGAAGGCCTTGCGATAAGCCGCCAGGGACTGCTCGACGTCATTCATCACTGGCACGTTGGCCGCTGAAGCAGCCTTGAGCTGCGCCGCCAAGGCGATCAGGCCATCAACCCCCTGGCGCAGGGCATCCGCGGTTTTCGGGTTGCCGTGCAAGGCGTATTCCTGCTCAAGCAGTCGCACCTTGAGCAAACCGCTGTTGAGCGACGACATCTGCTTGAGCCCGTCGAAGCGCTGACTGATGGTTTGCAGGGACCAAACGCCGATGGCTGCCACCAGGGCCGTCAACAGCAGCACCAAGACAAACCCGACACCCATTTTTTTTGCCATACCGAGGTTGGCAAAACGTCCTTGCACGGCCGAAATCATTGCACTTAGTCCCCTGACATAGTCTGTTGACGCAGATTCGCAATGGGCATGGGCCAGCACAAGTCTCTGGCGTCGGAATAATGGCAAAAAGCTACGTCCACGTCGTTTTCAGAACGCTTTAGGTCGATTCGCAGCGGTCGCCTGAAAAAAAGCCCGGGCACGAGGATCGCAGGCATAAGCAACGTTGATGCGCTGCCAATCTTTCGCCTGGCCGTCAGGACTGAAGGCCGTGGCAGAAGACAGCAGCACACCGCAGCGCCGGGCCTGTTTGCGCACCTGAGCGTAGTCGGACATCCGCGATCGCGCCCAGATAAACAGGCCACCAGCCGGCTTGCCGAAAACCTCCCACTCGGCGTCTTCGAGCACTTGCAAGGCCGCCTCTCTGTCCGTATTCAAACGCTGGCGCTGACGCTGTACCAGTTTGCGGTACGCGCCGCTGGCCAACAGGCAAGTCAGCACCGACTCGCAGAACCTTGAGGCGCCCATGCTGCTGATCATCTTGACCTCAGCCAATCGCGATATGACCCCTTCGCTGGCCACGACAAAGCCGACCCGCAATGAACTGCTGAGGGTTTTCGAGTAACTGCCAACGTAGATCACGTTGTCATCCCCCCCCAATGCAGCGAGGCGCGTGCCGGGGCCGTAGTGCAAATCGGCATAGACGTCATCTTCAATCACCAGCACGCCATGGGTCTTGGTCAATTGCAAAACCTGCTGCGCCATCGCAGGCGTCAGGCAACTGCCCGTCGGGTTGTGGTAGAAACTGTTGATGAATAGCGCGCGGGGCCGGTGCTTTAACAATAGTAATTGCAGTTGCTCCGTGTCGGGCCCGCGCGGGGTACGAGGCACCTCGATCATCGTCACGCCGTGCAGCCTGAGCAGGTCAAACAACAGTGGATACCCCGGACTTTCCACCACCACGCAATCTCCCGGCTTGAGCAAGGTGCGCACGATCAGGTCGAGCCCCTGACTGGCACCTGCGGTGGTCAGGATACGGTTTTCATCCACTTCGATACCGAGCCGTCCAAGGCGTTTGAGAATTTGCAGACGCAAGGCAGGCAGGCCTCGGGAAGTGCTGTAGTTGAACAACCCGGCCATGTCGGTACGGCTGACCTGACGAATCGCGTAGCTCAGGTCGTCAGTCTCGCGCCAGCTCTCCGGCAACCCGCCACAGCCCAGCTTAAGTTCGCCCGAGCAGCCGCCCTGTTTCAGTTCCGCCCCTTCGAACCAGAGGCAATCCTGTTGCCCCTGGGCGACCAGCGTTGGCGTGGCGACAATGAAACCGGCGCCATGACGCGGCGCCAGCACACCTTGAGTCACCAGCCGCTCACAGGCTTCGACGACGCTGGACTGACTGAGCAGATTGACCCGCGCGATGTGCCGCGCAGAAGGTAAACGTGTCCCTGGCTGCACCTCGCTCTGACGGAGCCAGACGGCCAACCCATCGACGATTTGCTGTACGACCGGCACCAATGCCTGTCGATCGATTCTCAATTCCATGAGCAAGCAAACTCCTGTCCATTTGCGGGGAGCAGTTAATCACAGGTGCGCAGGATCGGATGTGCGACAACGCCGCCAAAAGCCTCGGTTCTAACCATTTGAAACACATTGTCCGCCGCCCTTCGCGACACCATGAAAAAGCCCGCACGTGTGCGGGCCTTTTCCTACGAGGCAGGTCTTGATGGGTCAGAACGCTGTGACACCACCGTCCACTGCCAGCGAGTGACCGGTGGTGAACGCCGCGCCGTCGCTGCACAGATACAGCACGGCACTGGCGATTTCCTCGACCTTGCCGATGCGGCCGACCGGGTGCATGGCGTTGGCGAACTCGCCCTTCTTCGGGTCCGCTTCATAGGCGCGACGGAACATGTCGGTGTCGATCACCGCCGGGCATACCGCGTTTACGCGAATCTTTTTCTTGGCGTATTCGATCGCCGCCGACTTGGTCAGGCCGATCACCGCGTGTTTCGACGCCGCGTAAATGCTCATCTTCGGCGCCGCACCAAGGCCCGCCACCGAAGCGGTGTTGACGATCGCGCCGCCGCCCTGGGCCAGCAGCAACGGCAACTGGTACTTCATGCACAGCCAGACGCCTTTGACGTTGACGCCCATGATCGCGTCGAACTCATCAAGGGTGCCTTCAGCCAGTTTGCCTTTCTCGATCTCGATGCCGGCATTGTTGAAGGCGTAGTCCAGACGGCCGTAGGTATTCACCACTTCGTCCATCAGATTTTTTACATCGCTTTCCAGCGTGACGTTGCAGCGCACGAAGGTCGCTTCGCCGCCCGCTGTACGAATCAGCGCCACAGTGCCTTCGCCCCCGGCCGTGTCCATGTCGGCCACCACCACTTTCAACCCTTCAGCGGCGAATGCCTGGGCGGTCGCGCGGCCAATACCGTTGGCAGCGCCGGTCACCACGGCGACCTGGCCGGAAAACGTCATGCTCATTGTTATGCCCTCAAAGAGAAGAATGCGGGGGATCGTGTGTTTCCAGTCTAGCCACAGGGGCATGGGACACGGCAGCACTATCAGAAGCCCGGTTGAGTGACCATGAGTGGCAGTGATAGAACTGCGGCACCGACTATCACTGCACTGGATCGACGTGCATTCGCCGCATCAGCCAAACTTGCGGCATCGATCATGAAGGTCTATCAACAAGGCTTCATTCATCTTGAGTGCCTGTCATGACTACCCAGACCAATCGCCAGTTCCTGCTCGCCAAACGTCCGGTGGGCGCGGCTACCCGCGAGACCTTTACCTATCAAGAAGTGCCAGTCGGTGAACCGGCTGCGGGTCAGATCCTGGTCAAAAACGAATACCTGTCCCTGGACCCGGCCATGCGTGGCTGGATGAACGAGGGCAAGTCCTACATTCCGCCGGTCGGTATCGGCGAAGTCATGCGCGCATTGGGTGTAGGCAAAGTCGTTGCCTCGAACAATCCTGGTTTTGCGGTCGGGGACTACGTCAACGGAGCCTTGGGCGTACAGGATTATTTCCTCGGCGAGCCACGAGGTTTCTACAAAGTCGATCCGAAACTGGCACCGCTGCCCCGTTACCTGTCCGCGCTGGGCATGACCGGGATGACCGCCTACTTCGCGTTGCTTGATGTCGGCGCACCGAAGGAAGGTGACACCGTGGTGCTCTCCGGCGCGGCCGGTGCGGTGGGCAGCATTGCCGGGCAGATCGCCAAGATCAAAGGCTGCCGCGTGATCGGCATCGCGGGCGGCGCGGACAAGTGCAAATTCCTGATCGACGAACTGGGGTTTGACGGCGTCATCGACTACAAGAACGAAGACGTGCATGCCGGCCTTAAGCGTGAATGTCCAAAAGGTGTCGACGTGTATTTCGATAACGTCGGCGGCGATATTCTCGACGCGGTGCTGGGTCGCCTGGCCATGAAAGCGCGCGTGGTGATTTGTGGCGCCATCAGCCAGTACAACAACAAGGAAGCGGTCAAGGGCCCGGCCAACTACCTGTCGTTGCTGGTCAACCGCGCGCGAATGGAAGGCTTCGTGGTGATGGACTACGCTGCTCAGTTCGCCGCCGCCGGGCAGGAAATGGCCGGCTGGATGGCCAAGGGGCAGCTCAAGAGCAAGGAAGACATTGTTGAAGGACTGGAGACCTTCCCGGAGACGCTGATGAAATTGTTCAGCGGCGAGAATTTCGGGAAGTTGGTGTTGAAGGTTTAGCCCAACAGTTGAATTCACCCCAAAACCAATGTGGGAGTGAGCCTGCTCACTCCCACATTTTTGATCTTCGGTGTTTGATCAGGCGATTTCGGCTACAACTTCGGCCAACGCCTTCGCTGGATCTGCCGCCTGGCTGATCGGACGGCCAATGACCAGGTAATCGGAACCGGCATCCAGCGCCTGACGCGGGGTCAGGATACGGCGCTGATCGTCCTGGGCGCTGCCCGCCGGGCGAATCCCTGGGGTCACCAGTTGCAGCGTCGGGTGCGCCGATTTCAGGGCACGGGCTTCCAGGGCCGAGCACACCAGACCGTCCATTCCGGCTTTTTCTGCCAGTGCCGCCAGACGCAGCACCTGTTCCTGCGGCTCGATGTCCAGGCCGATACCCGCCAGATCCTCACGTTCCATGCTGGTCAGCACGGTCACGCCGATCAACAGCGGTTTGGGGCCGGTACGCTGATCCAGCACTTCACGGCAGGCGGCCATCATGCGCAGACCGCCGGAGCAATGAACGTTGACCATCCACACGCCCATTTCCGCCGCGGCTTTAACCGCCATCGCGGTGGTGTTCGGGATGTCGTGGAACTTGAGGTCCAGGAACACTTCAAAGCCCTTGTCACGCAAGGTGCCGACGATTTCCGAGGCGCAGCTGGTGAACAGCTCCTTACCGACTTTGACCCGGCACAGTTTAGGGTCCAACTGGTCGGCCAGCTTCAGTGCGGCGTCACGGGTGGGGAAATCCAGGGCGACGATGATAGGAGTCTGGCAGACGGACATGTGCGGGCTCTCAGGCAGGACGAAATCGGCGCGCATTGTAGCGGAACCAGCGCCACTGCGGGACCCGATGATCGGTAAATCGTCCCGAAGACTCCAGCAAGACTAGTCCCTGCGCCGATTGTGTCGAGTTCGATACACACACGACACGCCCACTACACCCTTCCTCGCTACCCTCGGCAGCCGCAACACGTCCTTACAGCACTTCCCGCCTCCGGGCCGGACGCCTATGCTGGAACCACAACCTCGCAGCCCATCTTTGTGGTTGGCAGCCTACCTGGCAGATGAACGCACGCATGCACAGCACCCCAGCACCTCTGAACGACGATCAAAAAGCACCCGCTGACGACAAACGCTGGAGCATTCGCGCCCTGATCGTCGACGATGACGTCCCGATCCGCGAACTGATGATCGACTACCTGGCCCGGTTCAACATTCACGCCAGCGGCGTCACCGATGGCGCTGCCATGCGCCTGGCGTTGCAAGCGGAGCATTTCGACGTGGTGGTGCTCGACCTGATGCTGCCCGGTGAAGACGGGTTGTCCCTGTGCCGCTGGCTGCGCGCCGAATCGGACATTCCGATCCTGATGCTCACCGCACGCTGCGAACCCACCGACCGGATCATCGGCCTGGAACTGGGCGCCGACGACTACATGGCCAAGCCCTTCGAACCAAGGGAACTGGTCGCGCGGATTCAGACCATTCTGCGTCGAGTGCGCGACGATCGCACCGAACAGCGTGCGAATATTCGCTTCGACAACTGGCGCCTGAACAGCGTGCTGCGGCAATTGATCGCCGCCGACGGTCTGGTGGTGCCGCTGTCCAACGCCGAATTCCGCCTGCTCTGGGTGTTCATTGAGCGTCCGCGCCGGGTGCTCAGCCGTGAACAACTGCTGGACGCTGCCCGTGGTCGTTCCATCGAGGCGTTTGATCGCAGCATCGACTTGCTGGTCTCGCGCCTGCGCCAGAAGCTCGGTGATGACCCGAAAGCCCCGCAGTTGATCAAGACCGTTCGCGGTGAGGGTTATCTGTTCGACGCACGAGACATCGGCTGATGCGGGCGCGCTTCGATACGCTGTTCGGCCGCCTGTTTGGCGTGCTGCTGCTGGCGATCATCCTGGCGCACCTGTTGGCGTTTGCCTGGTTTCACCATTACGGTCCTCCCCCGCCTCCACCGCCGCCGGGATTTTCCGAAGGCATGGGCGGACAGCGCCCGCCGATGGACCCGCGCTTCGAAAACCGGCCACCGCGGCCGTGGTTCGGCGGCCCCTTGGTGCCGCTGACGTTCCAGTTTGTCACGCTGATCATTGCCGCCTGGTACGGCGCCAAACTGCTCAGCCGGCCGATCCAGCGGCTGAGCGATGCCGCCGAACGCTTGAGCGAAAACCTCGACAGCTCGCCGCTGGATGAATCCGGCCCACGGGAAGCTCGACAAGCGGCCTACACCTTCAATTTGATGCAGAAACGCATTATCGAACAGGTGCAGCAGCGCTCACGGATGCTCGGCGCGGTGTCCCACGACCTGCGCACGCCGCTCTCTCGCCTCAAGCTGCGGCTGGAGCAGATCGAAGACCACAAGCTGCAGGGCCAGATGCGCCAGGACTTGGACGACATGATCAGCATGCTCGATGCCACCCTCACCTATTTGCACGAGCAGCGCACCAGCGAAGCCGGGCAATGGATGGACGTGCAGGCGCTGGTGGAGTCCTTGAGCGAAAACGCCCAGGACCAGGGGGCAGATGTCCAGGCCAGCGGCCACTGCGCGCCGCTGCAAGTGCAGCCGATGGCGTTGCGCTCGTGCATCAATAATCTGCTGGACAACGCCCTGCGCTATGCCGGGCACGCGCGGATCACGCTCGAAGACAACCGTGAGCAACTGGTGATCCGCGTCATCGACCACGGCCCGGGTATTGCGGCGGACAAACGTGAAGCGGTGTTCGAGCCGTTCTTTCGGCTGGAAGGTTCGCGTAATCGCAATTCGGGCGGCGTCGGGCTCGGTATGACCATCGCTCGCGAGGCGGCGGAACGACTGGGTGGGCAGTTGAGCCTGGAAGAAACACCCGGCGGCGGTCTCACCGCCGTCATACGCCTGCCCCGCGCCTGAACCACACACCAATTCCTGCAGGAGTGAGCCTGCTCGCGAAGCGGTCGATCATTCAACATTGATGTCGACTGACCCGCCGCTTTCGCGAGCAGGCTCACGCCTACATGATCCGAGCCTGGCCTGAGACTTGTGTGTACCAATCGGTACAAACCTCACACACCCACGACACCTTGCCCCTTGACGCTGCATAAGCCGGTGCACCCACCGGTTTTCCATTCCAGGGAGTGAGTCCAATGATTGGTAGTGTCAGCAACTACACGAGCTATACCAGCACCAGCAGTGCCTCGACCAACAGCGCCCGCAGCCAGCAATTCCAGAAAGAACTGTTCGCCAAGCTCGACAGCAACAGCGACGGCGCGGTGGATCAGGGCGAACTTGAAAGTGCCCTGTCGCAGAAAACCGATGACGGCCTGCTGGTCAGCCTGAGCAAAAACTTTGGTGATCTGGACAGTGACGACAGCGGCAGCTTGAGCAGCGAGGAAATGGCGGCAATGGCACCGCCGCCACCACCGCCGCATGACCAGGCACCCAACACCGAACTGGCCGACGCGCTCGTCAGCGCCCTGGACGCCGACGGTGACGGCGCCATCAGCAGCGACGAATTGAGCAACGGCCTGAACAACGCTGGCAGCAGCGCCGACAGTACAGAAATCTTCTCGGCCCTGGACAAGAACCAGGACGGCACCGTCAGCAAGGACGAACTCGCCGCCAGCCTGACCCCGCCGCCACCACAGCAGCAGGTGTCCAGCGAAGAATTGTTCAGCCAGCTGGATACGGACAGCGATGGCAGCGTGACCGCCACCGAACTGAGCAGCGTGCTGCAGGCCAGCAACAGCACCTCATCGACCAGCACCGACACCAGCGCTGCGTTGCTCAAGGAGTTGGACAGTGACGGCAGCGGTGAGGTCAGCAGCGATGAACTGAACGCGGCGCTGCAAGCAGGTCGCGAGAAAACCAGCGACAACTCCACCGCTCAATTCAACGTCAATGAAGCGCTGAACAAAATGATCGCCAACCTGAGCAAGCAGTATTCGCTCGATAACGTGGCGAGCGTGGGTAAATACTTGAACGTATCGACCTGAGTCAAAAGCTTCGCGAGCAAGCCCGTTCCCACAGTGGATCTGCGCCCTTCACAAATCCCCTGTGGGAGCGAGCCTGCTCGCGATGAGGCCCTCAGCCCCGCCGAAAATCTCAGGGCCGGCGATCGTCTACCCGCGCATGACTCTTGCTCCAGTCCGTCAACAGACTGTACGCAACCGCCAGCAACGTAGGCCCGATGAACAGCCCGATAAACCCGAACGCAATCAACCCGCCAAACACGCCGAGCAACACGATCACCAATGGCAGATTCCCGCCCCGGCTGATCAGGTACGGCTTCAGCACGTTGTCGACGCCGCTGATGATGAACGTGCCCCAGCACCCGAGGAACACCGCCATCCCGTACTCACCCTTCCAGGCCAGCCACACGGTGGCCGGAATCCATACCAACGGTGGCCCCATCGGAATCAGACTGAGCATGAACGTCACGATGCCCAGCACCAGCGCCCCGGGCACCCCGGCAATCAGGAACCCGATCAATGCCAGGACCGCCTGCGCCGCCGCTGTGCCGATCACCCCGTTCACCACACGCTGCACCGTCCCGGCCACGAGTTCGATGTAGTACCCGGCGCGATCACCGATCAGGCGCTCCAGCAGCCCATGGACAAACGCCGCCAGCCGCGGCCCGTCACGGTAGAAAAAGAACACGAACACAATGCTCAATGTCAGCTCGAGAATCCCGCCGCCAATCTGCGCACTGCGTGCCAGCAGCCAGTTGCCGACCTGACCCAGATACGGTTTGACCGCCACCATCATCGCCGCGCCTTGCTCATCGATGCTGTTCCAGATCACCATCAACCGCTCGCCCACCAAAGGAACGCCGCCCAGCCAGGTCGGTGCTTCGGGCAAACCGTCCATCTGCACATCCTTGATGAACGCAGTGGCATCACGCACGTGATCCGCCAGGTTGAACCCGAGCCAGACCAGCGGCACCGCCACCAGCAACATCCAGCCCAGTGTCAGCACCAGCGCGGCCAGGGATTCCCGGCCGTTGAGCCAGCGGGTCAACAACCGCATCAGCGGCCAACTGGCGAACGCCAGCACCGCGCCCCAGAACAAGGCCGACCAGAACGGCGCCATCACCCAGAGGCTCGCGCCAAACAGCACCAGGAGCAGGATCTGCACCAACAGCCGATCGTTATTGAGCATGTAGGTTCTCGAAAAAATCAGTCAACAAAGAGCAGGCAAACGCGCCAGCCGCGTTTGCCTGATGAAGCTTATCGCAACAGTTCGATGTGCAGGCCAGGGCTTTTGGCGCTGCCGGTTTCCATTCGCGCCGCCCGCACGCCCTGCCCGATCAGCGCCTGGCGCCACGCTTCGGCGTTTGGCCCGGAAACACTGACCCGCAAGGTGGTGTCGAGGTTCAAGCCGCGAGAAATGAGGCGCAGCCAGGTGGCATCAGGATCGGCGCTCAATGTGGGGAAATCGAGTTCGCCCGTGCTTTTCAGCTCTCGCAGCAAGGTCGCCGACGTCGGCAGCAAATCACCCAGCGGCGCGGCAGCGTCGAACTGCTCGACGTGCAGGTAGGCTTTGCGATTGCCGCGAGTGATGCTGTAAAGCGCCACCAACGTATTGTCCCGGGGCGCCGCGAGACGCAAGAGCAAGTACGCCTGTTGATCGTCGGCACCGTACAACTTGGCGTTCCCAAAGACCTCATTGGCCCAGAGGCTGCTTTCACCGCAATCACGTGCCTGACACCAGAACAGCAAGCCGGCACCCTGCTCTTGCAACGCTTCACGCGCGGCAGTGAAGGCGTCGGTTGACGAATGCTCCGGCGGCAACTCATAGGTCACCGATGTCGCCGTTCCCCGGGCGCTGACCTGACCATCGAAGCGCAACTGGCCGCTGATCTTACGGATCGAACCCAGCGGATAAATCCGCTCGAGCTCAACGCCGGGGCGATAGTCGACGATCTGCGCGTCGGCCATGCGCGGCACGATCGGCAAGTCCTGACTGCCCGGGACATCGGCGGCAAATAACAAGGGACTGAAACAACACAGCACCAGCACATTGAATGAACGCATGGATAGACTCATCGGATCAGCATGGCCTGGGCACCCTTGACGACACTGGCATCATCGAAGCGCTCGGGCACCAGCAAACCACGCTGGACCGCCGGACGCGCTTCCATGGATGCCATCCAGCGCTGCAAGGCCGGCAAACCGTCAACCTCGACGCCCGACCACTCATGGCCACGCACCCACGGATAGGTGGCAATGTCGGCAATGCTGTACTCGCCCGCCAGAAACTCCACGGCTTGCAGGCGAGTATCGAGCACCTCATAGAGGCGACGTGTTTCATGTTGATAGCGGTCGATGGCGCCCTGGAGTTTTTCTGGAAAGTAACGGAAAAACACGTTGGCCTGCCCCTGCATCGGCCCGATCCCACCCATCTGGAACATCAGCCATTGCAGGACGACCGAGCGCCCTTTCGGGTCCTGGGGCAGCAATTTGCCGCCCAGCTCAGCGAGGTAAATCAGGATGGCGCCGGATTCGAACACGGCAAAATCGCCGTTGGCGCGGTCGACAATGGCCGGAATCCGGCCATTGGGATTGATCTTGAGGAAGTCCGGTGACTTCTGTTCCTTTTTGTCGAAACTCAAGGCGTGCACCGTGTAGGGCAGGCCGAGTTCCTCGAGCACGATAGAGACCTTGTGGCCATTCGGGGTCGCAGCGGTGTAGAGATCTATCATGGTTGTCTCCCATTTCAACCCGCCCAGCCTCGACAGTTGCCCGGCGCAAGTCAAGGAACGGCGAAGAACCGATTGAAACAGTCTGCGACAAGGTCGGCGCCGGGTTCGTCATTCAGGTGCAAATGATGGCCGCCAGGCAGCTGTTCACGGCTAAAGGGTAGACGCTCCAGCAACTCGGGATGTTTGGCGAGCATGCCGTCAGCTGCTACCACCAAAAACGCAGGGCAACTGACCCGCTGGACGAAGGCCATCGCCTGTTCGGTTGTCAGACGCAGGGGCGATGGCAGCGTGAGTCGGTTGTCAGTGCGCCAGGTGTAACCGCCCGGCACCGGCATGAGTCCACGCTGGGCCAACAGCTCGGCGGCTTCGCGACTGACCGCCACCAGGCCTTTCATGCGTGCCTCGATGGCTCGATCCAGGGTGTTGTAGACCGGTTTGCGCTTTTCCCGCAGATCCAGCTGGGCTTGCAGGGCCATGCCCATGCGTTCGGCGGCATTTTCGCCTTTGTCTGTCGGAGGAATGATGCCGTCGATCAACGCCAGATGCGTGACACGTTCCGGCATCGACCCGGCAATAATCAACGAAGCGATCGCCCCCATCGAGTGCCCCATCAGTGCAAAACGCTTCAGGCCCAACTGCTCGGCGACTTGCAGCACGTCGTGAGCGTAGTCCCACATCGCGTAACCGGCGCCGGTCGGGCGATGCCCGGAATGTCCGTGACCGGCCATGTCGAGGGCGATGATGCGCAGGCCTTTGAGCTTCGGTGCCAGCCGGGCGAAGCTGTTGGCGTTGTCCAGCCAGCCGTGCAGGGCGATCACCGGCAGGCCGTCTTCGGGACCGAACAGGTGCGCGGCCAGCTCGATGTGCGGCAGGCTCAGGCGAACTTCTTCGACAACGTGGCTCATGCGCAATCCTGTTGGCGACGACCTTCCCAGCGGCTGAACAGGTTTTTCAGCAGCGTGGCGGTGTCTTGCGGACGTTCGAGGGGGAACATGTGGCCACCCGGCATGGTCAGGGACTCACCCAGCGGCATACGCCCGACGGAGCTTGCATGGTGACGCATCACCACCCGGCTCTTGTGCCCGCGCACCACCGCCAGCGGCACTTTCAACTGGCGTGCCTGGCCTGGACTGGTGTGCGGGACGCCACGGTAGATGCTGATCTCCGTGGCCGGGTCGAAACGCAGGCGCAGCTTGTCGCCGACTTTTTGCAAACCGTGTTGCAGGTAAGCGTCGAAGCACTCGGGATCAAAGCTGCGGAACAGGGTTTTGCCGGCGAAATAGAGCCGTGCCGCGTCCAGGTCAGCGAACTCTTCCCGGCGCCCCAATGTACGGCCGGCGGGGGTCAGGCGGTCGATGAAACCGAAACGCTTGGCCGCACGGATCACCCATTGATCGGCGCGGGTCAGCACCGGCGAATCGAGCATCACCACGCCCCGATACAGTTCAGGGCAACGCAACGCCGCGTGCAGGTGCAGCACGCCGCCGAAGGAATGGCCGACGCCCCAGACCGGCTCCGGTTGCTCTTTGAGGTGATGGATCAGCTCATCCACCAGGTTGCGCCAATTGTCGTCCGCCGGAAAACGCGGATCGTGGGCGTGCTGTTCCAGATGCGTCACCTGGTACTCGGGCGCCAGCGCCGCGAACAACTTGCCGTAGGTGCCCGAAGGAAAGCCATTGGCGTGGGCGAAAAATATCTGTTGCGACATACCGGCAAATCCATGAGCGAAAACAAGGGTTGATTGTCCGTAAGACGCGAGGCGGCGGCAATGACTGTAAGTGCCAGGAATGATGACAGTCCGGTCAGGGGCATGAGCATTCAGACATCGCCGAACCCTGTGGCGAGCGAGCTTGCTCGCGTTCGGCTGCGCAGCAGGCCCAAAACCGGTGCACGCCGCGAGAGGCGTGCCGGCAAGGGCTGCTGTCGCAGCCAACGGGAGCAAGCTCCCTCGCCACAGGTAATCATCGGGCCGGAAGATGTGGTTCGCTCGACAATCAGCGGGCCGGTGGATTCTCGCCCAACGGCACGACCGCCATGGTCAACCGCGACACGCAACTGGCCTTGCCCTCGTCACTGCTCAAACGGATATCCCAGACATGAGTCGTGCGCCCAATGTGAATCGGCTTGGCCACTGCCGTCACTCGCCCGCTGCGCAATCCGCGCAAGTGATTGGCGTTGATTTCCAGACCCACACAATAGAATTTGCTGGCATCGATGCACAAGTAACTGGCCATGGAACCGACCGTCTCGGCCAGCACCACCGACGCGCCGCCGTGCAGCAAACCGTAAGGCTGGTGGGTGCGGTGGTCGATGACCATGCTCGCGGTCAGGGACTCGTCATCAAAGGCTTCGAAGCGAATATCCAGCACTTCGCCAATAGTGTTTTTCTGGATTACGTTCAACTGCTCGACGTCGGGAATGGTACGCCACAGACTCATCTTGCTTTCCTTTGTTGGTTTTATTGGTGGCTCAATCCTGCCACAGCACCGTCTCGCTGCGCTCGCTCCATTCTTCGAACCGAGCGCCGTAAGACGCTTCGATCACGTTGCGCTTGATCTTCAGGGTCGGTGTCAGGAAGCCGTTTTCCACCGCCCAACTGTCCTTGACCACCACCAACTGGCGCAAGCGTTCGTGTTTGTCGAGGCCGCCATTGACCTCCTCCAGCAGCTTTTCCAGGCTTGCATGCAACCCTGCCCGCGCCGTTCCCCCGGCGTCCTGCTGACCGACCGCCGAGAGCACGCACAACCCCAGCGGCGCACTCAAGCCATCACCGACCACGCACACCTGTTCGATCCGCGAATGCACCGCCAGCCGATTTTCGATCGGTGCCGGCGCGACGTATTTGCCTTTGCTGGTCTTGAAGATCTCCTTCAGTCGCCCGGTCAGGCGCAGGTTGCCTTCGGCATCTTGTTCGCCCTTGTCGCCGGTGCGCAGGAAGCCGTCCTCGGTGATGGTTTCTGCGGTTTTCTCGGGCTCCTTGAAATAGCCAAGCATGGTCGCACCGCTGCGCACCATGACTTCGCCCGAATCGGCGATCCGCACTTCAACCTCCGGGCAAGGCTTGCCGATCCAGCCGGGTTTGTTCTCGCCGGGCCGGCCGATGTGGGAGTAACCACAGCTTTCGGTCATGCCGTAGACCTCCAGCACATCCAGTCCAAGCTTGCGGTACCACAACAGCAAGGTCTGCGGCACAGGCGCGGCGCCGGACAACGCCACGCGCAACGCATCCAGCCCCAACCCGACGAGCACTTTGTGCCCGACCCGTTTGCCGATAAAGGGCAGGCCGAGCAGGAAGTCGAGGCGTTTTGCCGCAATCTTGCTGTACACGCCCATCTGGAATTTGGTCCAGATCCGCGGGACGCCGAACAACGCGGTCGGCCGCGCGCGCTGCAAATCGGTGAGAAAGGTGTCGAGGCTTTCGGCAAAGAACACGGTTTGCCCGGTGTAGATCGACGCCAGCTCGACGAACATCCGCTCGGCGACATGGCACAGCGGCAGGTAAGACAGCAGTCGATCCGACTCGTTGAGACCGAACAGCTGAGTGCCGCGCGTGGTGGCAAAGCCCAGATTGCCGAAGCTGTGCATCACGCCTTTGGGCACCCCGGTGGTGCCGGAGGTGTAAATGATGGTCGCCAACTGGTCGGCGGACGGCTTGGGATCGTCCTGGATCGGTGAGCTCTTTTGCAGATCGGCCCAGCTGTAATCGAAGGTGCCGGGCGGATGCAATGGCAGGCTGATGGTCGGCAGATCGGCACTGACCCCGCGAGACATGCCTGGCCAGTCATCGAGCTTGCCGATGAACGCCAGCGCCGCTTCCGAGTGTTCGAGCACTTGCGCCACCGACTCGGCGGTGAGGTTGGGGTACAACGGCACCGAAACGTGCCCGGCCATCCAGATTGCCAGGTCGGCGATGATCCAGTGCGCGCAGTTTTTCGAAATCAGGGCGATATGGCTGCCTTGGGGCAGTTCGCGTGCGCGCAGCCAATGCGCGGCGCAGCGAACCTGATGGCCGACGTCGGCCCAGGTCAGGGTCTCGACGTGTCCGCCGCCGGTAGGTTGGACCAGAAATCGCTGGCGGGGATGACGGGCTTCACGCTCGTAAAAGACGTCCAGCGGCAAACGAAAAGCAGCAGACATGCGACTCGCTCCTTTATTTTTGGTCTGGAGCAAGCGTAGTCAACCAAGCGGTTGCTTGGTTGACTATTTCACACAAAATCCCGCAACACCGCCGCCCCCTGTAGGAGCGAGGCTTGCACGCGAAGGGCTTTCAACGACGGCAACAGCTTCGCGGGCAAGCCTCGCGCCTGCAAAAAGCCAAAGCAAATGCGGTTACGGGTGTTTGATGCTGTTGAGCTTCATCGAACCTATCAGCAGTTCAGCGTTCTCGAGCTCGGCCAGGCCAGCGGTGCTGACCCTCTCTGGTGGATAGCCGGCGCCATGCTGCAAGTAACTCAACAAGTTCCCCACCAACGGGTTGTGACTGACCAGAAGGACGTCACTCACCGACACGAGTTGCTCGGCCACCTTGTCTGGATCAGTGTCCGGGGTCAGCCACTCGACAGTGCGAATCTCCGGTTCGAAACCCAGCGCCTCGCGCACCAGCTGCGCGGTCTCCTGCGCTCGCAGAAACGGGCTGGCATAGATGGCTGTAATCGGCTGACCGATCAGTTCAGCAGCGATGCTCAGCACCTCTGAACGACCATGTTCCGTCAGTGCGCGCTCCGAATCGTGTGGTTTGGAACCGTGTGGCTCGGCTTCACCATGACGCAATACCCAGAGTTTCATAGTTTCGGCTCCTCATCTCGGGCCGGATGTGGCGCTGGCGGCACGGCGTGCGGCGCTTCGCCTTCCGGTGTACGCGGCGTCGGCCAGTCGGCGAACGGCCAGGGTTTCTGGTCGCTGTGGAAGGTGCCGAAACGACCGATCTGCGCCAGGAACTGGCTCAGGCTGTCGCCGAAGTTCATCAGGCTGGCGCTCGGGGCGCCATAAATCAAACGATAGATCAGTTGCACCAGCACCACCGCCCCCAGGATGAACTGCGCCACTTGCCAGACCAGCAAGAAGACGATCATCCATAACACCCGCAGCAGAATGGACTCGTAGGTGGCCTCTGTTTTCGGATCGTTCATGTGCAACTCCCTGCTTTATCTCGAAAGCGTGATCAGTTGAAACCGCTGGTGGAAATGAAGTCCACATCGGTTTTGGGTTCGCCGCGCATCAACAGTTCAATCACTTGATTGAGCGTGCGCCCTTCGAACAGAATCGCGTGCAACCCGGCGACCAGCGGCATATAGACGCCCACTTCCTGAGCCTTGGCCTTGAGCACCTTCAGCGTGTTCACGCCTTCGGCGACTTCGCCCAGGCGGGTCACCGCCTCTTCCAGGCTCAACCCCTGGCCGAGGGCAAACCCGACCTGGTAATTGCGGCTTTTCGGCGACGAACACGTGACGATCAAGTCGCCCACGCCAGCCAACCCAAGGAAGGTCATCGGGTTGGCGCCCTGATTCACCGCGAAGCGGGTCATTTCCGCCAACGCCCGGGTGATCAGCATGCTCTTGGTGTTTTCACCCATGCCAAGCGCCACCGCCATGCCGGCGATGATCGCGTACACATTTTTCAGCGCCCCGCCCAACTCCACGCCGAAGCGGTCGGCGCTGGCGTACACGCGAAAGGTCCGGCCATGCAACGCCTCCTGGACCCGCTGGCAGAGTTCTTCGTCTTCGCTGGCGACCACGGTGGCGGTCAGGGCGTGCTCGGCGATTTCACGGGCCAGGTTCGGCCCGGACAGCACGCCGATGCGCGCTTGCGGGGCGATTTCTTCGAGGATCTCGCTCATCAGCTTGAACGTGTGGGCTTCGATGCCTTTGGTCAGGCTGACCAGCAATTTGCCGCTCAACCGTGCGGCGTGCGGAACCAATACCGAACGCAGCGCGCTGGACGGCAGCGCAACAAAGCACAGGTCGCAAGCGTCCAGGGTCGCTTGCAAATCAGTCACCGGTTCTACCAGGGGAAGAATCTTGATGCCTTTGAGGTAACGCGGGTTTTCGCGATTGACCCGCATGGACTCAGCCTGCTCGGGGTCACGCATCCACTGCCGGACCTGATGCCCGTTCTCGGCCAACAGATTAGCCACGGCGGTACCAAAACTTCCGCCTCCCAGGACCGCAATTGGGCGCTGTTCAGTCATATGCAATCCGTTAATCCATACCAGTGGCGATGTCGGCATTATACGGAGCGTCCCAGTGGCGGCCAGCCCCCGTATCAATTACCGGCACTTGTAGGAAGAAGACCAATAAATCCTAGGAAAATGCCGGCATCGTGAATGGAAAAGTCGAACAGCTCGGTTAACATGCGCGCCATCTCATCGTTATCAAGGACGTTTCGTGTCGTTTGGCTCTCCTTCACCCTCCTCTCCGCTGGTTCTGGCATTGCTTTTCAGCTCGCCATTGCTGGCCGACGACTTGTTCCTCGACAACGAATCGCTGCCGCAAGTGCTCACGGCCACCCGCCTGAAGCAGTCGCCGGCCGCAGTCCCGGGAAGCATGACGGTGATCGACAGCGAATTGATCAATGCCAGCGGTGCACGGGACATCAGCGAATTGCTGCGCCTAGTGCCGGGCATGATGGTCGGCAATATCAGCGGTAATCAGGCGGCGGTGAATTACCACGGCACCAACGCCACGGAAGCGCGGCGCATGCAGGTGCTGATCGACGGCCGCTCGGTGTACCGCGCTGGCCTGGCCACGGTGGACTGGAGTGATATCCCGGTGGCCATGGAAGACATCGAGCGCATCGAGGTTTTCCGCGGCCCCAACACGGTCAGCTACGGCGCCAATGCGTTGATGGCGGTGGTCAACATCATCACCCGCAACCCGGCCGACAGCCACGGCACGCGGATGAAAGTCACCCGTGGCCAGCGCGGCATCGATGATTTTTACGCCAGCCAGGGTGTGGGCTGGGACGGCGGCGACCTGCGTCTGTCACTGTCCGGCCAGCAGGACGACGGCTTCGACACCGACAGCAACGGTGCTGATTATCGCGACAGTCGCCGCTTGAACCGCTTCAACCTTGCCGTCAGCCAGACCCTGAGTGAAAACCAGAGCATCGACTGGCAGTTGAACGCCAAGGACGGAACCAACCAGCGGCCTTATACCTACCGCCCGGTGTTCTCCGGGATTACCGCAGCCGGGAACAATTCCGACGTCGTTGCCAAGGACTACGCCGGTTCGTTGCGCTGGAACCTGGACATCAATCCTGATCACAGCCTTTATATCCAGGGTTCGGCTCAGCACTGGGACCGTCAGCAGACCTGGCGCGCCTGTGATGCGGAAGTTTCGTTCAGCCCGCAACTGACCGAGCTCTGGCAGCTCAACCCGAACTACACCGAACGCCTGGCGCGCAACATCGAGCGCTTCACCGGTCCCGGCGCGCCGGCCGGCACGGCGGCGGAACAAGCGCTGGGCAATCAAGTGCTGGCGCAATGGCGCAACGGTGCCCGGCAAACCCTCTGTGGCGACATCGACCAGAGCGCCCGGGAAACTCGCTACGACCTGGAACTGCAAGACACCCTCAGCCTGTCCGACAGTCTGCGACTGGTCAGCGGCATGAACTATCGTTACGACCGGGCAAATTCCGAGACCTACTTCAATGGCACGCTCGACGACACCACTTGGCGCGCATTCGGCCAACTCGAGTGGCGCGCCACCGAGCACTGGTTGCTGCAGGGCGGCGCCATGTTCGAAGACACGCAATTGACCGGCAGCTCGCTGACCCCGCGGGTAGCGGTCAATTACCTGATCAACCCGCGTCACGGCTTGCGCGCGGTGTATTCGGAAGCCATCCGCTCACCGGACATGTTCGAGAACAACGTCAACTGGAGTTACCAGGTGACCAACCTGCGGCCCAGTGCCTACGGCCAGACCAGCGCCCGGTATTTCGTCAAGACCCGCGGCCCCGGCGACCTCGAACAAGAACGCATGCGCTCGCGCGAGCTGGGCTACAACGGCTACTTCGCGGAGCTTGGGCTGACGGTCGATGTGAAACTGTTCTACGACGAAATCAGCGGCATGATCAGCGAACCCCTGCGCAACAATCAGTACATCGCCAGCAATTCCAACAGCTCGCGCTTCAAGGGCACGGAAACCCAGCTGGACTGGCGCCTGAGCAGCGCCGACCGGCTGCGCCTGACTTACGCCTACGTCGACGCCGAGGCGAGCAACCCGCAGGATGAGCGACTGACGGCGCGCAACAGCGGTTCCGCCGGTTGGCTGCGCAACTGGGGCCACGGCTGGAACAGCGCCCTCTTCTATTACGGGGACGACGCCCTCAACGGTTACCGCTTCGAACGCGTCGACACGCGCATCGCCAAACGCATCGGCCTGGGCAAGGCCAATCTGGAACTGGCCGGCGTGCTCCAGCAGCGCCTCGACCATCAACCCACCACCTTCGTCGACAACAACTATGACGAGCGTCGGGTGCTCTACTTCAGCGCGGAGCTGACGTTTTAAATGCTGCATCGCCTGTCGCGGAAGTCGCCAACCCTTGGCCGCCTGCTGGCAGGGGTGTGCCTGGTGTTTGCCGGCCTGCTTGGCAGCCTGACGATTCAGGCCGCCGACATTCTGCTGACCGGCGCCGAAGACAGCCCGGGCGTGCAATCCTTTGTGCAGGCGCTGAGCGGCATGCGCCCGGCCGACAGCGTTCGCTTCCAAGTACTGGACAGCTTGCCGAGGCCGGGTGCACTACCCGGCGATACCCGTTTGATCCTGCTCGATCTGCCGAGCCTCGATTGGCGCCTGCAAGAGACACAAGGCCCGCCGACGCTGGTACTGCGCATCAGTCGCCTGCAAGCCCATCATCGTTTCGGCGCTGACTTTCCATCGCACCTCAGCCTGCTCTGGAGCGATCCGCCGCTGGATCGGCAATTGCGCCTGACCCGGCTCATCCTGCCCGAGGCCCGACGCATCGGCGTGCTGTACGACAGTCACAGCGAATTCCTGCTCAAGGAATTGCGGCTGTCGGCACAAGCGTTGGGCCTTGAAGTGATCGCCGAGCGATGGGACAACACCAACGACAGCCGCCCTTTACAGAATTTGCTGAAGAACTGCGACGTGCTGCTGGGCCTCGACGACGCCGATCTGTACAACCCGAAAACCGCAAAAAACCTGCTGTTGAGCAGCTATTCGCGACAACTGGCGCTGGTCGGCCCGAACGCTGCGTTCGTCAAGGCTGGTAGCCTGGCCAGCACCTACAGCGATCAGAACGATTGGCTGGAAGTGCTCGACGAATTGCTCGATCGGCCGCAGACAGGCTGGCCCCGTGCGTTGTATCCAAAACACTTCAAAGTGTTAAGTAATGCGCAGGTGGCTCGTTCATTGGGTATTGAACAGGTGACTGAAGCATTTGTCGCAGCACAGTTGGCCGAAGGAGAAAGCCGCCCATGACCTTCCGTCGCGGTTGGGACATCAACACCCGCACGCAGATCATCAGCCTCGGCCCCGCCCTGTTGCTGACGTTGCTGCTGATCAGTTTCTTCACCTTCGTGCGGATCCAGGACCTGCGCCAGGAGCTCAACCACACCGGCCAGCTGATCGCCAACCAACTGGCCCCCGCCACGGAATACGGGGTGATCTCGGGCAACAACGAGGTACTCGAAAGTTTGCTCAAGGCGACGCTGGCCACGCCCAACGTGCGCTTTCTCGAAGTCCAGGACAGCGCCAACCGGATTCTGGTGTACGTCGAGCAACCGTCGGAAACCCATGCCCGCTCGCATCAGGTCGAAGTGTTCCAGGCGCCGGTGCGGCTGCAACGGATCGCGCTGAACAATGATTTCTTCCAGGGCAGCAACGTCGCCAACACGGCCCCGCCCGAGGACTATCTGGGCCGGGTGATCGTCGGCTTGTCCAATGACGCCTTCAGCCAGCGTCAGCAGGAAATCCTGTTCAAGGCCGGGATTCTCGCCTTGTTCGCGCTGCTGTTTACCTTTCTGGTGGCCCGACGCCTGGCCGGCAGCCTGTCGCAGCCGATCCGCGACATCGGCCACGCCGTGAAGGCGATTCAGGAGGGTGATTACAAAACGCCGCTGCCGATCGTCGATGACACTGAGTTGGGCGCGTTGTCGCAGCACATCAATAACCTCGCGCAAGGCCTCGAGCAGGCCAGCCGTGAGCAGCAGCAGGCCATGGCGCAATTGATCCAGACCCGCGAAGAAGCGGAAAAGGCCAACAACGCCAAATCCGACTTCCTGGCGATGATGAGCCACGAACTGCGCACCCCAATGAATGGCGTGCTGGGCATGCTGCAACTGCTGGAAACCACCGACATGACCGAGGAGCAGATCGAGTATGCGGCGCTGGCTTCGGAGTCGACCGAACACCTGCTCAAAGTCATCAACGACATTCTCGACTTCTCGCGCATCGAGCGTTCTGAACTGGAGCTGGAACACATTCCGTTCAACCTCGCTGACCTGATCAGCAGCTGCGCGCAGTCGTTCCAGCACAGCGCGGCGCAACGCGGGCTCGATCTGGCCCTGGCGATTCCCGAGGACATGCGCGCCTTGCAGGTTCAAGGCGACCCGACGCGGATCCGGCAGATTCTGGTCAACCTGGTGGGCAATGCGCTGAAGTTCACCGAGCAAGGCCGCGTCAGTATCGAACCGCAATGGCAGTCACTGGATCACGAACTGCTGTGGTTCACCTGCACCGTGCGCGACAGCGGCATTGGCATCTCGGCCGAAAGCCTGGAGTTGATGTTCAACGCGTTCCAGCAGGCCGACAGTTCTATTTCAAGGCGTTACGGCGGCACCGGGTTGGGATTGCCGATTGCCCGCACCCTGGCCGAACGGATGGGCGGCACCTTGCGCGCCCAGAGCGAAGAAGGCCTGGGCTCGGTGTTTACCCTGGAAATTCCGTTGGCCCTTTATAAGCAGTCACTGCCGGAGTTGAAACCACGGACACAGAGCGGCGACGGCCATGGTGAAGGACGCAATATGCTGCTGGTGGAGGACAACCCGGTCAACCAGACGGTGATCGAAGCAATGTTGCGCAGTCTGGGCTTTACTGTCAGCGTCGCGACCGATGGCGCGCAGGCGGTGCAAAGCGCCAAAAGCCTGATATTTGAAGCGATTCTGATGGATTGCCGACTGCCGATCATCGACGGCTACGAAGCAACCCGCCAGATCCGCCTGCTCCCCGGCTGCGCAGACTTGCCGATCATCGCCCTGACCGCCAATGCCTTGCAGGGCGACCGTGAAGCGTGTTTATCAGCTGGAATGAACGATTACCTGGCCAAGCCCTTCAAACGCACTGATCTGCAGCAAATTTTGCAGCGCTGGGTGCAGTAGTACAGGCCTTTCGACCATCTGCGACTGGCGTGAAAGGCGAAAGTGCGGCAGTCTTAGGCACCCGAACAGGCCCGAAAAGGGGCTTGAATAATAATTTCAGTGCACAAGTGTACATTCATGTCCTTGGTGCTGTGACTTTCACCACAACGCAATAGTCTATGAGTAGGCTGCTGACTCGAGGCATGAACGCCTCGGTCGGCCGGGAAGATTTGCCCCACCCTGCCGCATGGGACTATTGAGGAGCTCGCATGACCCAACAAAACGCCTTTACTCGGGAAGACCTGCTGCGCTGCAGTCGCGGTGAGCTGTTCGGCCCGGGTAACGCACAACTGCCCGCCCCGAACATGCTGATGGTGGATCGCATCACCCATATCAGTGCCGAGGGTGGCAAGTACGGCAAAGGTGAATTGGTCGCCGAGCTGGATATCACTCCTGACCTGTGGTTTTTCGCCTGCCACTTCGAAGGTGATCCGGTGATGCCAGGCTGCCTGGGCCTCGACGCCATGTGGCAACTGGTCGGTTTCTTCCTCGGCTGGCAAGGTCTGCCGGGCCGTGGCCGTGCGCTGGGTTCGGGCGAAGTGAAATTCTTTGGCCAGGTCCTGCCGACCGCCAAGAAAGTCACCTATAACATTCAGATCAAGCGCGTGCTGAAGGGCAAGCTGAACCTGGCCATCGCCGATGGTTCGGTCAGTGTCGACGGCCGCGAGATCTACACCGCCGAAGGCCTTCGGGTCGGCGTTTTCACCTCCACTGACAACTTCTAAGGGTTATCCGCATGCGCCGCGTCGTTATCACTGGTCTGGGCATCGTATCGTGCCTGGGCAATGACAAAGAGACCGTCTCCGCTAACCTGCGTGCAAGCCGCCCTGGCATCCGGTTCAACCCGGAATATGCCGAAATGGGTCTGCGTAGCCAGGTTTCCGGCTCCATTGACCTTCCCCTCGAAGAGCTGATTGATCGCAAGATCTATCGCTTCGTCGGCCACGCGGCGGCGTACGCCTACCTGGCCATGAAAGACGCCATCGCAGACTCCGGCCTGACTGATGAGCAAGTCTCCAACCCGCGTACCGGCCTGATCGCCGGTTCCGGTGGCGCCTCCACGCTGAACCAGATGGAAGCGCTGGACATCCTGCGCGAGAAAGGCGTGAAGCGCGTTGGCCCATACCGCGTCACGCGGACCATGAGCAGCACCGTTTCCGCTTGCCTGGCCACACCGTTCAAGATCAAGGGCCTGAATTACTCCATCGCTTCTGCCTGCGCCACCAGTGCTCACTGCATCGGCAACGCCATGGAACAGATCCAGATGGGCAAGCAGGACGTCGTGTTCGCCGGCGGCGGTGAAGAAGAGCATTGGAGCCAATCGTTCCTGTTCGACGCCATGGGCGCACTGTCCAGCCAGTACAACGAAACCCCGGAAAAAGCTTCCCGTGCCTACGACGCCAAGCGTGACGGTTTCGTCATCGCCGGCGGTGGCGGCATGGTCGTGGTCGAAGAGCTGGAACACGCTCTGGCCCGCGGCGCGAAGATCTACGCGGAAATCGTTGGCTACGGCGCGACCTCCGACGGCTACGACATGGTCGCCCCAAGCGGCGAAGGCGCCATCCGCTGCATGCAGATGGCCATGTCCACCGTCGATACTCCGATCGACTACCTGAACACCCACGGCACCTCGACTCCGGTCGGCGACGTCGCGGAAATGAAAGGTGTGCGTGAAGTGTTCGGCGACAAGGCCCCGGCCATCAGCTCCACCAAGAGCCTGTCGGGTCACTCCCTGGGCGCCGCCGGCGTTCACGAAGCGATCTACTGCATGCTGATGATGGAAGGCAACTTCATGGCGGGCTCCGCCAACATCGAAGAATTGGACCCGGAAGTGGCAGACATGCCGATCCTGACCAAGACTCGCGAAGACGCCACCATCAACACCGTGATGAGCAACAGCTTCGGCTTCGGTGGCACCAACGCCACCCTGGTACTGAAGCGCTGGACCGGCAAGTAATACTCCGCCGTCTCGCAGCACACAAAAACGCCCCGACTGGTTCGGGGCGTTTTTTTATGCCTGAAAAAATGTGCACTGCGATGCTTTTTGTAGGAGCCAGGCTTGCCGGCGAAGGCGCACCGAAGGACGCTTTCGCCGGCAAGCCTGGCTCCTACAGATACCGTGTTCTACCAGCGAGATATTCACGGCAAACATGAAGCTTTTGTCATGAAACTCAATGCCCTGCGACCGAATGCCACGTGTTTGGCGGGCTGCAGGACTATTGTCGGTTTCGCAAAAATTCGTTACCGAACTCAGTCGTTTACTTAGCAGGCTAACCAAACATATAACAGAGTCCTGCACACGCCTTGCTGCAGATAACAGAGATTGGAGCTAGCAGATGACTGTAAAAGTAACTGAACGCGACGATTCACATAAATCCCATGAAGGCATAGCCGCCGGTATCCGTATCTGGGATGTACATCAACAAGACATGCTGGTGGGGATGTTTCATTCCGAAACCGACGCCCACAGCTACAAGGCTGAACTGGAAAAACAGGAGCAGCAACGAGCGCTCCGATCTGCATAAGCAATGACAGCATTGAAAACGACAAACCCCGCCATGAGCGGGGTTTGTCGTTGTTGAAGCCGTTAAAGGCTTACCACATCAGATCATCAGGGATCTGATAGGCCGCGTATGGATCATCTTCGGCAGCGACTTCTTCAGTCTTGACGTTCAGCTGCACGATGCGCCGAGGATCGCGCTCCTGAATCTTCAGGGCCGCCTCACGCGGGATCACTTCGTAGCCGCCGGCATGGTGCACGATCGCCAGGAAGCCATTGCTCAACTGGTTGCGCATCAGCGTGTTGACGGAGATACGCTTGACCTTCTTGTCGTCAACGAAGTTGTAGTAGTCCTCGGTCGTCAGCTTCGGCAGGCGCGAGACTTCGATCAATTGCTTGATCTGCGCCGCGCGAGCCTTGGCCTCGACTTTCTCCTGTTGCTGACGGTTCAGCTCCTGGTCGCGCTTGACCTTCTCGGCCATGGCTTCCTGGGCGGCACGCTGCTGCGAGTCATCGAGTTCAATCTGGCCTTTATGGGCCAGGCGTTGCTGCTTCTGCTTCTCTTTGCCGACCTGTTTGGCCTGCTTTTGGTTGACCAGCCCTGCTTTGAGCAACTGGTCGCGAAGGGAAATGCTCATGGTGCTTATTTCTCACTTAGGCCACTGCTCAACTGCAGCTGGGCAAATTCTTTTCCTGACGTTTGGCTTCGCCCCACAAGGCGTCCAACTCTTCGAGGGTGCAATCTTCCATGGGACGGTGGGTGTCGCGCAATGCCTGTTCGATAAAACGGAAGCGTCTTTCAAACTTGCTGTTGGCGCCACGCAGTGCAGTTTCCGGGTCGACTTTCAGATGACGCGCCAGATTGACCACGGAAAACAGCAAATCACCCACCTCATCGGCAATCGCTGCCGAGTCATTGTCGGCCATGGCTTCGAGCACTTCATCGAGTTCTTCGCGGACCTTGTCCAGCACCGGCAAGGCGTCCGGCCAGTCGAAACCGACCTGCCCCGCGCGCTTCTGCAACTTCGCCGAGCGGGACAATGCAGGCAGCGCGGCAGGCACATCGTCGAGCAAGGACAGCTGTTCGGGCGCGGATGATTTCTCGGCGCGCTCCTCAGCCTTGATCTCTTCCCAGCGCTGCTTGACTTGGTCTTCACTCAGACGCGGAACATCCAGCGGCGCGTACAGATCACCGGTTGGAAATACGTGAGGATGGCGACGGATCAGCTTGCGGGTGATGCTGTCGATCACACCGGCGAATTCGAAGCGCCCTTCTTCCCGGGCCAGCTGGCTGTAATAAACCACCTGGAACAGCAAATCACCCAACTCGCCCTGCAAGTGATCGAAGTCACCGCGCTCGATGGCGTCAGCGACTTCGTAGGCTTCCTCAAGGGTGTGCGGGACGATGGTGGCGTAGGTTTGCTTGATGTCCCACGGGCAACCGAACTGCGGGTCGCGCAGACGGTTCATCAGGTGCAGCAAGTCTTCAAGTGAATACATCAATCAATCTCTACATCTGCAATGCGGTATGTCGGCCCAACCGTAACCCCGTAGGAGCGAGGCTTGCCCGCGAAGGCGTCATACCTGACACACCGCCTTCGCGGGCAAGCCTCGCTCCTACAAGGATCATCATCACGGTGTACGGTTACGCCGGGTTTCGATGATGTTCGGCAACTGGGAAATCCGTCCCAGCAACCGCCCCAATGCATCCAGCCCCGGAATCTCGATGGTCAGGGACATCAGCGCGGTGTTGTCCTCCTTGTTCGAGCGGGTGTTGACCGCCAGCACGTTGATCCGCTCGTTGAGCAATACCTGCGACACGTCACGCAGCAAACCGGAACGGTCGTAGGCGCGGATGATGATGTCCACCGGGTAGGTGAGTACCGGCACCGGGCCCCAGCTGACCTGAATGATCCGCTCCGGCTCGCGCCCGCCCAGTTGCAGCACCGAGGCACAGTCCTGACGGTGAATGCTCACGCCACGGCCCTGGGTGATGTAACCGACAATGGCATCACCCGGCAACGGCTGGCAGCAGCCGGCCATTTGCGTCATCAGATTGCCGACACCCTGAATCTGAATGTCGCCGCGCTTGCCCGGTTTGTAGCCGGTGGCTTTGCGCGGGATCAGTTCCAGCTGCTCATTGCCGCGTTCCGGCTCGACCAGTTGTTGCGCCAGGTTCACCAGTTGCGCCAGGCGCAGATCGCCCGCGCCCAACGCGGCGTACATGTCTTCGGCGGTCTTCATGTTGGCCTTGTCGGCCAGCTTGTCGAAGTCCACCGCTGGCAAGCCGAGACGACTGAGCTCACGTTCGAGCAGGGTTTTGCCGGCCGCGACGTTCTGATCACGCGCCTGCAACTTGAACCAGTGAACGATCTTTGCCCGTGCCCGCGAGGTGGTGATGTAACCCAGGTTCGGGTTCAGCCAGTCGCGGCTCGGAGTGCCGTGCTTGCTGGTGATGATCTCGACCTGTTCACCGGTTTGCAGGCTGTAGTTGAGCGGTACGATGCGCCCGTTGATCTTCGCGCCACGGCAGTTGTGACCGATTTCGGTGTGCACGCGGTAGGCGAAGTCCAGCGGGGTCGCGCCCTTCGGCAGGTCGATGGCGTGACCGTCCGGGGTGAAAATGTAGACCCGGTCCGGCTCGATATCGACCCGCAGCTGTTCAGCCAGACCGCCGATATCACCCAATTCTTCATGCCACTCGAGGACCTGGCGCAGCCAGGAAATTTTCTCTTCGTAGTGGTTGGAGCCGGATTTGACGTCGGTGCCCTTGTAGCGCCAGTGCGCGCAAACGCCCAGCTCGGCTTCTTCGTGCATGGCGTGGGTGCGGATCTGCACTTCCAGCACCTTGCCCTCAGGGCCGATCACCGCGGTGTGCAGCGAGCGGTAGCCGTTCTCTTTCGGGTTGGCAATGTAGTCGTCGAATTCCTTCGGGATGTGCCGCCACAACGTATGGACGATGCCGAGCGCGGTGTAGCAGTCGCGCATTTCCGGCACCAGCACACGAACGGCGCGCACGTCGTAGATCTGGCTGAACTCCAGCCCCTTGCGCTGCATTTTGCGCCAGATCGAATAGATGTGTTTGGCCCGGCCGCTGATGTCGGCATCGACGCCGGTGGCCTGCAACTCGACTTTCAGCTGGTTCATCACATCGGCAATGAAACGCTCGCGATCCAGACGCCGCTCGTGCAGCAACTTGGCGATCTGCTTGTACTGATCGGGCTCAAGGTAACGGAAGGACAAATCCTCCAGTTCCCATTTGATATGACCGATACCGAGACGGTGAGCCAGCGGCGCGTAGATGTCGAAGACTTCACGGGCAACGCGATTACGCTTTTCGTCGTCGGCGGTTTTCACCGCACGGATCGCGCAGGTGCGCTCGGCCAGTTTGATCAGCGCGACGCGCACGTCGTCGACCATGGCCACCAGCATTTTGCGCAGGTTTTCGACCTGGCCCTGGGTGCCCAGCACCAACGATTGACGGGGGCTCAGGCTGGCGCTGATCGCCGCCATGCGCAACACGCCGTCGATGAGTTTGGCGACCACCGGACCGAAGCGCTGGCTGACCGCCGGCAGTTCGATCTGGCCTTCGCGCACGCCGCGGTACAGGACCGCCGCGACCAACGAATCCTGATCGAGTTTGAGGTCGGCGAGAATCTCGGCGATCTCAAGGCCGGTGCGGAAACTCGAGGTCCCTTCGGACCATAGATTCTTCGCCGCATTGGCCTGTTGTTCAGACACGCGAGCGAACTCGCACGCTTCCTTCAAGGCTTCGCGATCCAGTGCCAGATCGACACTGACCGCATGATCGAGCCAAGCCTCGAGATTGATACTGCCGTCAGTGTTGATCGGCTGGTGTGCTCTCACCTGTACCATCTTGCTTACCTTCCCTACGACGCAGATTCAATGCGTCAATTCGCTGACCTTCATTGCCCGATTGCCCTCACGGGGCTACTGCAAGAGCGGCACGGGCGGCCAGTCGGACCAGACGAGCCGTCCTAGCTCGCTTCAAATAACGCCATGGCCTCGACATGTGCCGTCTGAGGAAACATATCGAGAATCCCGGCACGTTTTAACCGGTAGCCCTGCTTGATCAATTCGACCGTATCGCGCGCCAGCGTTGCCGGGTTGCACGATACGTACACCAACCGTTTGGCGCCCAGGGACGCCAGCTTGCGCACGACCTCGAAAGCACCGTCACGCGGTGGGTCCAAGAGTACCGCACAAAAGCCTTCGCGCGCCCATTCGGCATCGGTCAAAGGCTGGGATAAATCGGCCTGAAAAAAAGTCGCATTATGAAGATTGTTGCTAGCTGCATTCGCGGCTGCTCGCTCGACCATCGCCTGCACACCTTCCACTGCCACCACTTCGCGAACGACCTTGGCCAGCGGCAAGGCAAAGTTACCCAACCCACAGAATAGATCGAGAACCCGTTCCTCCGCTGTCGGCTTCAGCCACTCCAACGCCTGGGCGATCATCGCTTCATTGACCCCGGCGTTGACCTGGATGAAATCTCCCGGTCGGTACGCCAGATTCAAGTCCCACTGTTCAAGTCGATAACCCAACGACTGGTCAGTCTCGACCGGTTGCGGTTCACCGTCTCCGTGCAGCCACAGTTGGGCTTCATGGAACGCGCAGAAATCCTTGAGGATCGTCATGTCGGCGTCGGACAGCGGCGCCATGTGCCGCAGCAACACCGCCAACGACGAACCGCTGAACAATTCCACATGCCCCAGCGCCTGAGGTTTGCTCAAGTGTCGAAGCATTTCCGGCAAGCGGGTCATGATCGGCTGCAAGGGCTGGACCAACACCGGGCATTCGTTGATGGCCACGATGTCCTGACTGCCCGCCGCGCGGAAACCGACTTCGAGCTTCTTCGCTTTCATGTCCCAACGCACCGCCACTCGAGCGCGACGGCGGTAACCGAATTCCGGACCGCTCAACGGCGCTGCCCACTCTTGGGGTTCGACACCGGCGACCTTGGACAGTTGTTCGGCGAGCATGCGCTGTTTCAGGGCAAGTTGTTCAGTGTGCGGCAGATGTTGCACGCTGCAACCGCCACAGCGGCCGGCATGCGGGCACGGCGCCGGACGACGCAACTCGCTGGCCTGGAACACCCGTTCGGTGCGCGCCTCGACCACTTTGCCGTGGGCACCCAACACGCGCGCCTCGACGTCTTCGCCCGCCAGCGCGCCGAGGACGAACCAGGTGCGACCTTCGAAAAACGCGATACCGCGACCGTCATTGGCCAGGCGCTCGATGCTCAAGCGCTGCTTTTTGCCGGTCGGAATTTGCGGGGCCTTGCTGCCGCCAGTGGGTTGGAAGCGCAGGCCTCTCTCTTGCTTGGCCATCAGTTGGGCGCGTCGAAAATGCCGGTCGACAAGTAACGGTCGCCACGGTCGCAAATAATCGCGACGATCACCGCGTTTTCAACTTCCCGGGACAGGCGCAGCATCGCTGCCACCGCACCGCCCGAGGACACGCCGCAGAAGATGCCTTCTTCGCGGGCCAGACGACGGGTCACGTCTTCAGCTTCGCTTTGCGCCATGTCGACAATGCGGTCGACACGATCGGCTTGATAAATCTTCGGCAGGTATTCCTGCGGCCAGCGACGGATACCCGGAATCGCCGAGCCTTCCATCGGTTGCAGGCCGATGATCTGCACGTTGTCGTTCTGCTCTTTCAAGTAGCGCGAGACACCCATGATGGTGCCGGTGGTGCCCATCGAACTGACGAAATGAGTGATGGTGCCCTCGGTCTGGCGCCAGATTTCCGGGCCGGTGGTGGTGTAGTGCGCTTCGGGGTTATCGCCGTTGGCGAACTGATCCAGCACCTTGCCACGGCCTTCGGCTTCCATTCGCTGAGCGAGGTCGCGCGCGCCTTCCATGCCTTCTTCCTGGGTGACCAGGATCAGCTCGGCGCCATAGGCCGTCATCGCGGCCTTACGTTCGGCGCTGGAGTTGTCCGGCATGATCAGGATCATCTTGTAACCCTTGATCGCGGCAGCCATGGCCAGCGCGATACCGGTGTTACCCGAAGTCGCTTCGATCAGCGTATCGCCGGCGTGGATCTGCCCACGCAATTCAGCGCGGGTAATCATCGACAGCGCCGGCCGGTCCTTGACCGAACCCGCCGGGTTATTCCCTTCGAGCTTGAGCAAAAGGGTATTGCTGGTGGCGCCAGGCAGGCGCTGCAAACGGACCAGCGGGGTGTTGCCGACGCAATCGGCGATGGTTGGGTACTGCAAGGTCATGGCGTATTCGCAATCCAGACTGCGGGGGCGCCTATCATACCGGCAAACGCGAGCAGGCCATATCACGCAAAGTGCGGTGCTTATGGCTTATGGGAATAAGGGGCTGTTTCAGCGTTACGCTCCCACAGGGTGCGGGGTTGATCAGACGATTTGTGGTCGGCAAAGATCCACTGTGGGAGCGAGCCTGCTCGCGATGGCGTCGTCACTGACGCCATCACTCTCAGCCACTAACCGAATATTTAGCCGCAGCCCACGCCCAGTGTTCTGTGCCCAAAGACTCCCGCCCTGACGTTTCACCGCATTCCTCGCAATGCTCAACCCCAAGCCGAATCCGCCATCCCCCGGCCGCGAGCCGTCGAGTCGAATGAACGGACAGAAGATCCGCTCCAGATCCGCCTCAGCCACTCCTCCACCCTCATCCTCCAGCCACAAATGCCAGAAGTCGCCGTCACGTTCCCCGCCGAAACGCACGATACCGCCACTCGGCGAATGACGAATGGCATTGCGCAGAATGTTCTCCAGCGCCTGCGCCAAGGTGTTGAGATTGCCCCGAACCCAACAGGACGAATCCACCGCGCACTGCAACTGGCTCGCCGGCCACGCACTTTCATAACAAGCGTTTTCCGTGAGCATTTCCCACAGCGCCTGGACCTGGATCGCTTCGTCGGGCAACGGGGCGCGCTCGGTGTCGAGCCAGGCCAGTTGCAGAGTGTCTTCTACCAGCCGCTGCATGCCATCGACTTCCCGACCGATGCGCTCGCGCAATTGCGCCAGCCCCTGCTCGCTTTCGCTGGCGACCCGCAGACGGCTCAGCGGCGTACGCAGTTCGTGGGACAAGTCGCGCAGCAATTGCTGCTGCAGGGCCACAGTACTTTGCAGACGCTCGGCCATGTGATCGAAGGCCCGACCCAGCTCTCCGAGTTCATCCGAACGTTTGGTGGTGCTGCTCGACAGACGCACATTCAACTGGTCGGCGCGCCAGGCATTGGCCTGCTCGCGCAATTGATTCAACGGTACGACCAGCAGCCGATACAGGCCGACGCACAGCAACAGCGTGAACAATCCCGGGATGATGCCGTTGGTGATCACGCGCCAGAACAGCCTGTATTGGCCGGGCATGAAGCGCTGGGGCAGTTCGATGACCAGGCTGCCAGCCGTCGAATCGCCGGGAAACGGCACGCGCAGCCACGGCAGGCGTTTCTTGTGAATGGGCCAATCCAGGCCGCGCAGGAAAGTCAGTCGCTCGATTTCCTGGTCAGTGAGCGGCTGGCTGCTTAGGGACTGCAAATCACCGCTGATGACGCCAACCCAGCCTGTTTCACGCTGTTTCATGCCTTGCAGCCAGGCATCGACGCCCGCGCTCTGCTCCGAACGCCACGCCTGCTCGGCCTCGGCGGCATACCCCGTCAGCGTGACTCGGGCCTGATCCGACAAAAACTGGTTTCGCTGCTCCATGTAGCGCCCCCAGGACCAGCTCAGCCAGATCATCAGCAGACAGAACGCCACCAACAGACATGCCAGTTTCCAGAACAGCGAGTGTCGGCCCGGCAAGTCAGACCATTTCATCGCCGGCACTCAACACGTAACCCTTGCCCCAGACCGTACGCACTTGCCGCTGGGTGTAGCCGATGCCTTTGAGTTTGCGGCGGATCTGACTGATGTGCATGTCGAGGCTGCGGTCATGGGCGGCAAAACCGCGTTGCAGCACGTGCTGATAAAGGAAGGCTTTGCTCAGCACTTCATCGCCATTGCGATTCAAGGTGTCCAGCAATCGATACTCGCTGCGGGTCAGGCCCGCGGCGAGCTCGCCATAGGAAACGTCACAGAGTTCGTCATCGAAACGCAGGCTGTCGACCGAGGACCCCGCCGCTGCCGGCTCCGGCCGGCGGTCGAGCGCCACCCGGCGCAGGATCGCTTCGATGCGCACACGCAACTCGGCCATGCTGAAAGGCTTTGGCAGGTAATCATCGGCCCCCAGGCGAAAACCGCTGATGCGATCCGCCTCGGCGCCCAGCGCCGACATCAGCACCACCGGGGTCGAATGGCTCTGGCGCAGTTGCGTCAGCACGTTCAACCCGTTCAGCCCTGGCAGCAAAATGTCCATCAGCACCACGTCGAAGGGTTGCTGGCGGGCAATGTCCAGGCCTTCCTGGCCGTTCTGGCACCAGGTCACCTGAAAACCGCACCGGCCCAGATGCTCGTGCACATAAGCGCCGAGCACGAGATCGTCTTCAATGGACAGGATGCGAGGATGGCCAACAGAGATGGGAGTCATGAGTATCTGCAAATAATTCTCAGTTGGAGATTATTCAAGATTGCCTGACGTTGGGCAACCCAAGGTTTGCCCGTGGCGCGAAAGCGCCGGTCCGGCCGACGAATGACGACATCAATTTTACGAAGATTGCCTGCCTGCAAATCGCTACACTGGCCCGATGGCGCGTGCCGGACGCACGTGCAGGTCAATCAATAGCTGGATGCAGGAGAGATGCGTGCTCAAGAAACTGGGAATTAAAGGCCGCGTGCTGTTGCTGACCCTGTTGCCGACCAGCCTGATGGCGCTGATCCTGGGTGGCTATTTCACCTGGATGCAGCAATCCGACCTGCAAACCCAACTGATGCAGCGCGGTGAGATGATCGCCGAACAGCTCGCGCCCTTGGTGGCCCCGGCCATGGGTCGCAAAGACAACGAGCTGCTGGAGCGTATCGCCACCCAGTCGCTGGAAACACCGGACGTGCGCGCCGTGACCTTCCTCGCCGCCGACCGTACGCCCGTAGCCCACGCCGGCCCGACCATGCTCAACCCGGCGCCGTTGGGCAATGGCTCAAAAATGCTGCGCCACAGTGGCAACGATGCGACACGCTATCTGCTGCCGGTCTTTGGCAAGCACCGCAACCTTGCCGGCGACCTGATACCGGATGAAGCCGACCGACTGTTGGGCTGGGTCGAACTCGAACTGTCCCACAGCGGCATGCTGCTGCGCGGTTACCGCAGCCTGTTCGCCAGCCTGCTGCTGATCGGCGCGGGCCTGGCCGGCGCAGCGCTGCTCGCCTTGCGCATGGGCCGGACCATCAACCGGCCGATCAGCCAGATCAAACTGGCGGTAGCGCAACTCAAGGACGGCCATCTGGAAACCCGTCTGCCACCCCTTGGCAGTCAGGAACTGGATGAGCTCGCGTCCGGCATCAACCGCATGGCCGGCACGTTGCAAAACGCGCAGGAAGAGTTGCAGAACAGTGTCGACCAGGCCACCGAAGACGTGCGCCAGAACCTGGAAACCATCGAGATCCAGAACATCGAACTGGACCTGGCGCGCAAGGAAGCCCTGGAAGCGAGCCGGATCAAATCCGAGTTCCTGGCCAACATGAGCCATGAAATCCGCACCCCGCTCAATGGCATTCTCGGCTTTACGCACCTGCTGCAAAAAAGCGAGCTGACCCCGCGTCAGCTCGACTACCTGGGCACCATCGAAAAGTCCGCCGACAGCCTGCTGGGGATCATCAACGAGATCCTCGACTTCTCGAAAATCGAGGCCGGCAAACTGGTGCTCGACAATATTCCGTTCAACCTGCGCGACCTGCTGCAGGACACCCTGACCATCCTCGCCCCGGCCGCCCATGCCAAACAGCTTGAGTTGGTGAGCCTGGTGTATCGCGACACGCCGTTGTCGCTGGTGGGCGATCCGCTTCGGCTCAAGCAGATCCTCACCAACCTGGTGAGCAACGCGATCAAGTTCACTCGCGAAGGCACCATCGTCGCCCGGGCCATGCTCGAAGAGGAACACGAAGACAGCGTGCAACTGCGCATCAGCATTCAGGACACCGGCATCGGCCTGTCGAACCAGGATGTGCGCGCGCTGTTCCAGGCGTTCAGCCAGGCTGACAATTCGCTGTCCCGACAGCCAGGAGGCACGGGCCTGGGTCTGGTGATTTCCAAGCGCCTGATCGAACAGATGGGCGGCGAGATCGGTGTCGACAGTACGCCGGGCGAAGGTTCGGAATTCTGGATCAGCCTCAGCCTGCCCAAGACCCGCGACGACGCCGAAGACCTGCCCGGCCCGCCGCTGCTCGGGCGCCGCGTGGCGGTGCTGGAAAACCATGAACTGGCCCGTCAGGCCTTGCAGCATCAGCTGGAAGATTGCGGCCTGGCCGTCACGCCGTTCAATACCCTGGAAAGCCTGACCAATGGCGTGACCGGCGCGCATCAGACCGATCAGGCGATCGATCTGGCGGTGCTCGGCATCACCAGCAACGACATGCCACCGGAGCGCCTCAACCAGCACATCTGGGATCTCGAACACCTGGGCTGCAAAGTGTTGGTGCTGTGCCCGACCACCGAACAGACGCTGTTCCACCTCTCGGTGCCCAACCCGCACAGTCAGCTTCAGGCCAAACCGGCCTGCACCCGCAAGTTGCGTCGGGCTTTGTCCGATCTGGTCAACCCGCGCCAGCAGCGCAGCGAGCCCGGCGAACCGGTATCGAGCCGCGCACCGAAGGTGCTGTGCGTCGACGACAACCCGGCCAACTTGTTGCTGGTGCAAACCCTGCTCGAAGACATGGGTGCCAAGGTGCTCGCGGTCGAAAGCGGTTACGCGGCAGTCAAAGCAGTGCAAAGCGAGACTTTTGACCTGGTGTTGATGGACGTGCAAATGCCCGGCATGGACGGACGTCAAAGCACTGAGGCGATTCGTCAGTGGGAAAGCGAGCGGCATTGCACGCCGCTGCCGATCGTCGCCCTCACCGCCCACGCCATGGCCAACGAAAAACGCGCGCTGCTGCAAAGCGGCATGGACGACTACCTGACCAAACCGATCAGCGAACGGCAACTGGCCCAGGTGGTGTTGAAGTGGACAGGCCTGGCGTTGCGCAATCACGGGCCGGAGCGCTCCAGCGACAGCCATGGCGGCGCCCATGAATTGCAGGTGCTCGACCACGACGAAGGCTTGCGCCTGGCCGCCGGCAAGGCCGATCTGGCCGCGGACATGCTGGCGATGTTGCTGGCCTCCCTGGAAGCTGATCGCGAGGCCATTCGCCTGGCCCGGGAAACCAATGACAACAACGCCTTGATCGAGCGCGTCCACCGCCTGCACGGCGCGACTCGTTATTGCGGCGTCCCGCAACTGCGTGCCGCCTGCCAGCGCAGCGAAACCCTGCTCAAGCAACAGGACCCCAAAGCCCCCGGCGCCCTGGAAGAACTCGACCGTGCGATCAACCGCCTGGCCGCCCATGCCCGGATAAACGCTTGATACAGCGCAATGGCGCCGGCCAGCATCGGCGCTAAGCTCACCGGGTTCTGTTCGTCGCGGCATCATTCCAGGTGTGGGAGCCCCTCGCCACAGCCGTTCGCACAATGGAACGGTGCGCGGCCACACAGGACTCGAAAAATATCAGGAGGACCGTATGCGCACGATTCTTTTCAGCAGCCAGACCTACGACCGTGACAGTTTTCTCGGCACCGAGCTCCCTGCCGGTATCGAGCTGCACTTTCAATCGGCGCGGCTGAGCCTCGATACGGTGGCGCTGGCGGAGCATCACGAGGTGGTCTGCGCGTTCATCAATGATGACTTGAGCGCGCCGGTGCTGGAACGTCTGGCAGCGGGCGGCACACGCTTGATCGCCCTGCGCTCGGCCGGTTACAACCATGTCGATCTCGCGGCGGCGAAGCGTTTAGGGCTGTCAATTGTGCGGGTCCCGGCATACTCGCCGCACGCGGTGGCCGAGCACGCGGTGGCGCTGATCCTGGCGCTCAACCGCCGCCTGCACCGTGCCTACAACCGTACCCGCGAAGGGGATTTCAGCCTGCACGGCCTGACCGGTTTCGATTTGGTGGGCAAGACGGTCGGCGTGGTCGGCACCGGGCAGATCGGCGCAACCTTCGCGAAAATCATGAACGGTTTCGGTTGCCGGTTGCTGGCCTACGACCCCTACCCCAATCCGCAGGTCGAAGCCCTCGGCGCCCGCTACCTGAGCTTGCCGCAATTGCTGGCCGAGTCGCAGATCATCAGCCTGCACTGCCCGCTCAATGAGCAGAGCAAACACTTGATCAACCGTGAATCACTGGCGCACTTGCAGCCCGGCGCGATGTTGATCAACACCGGACGCGGCGGCCTGGTGGACACGCCGGCGCTGATTGATGCACTGAAGGACGGCCAATTGGGGTATCTGGGGCTGGATGTCTATGAAGAGGAAGCGCAGCTGTTCTTCGAGGACCGCTCCGACCTGCCGCTGCAGGACGATGTGCTGGCGCGGCTGCTGACCTTTCCGAACGTGATCATCACCGCGCACCAGGCCTTCCTGACGCGCGAAGCGCTGGACGCAATTGCCACGACCACCCTGCAGAACATCGCAGCATGGGCCGCTGGCACGCCGCAGAATCAGGTCGAGGGCTGAGCCGGTCAGGCCTTGGACAAGAGAATCATCAGGCCCAGCCAGCCGAAACCCAGCAAGCGTTGCCCCACGGAATGCCCGCGACGCAGCAGGAACCAGACAAAAAACGGCGGCAGAAAGAAAATCATCAGCTTCAGCCACAGTTCCACCGGACGCACGCCGTTGGAGGCGGGCATCGACGCCGCCATCTCGATTGGGGCTGCGGTTTTGCGTTTACGCCCGAATGCGGCCGGGGTCACCCTGGCCACTTTCTCATCCTCCGGTAAACGCCCGAAAGAAAGGGGTGCCTGCACAGGCGCTGCCGTCGAAGTGGCCGCTTGCACCGTTCCCGCCGGTGCACCGCAATGAATGCAAGCAGGCGCCGTGGAGCTGATGCGTTGCTTGCACTCATAACATTCGATTAACGCCATGTCCGTTCCTTAGAAATGCAAAAGCGGCAGTGTGCCATGAGTCGACCGGTGATTTGAACCAGATCGAAGGTCATCTGCGCGCGCCATGCTGCGAGCAGGCCCGTGATAGCATACCGCGCATATTTGGAGGACCCATGGTCGAACACGATTTCCGCTATAGCCTGATGAACCCGCAACACACCCTCACCGAATGCCGCGCCCTTGTGCCGGGGCGTTATCAAGTCACCGGCAACGGCGGCTCGATTCGTAATAACGACGTGCTGGTCGTGACCCTCAAAGGTGCCAAGGACCTGTCCATGCGCCTGACTGTGGAAACGGTTCGCCACTTGATCAACCCGCCCGGCCAATGGGTCGCAGTGGCCAGTGGTCCGGTGTTCGGCGAATTGGCGATCCACACCTGGAAAGTCAACTGCGACAGCTGCGCCAAAGAGCTGAGCTTTGAGTTTGCGGTCGATGCCAAACTGGGCAACAAGGCAGAAAAACCTGCCGCCACTGCGCGGATTGCCGAGCTGGGCTGGACCACCGTTGGCGAGAAGCACCTGTGCCCGACCTGCCAGGAGCCCGCGTGATGAAACGCCTCGCCCTGACCGCCCTGGTTGGTGCCAGCCTGCTGGGCTGCGCCGCCGAGCCGGTGAAATTACAACAAAATCGCAGCTACATCCTGGAATGGATCGGCGAACGTCCACTGATGGATTACAGCCACCTGACCATCACCCTCGGTGAAGACGGTCGGGCTTACGGCAATGGCGGCTGCAACCACTGGTTTGCGCCGTACACGCTCGAAGGCGACAAGCTGAGCTTCGGCAAAATCGGCAGCACCCGCAAAATGTGCGCACCAGCCGTGATGGAGCAGGAAAAGCGCTTCATGCAGGCCCTGGAAAATGTGCAGCGCTGGGATGTTTCGCCGATCGAACAGATGCGCTTCTGGCCGGCCGAAGGCAAGCCGTTGCGTTGGTGGCTTGAAGAGGGTTGATAACCCCGAGCTGTGGCCAAGTGAATACCTGTGGCGAGGGAGCAAGCTCCCTCGCCACAAGATCCATGCGCAGTCACTTGACCGCTTGCAACGCCTCAAGCTTGGCCATCACCCCCGCCGCCGTCTGCTCGCCCATCAACTGCTCGCGTACCTTGCCCTTGTTATCGATGATGTAGGTCACCGGCAACGCTTCGCTGCGCGGCAACTCGAAAAGATCCGCCGGGTCCGACGCCAGCACGGTGAACTTGATCCCCAGTTTCTCGCTGGCGCTTTTCAGCTCTTCCCCCTGCACATTGTCGAAATTGACCCCGAACACACCTATCTTCTTGTCCTTCAACTGATCCGCCAGCGTATTCAACTCCGGGATCTCGGTACGGCACGGGCCGCACCATTCCGCCCAGTAGTTGAGCACCACCCATTGGTTGTCCAGACGTTCGGCGGCGACTTTCTGGCCGTTCTGGTCGATGCCATAGTCGTTGCCACAGCCCCCCAGCATCAACGCACCGATGATCGCCAATGCTGCTGCCAGTCGTCTTGTCATGTCGTAATCCTTGTTCAAAATTGAATGCGCCTGCGACCCATCGCCTCCCGAGGTTCTGGATTACGCGCTGCACAGTTAGAATAGCCGCCACCTTACGCAAGATGCGACCCGCACATGACCGATCTGACGCTTTATCACAACCCGCGCTGCTCGAAATCCCGCGGTGCGCTCGAACTGCTGGAAGCCCGTGGCCTGACCCCGACCGTGATCCGCTACCTGGAAACGCCGCTGGACGCCGCGCAAATCCAGAGCCTGCTGACCAAACTCGGCATCAGCGCCCGGCAACTGCTGCGCACCGGCGAGGACGAATACAAGACTCTCAACCTGGCCGACAGCAGTTTGAGCGAGGAGCAATTGATCGCCGCCATCGCCGTCAACCCGAAACTCATGGAGCGACCGATTCTGGAAGTCGGCGACAAAGCCATCATCGGCCGTCCGCCGGAGAATGTGCTGGAGTTGCTGCCGTGAGCGCGCCTTACATTCTGGTTCTGTATTACAGCCGCAGCGGTTCGACCAATGAAATGGCCCGGCAAATTGCCCGTGGCGTCGAGCAGGCCGGGATGGAAGCGCGCTTGCGCACCGTGCCGCCGATCTCCACCGAATGCGAAGCCGTGTCGCCGGACATCCCCGATGAAGGCGCGCTGTACGCCAGCCTCGACGACCTGAAGCACTGCGCGGGCCTGGCCATGGGCAGTCCGACCCGGTTCGGCAACATGGCCGCGCCGCTCAAGTACTTCCTCGACGGCACCAGCAATCTTTGGCTGACGGGGGCGCTGGTGGGCAAACCGGCCGGGGTATTCACCTCCACCGCAAGCCTGCACGGTGGTCAGGAAACCACGCTGCTGTCGATGATGTTGCCGTTGCTGCACCACGGCATGCTGATTACCGGCCTGCCGTATAGCGAATCGGCCCTGCTGGAAACCCGGGGCGGCGGCACGCCGTATGGCGCCAGTCATCACGCCGGGGCGGATGGCAAAAGCGGTTTGAACGAACATGAAGTCGCGCTATGCCGGGCCTTGGGCCTGCGTCTGGCGAAGACTGCGCAGAAACTGGGGAACTGACGTGGCGAAAAAGCCGAAGATTCTGCCCTCGATCGAATGGCTCGAACCGCGGGTCCGGGCGATGCGCGCGATCAGCCTGCTGTGCTTTTTCGGGCTGGTGGGGCTGCTGTGCGCCTATTATCTGGTATTTGCCGACCTGCACGGCGCCCGGCCGTGGGTGATTTTGCTGATCGAACTGGTGCCCCTGCTATTGCTCGCACCGGGGATGATCATCGGCAGCGCACGCGGGCATTCGTGGATGTGCTTTGTGGTGAATCTGTATTTCATCAAGGGCGCACTGGCCGCGTATGACCCCAATCGGCAGCTGTTTGGCTTGCTGGAAATGGGCGCGAGCCTGGCGGTGTTTTGCTCGGCGCTGTTGTATGTGCGGTGGCGGTTTCAGTTGAATCGCAAGTTGGCGGGTGAAGGCGAGATCTCCGCCGCCTGATCTGACGCCCGCGGGCAAGCCTCGCTCCTACAAGGGCTGCACCGCACCTGTAGGAGCAAAGCTTGCTCGCGAAGGCCACGACTCGGTCTTAATGATTGACGGTGTACGCCAGCATCATCGAAATCTGGCTCATCGGCCGGCCGCCACTCTGTTCATGCCACTGATTGAACACATCCTGCACCAACGCCAGGTCCCGCTGGCTGGTCGGCACCTTGTCGACAATCTTCTGCGCGTTCAGCCCCGCCACCACGTCATAGCTCGGCACAAACGTATCCTTGCCGACCATGCGCAAGAAACGCGGCGCCGACAACCCGCCCAATTGATGGCCGCGCTTTTTCAGGTACGTCCACAGCCCGACGATGTCCGTCACCGGCCAATCGGCGATCAATGCGCCGAAGCTGCCCTTCTCATGCGCCACGTCCAGCACGAACTGCGCATTGCGCGGCACGCTCTTGAGCTTGCCCAGGTGACGGATGATCCGCGCGTCCTGCATCAGGCGCTCAAGGTGTTCGGCGCTCATCAGCACCACCTTTTCCGGGTCGAACTTGAAGAACACTTCTTCGAACGACGGCCACTTGGCGTCCACAAGACTGTGTTTGAGGCCGGCGCGAAACACGCGCAGGGCCATGGTCGAGAGATAACGATCGTCGCTGATCTTGCGCAGTTGCGCCGGGGTCTTGGGAACGGGCAGATGGGCTTCCAGTTCAGCTGCTGAACCGAAGCGATTCAGACAGTATTCGTGCAGCCACTTGTAATCGCGCATGCCCTCTCCTGGAGGTTGAAACAAAAACAATTGCAGGAGTGAGCCTGCTCGCGATAGCGGTGTGTCATTCAACGTTGATGTCGACTGACACGACGCAATCGCGAGCAGGCTCACTCCTACAGTTTCTGATTAGAGGTTGACCACGTTGACGAACCGCGAAGCGGCGGTTTCGTCGATCTTGAGGCTGGTGAAGTCGAACAGGTTACGGTCCGCCAGTTGCGACGGTTGCACGTTCTGCAAGCTGCGGAAAATGCTTTCGGTGCGGCCCGGGGTCTTGCGTTCCCACTCTTGCAGCATGTCCTTGACCACCTGACGTTGCAGGTTTTCCTGGGAGCCGCAGAGGTTGCACGGGATGATCGGGAATTGCTTGAAGTCCGAGTAGGCCTGAATGTCTTTTTCTTTGCAGTAGGCCAGTGGCCGGATCACCACATTGCGGCCGTCGTCGGCGCGCAGCTTCGGCGGCATGGCCTTGAGCGAACCGTTGAAGAACATATTAAGGAAGAACGTCTCGACGATGTCGTCGCGGTGGTGACCGAGGGCCATTTTGGTCGCGCCGATTTCGTCGGCAAAGGTGTAGAGCGTGCCGCGACGCAGGCGCGAGCACAACGAGCAGGTGGTCTTGCCTTCCGGGATCAGCTCCTTGACCACCGAGTAAGTGTCTTTCTCGACAATGTGGTACTCGATGCCCAGCGTTTTCAGATAGGCCGGCAACACGTGTTCAGGGAAGCCTGGCTGTTTCTGGTCCATGTTCACGGCCACGATCTCGAACTTGATCGGAGCGACCTTCTGCAAGTGCAAGAGCACGTCGAGCATGGTGTAGCTGTCCTTGCCACCGGACAGGCAGACCATGACCTTGTCGCCGTCTTCAATCATGTTGAAATCGGCAACAGCCTCACCCGCCTGACGGCGAAGGCGCTTTTGCAGTTTGTTCTGGTTGACCGTGAGAGTGCCCATGACGCGAGATCCGTAAGGTGTGACGAAAGGCCGGCATTTTACGCAAAAACCCATCGTCGGCGAAGTGCCTGGCGACTGCACTTTATCTGAGCTGAGCATACCCCTGTGGCGAGGGAGCTTACTCCCGCCGGGTCGCGCAGCGGCCCCAAAACCATCCTGCACCATCGGGTCAGTCAAACCCCGTCGGCCGTTTTTGCGACTGCTGCGCAGCCGAACGGGAGCAAGATCCCTCGCCACATAGGTCGCGCAAGACCCTACGGCGATTAACAGCAGGGTTTACAGCGCAATTTGCTCTAACGCCCTACAACCTGCGCCGTGAAGACCTTTCTATACTGCGACATAAGGTCGCATACATATCCAGACCTTTTACTTACTTGGCCACTTTGGCCTGTAGGCGCTCCACTGGGGGGCGACGGTAAAAACAAGAGGAGTGACTGGCATGATCCATCACGTAGTGGGGCTCTTCACCCACCCCGACCAGGAATGGAAAGAAATTCGTGGCGACCAAGAGGAAAGCATCAGCCACATGTACCTGACTCACACGCTGATTCTGGCGGCAATTCCCGCTGTGTCGGCGTTTATCGGCACCACTCAGGTCGGCTGGGTCATCGGCAATCGAGCGCCGGTCATGTTGACCCAGGAAAGCGCGCTATGGATGACGATCATGTCGTACCTGGCGATGCTCGGCGGCGTCGCGGTCATGGGCGCATTCATCCACTGGATGGCCCGTACTTATGACGCCAATCCAAGCCTGGCACGCTGCGTTGCATTTGCGACCTATACCGCGACCCCGCTGTTCATCGGCGGTCTGGCGGCGCTGTACCCACATATGTGGCTGGGGATGATCGTCGGAACGGCGGCCATCTGCTACACGGTGTACTTGCTGTATGTGGGGCTACCCACTTTCATGAACATTCCATCAGACGAGGGCTTTCTGTTTTCCAGTTCGGTACTTGCCGTAGGCCTGGTGGTGCTGGTCGCCATCATGGCGTTTACAGTGATTGTCTGGGGACTCGGCGTGGGGCCGGTCTACACCAATTAGCAACTCACCACCCAAAAACAAGATCTGCCAACACAGGCCGCCGCAAGGCGGCCTTCTAATGTGTGAGGGGTAACGACCATTCGGCGCCTCGGCGATTCGCAAGGCCCCGGGGTTGCGGCATACTCGACGTCTCTGGAGATCCATCAAGCATGCCCGAGCAACTCAATACCCGCGTCGAAGACTGTTATCAGCTGGCCGAATCCTTTTTCAAACGAACTTTCAAACGCCCCGTGGTGAGCCTCAAGCTGCGCGGTCAAAAAGCCGGTGTCGCGCATTTGCACGAGAACCTGCTGCGCTTCAATCCGCAGCTGTACCGGGAAAACACTGAAGACTTCCTCAAGCAGACCGTGGCCCACGAAGTCGCGCACCTGATCGCCCATCAACTGTTCGGCGACCGCATTCAGCCGCACGGTGAAGAGTGGCAATTGATCATGCGCGGCGTGTACGAACTGCCGCCCAATCGCTGCCACACCTACGACGTCAAACGCCGCAGCGTGACGCGCTACATCTACAAATGCCCGTGCGTCGACAGCGATTTCCCGTTTTCGGCCCAGCGCCATGGCCTGGTACGGCAAGGGCGGCGGTATTTGTGCCGGCGGTGCCGCAGCACGTTGGTGTTCAGTGGGGAGATGCGGGTCGAGTAGTCAGATTTGTGGAGTCTGGTCTGGCCTCATCGCGGACAAGCCCGCTCCCACAGGTATTGATTTCGAGCACAAGCTTTGTGAACGACACAGATCCTGTGGGAGCGAGGCTTGCCCGCGAAGAGGCCGGTACAGACGCTAGAGAATCACCTTGGCACGGCGCAATTCTGCAATCCGCTCAGCACTCATCCCCAACTCCCCCAACACCTGATCCGTATGCTGTCCCAACACCGCGCCGATATGCCGCGGCTCCGGCAATCCCTCTGAGAATTTCAACGGGCACGCCATCTGCGCCTGCGCAGAACCGTCCCCCCGCGGCACCTGCGTCACCAACTCCCGCGCCTGCAACTGCGGATGCTGCACCGCCTCGGCCAAACTCAGCACCGGCTCGACACACGCATCGAGCCCGGCAAACAACTCGCACAGTTGCGCAAAGTCATGTTTCTCGAATTCGGCTTTCAACTCGTTCTTCAGTACCTGTTGCTCGGCGGGTTTGGGCGACAGGCCCTTGGCCGCCAGCTCCGGCCGCCCCAGCGCGCTGCACAGTTGCTGCATGAAGGCCGGTTCCAGACTGCCCACCGATAACCAGCGCCCGTCCCGCGAACGGTAGTAGTCGTAGAAGCTGCCGCCATTGAGCATCTGATCCTCCCTGCCCGGCTCGACACCACAGGCCAGGTACCCGGCGCCGGCCATGGCGTTCAGGCTGAAGGCGCAGTCGGTCATGCTCACATCCAGATGCTGCCCCACCCCGCTGTGCTGGCGAGCGATCACCGCCGCCAGCAACCCGATCACTCCGTGCAACGAGCCGCCGGCGACATCTGCCACCTGCATGCCCAATGGCAGCGGCCCGCTCTCGGTGCGGCCGGTGTAGCTCGCCAGCCCCGCCAGCGCCAGGTAGTTGATGTCGTGACCGGCGCGGTCCTTGTAGGGGCCGCTCTGGCCATAACCGGTAATCGACACGTAGATCAGCCGCGGATTGATCGCCTTCAACGCGTCATAACCCAGGCCCAGGCGTTCCATCACACCGGGGCGGAACTGTTCCAGCACGATGTCGTGATCCGCCAGCAATTGCTTGATCACCTCCAGCGCCTCGGGCTGCTTGAGGTCCAGCGCCAGGCTGCGCTTGTTGCGGTTGAGGTAGGCGTGGCTGGCCGACACCCCGTGATCGTGCGGCGGCAACACCCGGAGCAAATCCATACGGGTCGGCGATTCGATGCGCAGGACTTGCGCGCCCATGTCCGCCAGCAACAACGAGGCAAACGGCCCCGGCAGCAGCGTCGAGAAATCCAGAACTTTGAGTGATGCCAGTGGACCGGGCATGAGCGACCTCCGTGAACGATGCCTTCAGCCTAGGCAGGCAAACGCATTGCAGCAATCACCTGAAGTGTCAGCAGCTGTGACCGTTGCGCTCAAATCCCGGGCAAGAAAAAACCCGCCGAAGCGGGTTTTTCAATGCGGCCAGTCTTACTTGACGCTGCTTGGGGTTGGGCCTTCGGCCACGCCCAGGTCGTCTTCTTCACGGGTGTCGGAGATACCGCGACCGCCGGAAGCCAGCTCGATTTGCAGCTTGTCTTCGTCCAGCTCTTTGACCCACTTGGCCACGACCAGGGTCGCAACAGCATTACCAACGAGGTTGGTCAGGGCGCGGGCTTCAGACATGAAGCGATCGATACCGAGGATCAGCGCCAGGCCGGCCACCGGCAGAGTACCTACAGCCGACAGGGTAGCCGCCAAGACGATAAAGCCACTACCAGTCACACCCGCTGCACCTTTGGAGGACAACAGCAGCACCAGCAGCAAGGTGATCTGGTGAGTCAGGTCCATCGGGGTATCAGTCGCCTGAGCGATAAACACAGCCGCCATGGTCAGGTAGATAGAAGTACCGTCGAGGTTGAACGAGTAGCCAGTCGGGATTACGAGGCCGACAACGGACTTCTGTGCACCCAGGCGTTCCATTTTGATCAGCATGCGAGGCAGAGCGGATTCCGAAGAGGAAGTACCCAGCACAATCAGCAGTTCTTCACGGATGTAGCGAATCAGTTTGATAACGCTGAAACCATGCGCGCGGCAGATGGCGCCCAGGACAACAACCACAAACAGGATGCAGGTGATGTAGAAGCAGATCATCAGCTGACCGAGTTGCACCAGCGAGCCAACACCGTAGGCACCGATGGTGAAGGCCATCGCACCGAACGCGCCGACTGGAGCGAGCTTCATGATCATGTTGATGATGTTGAACATCACGTGGGCAAAGCGATCGATGAAGTCCAGAACCGGCTTGCCGTAGGCACCCAGGCGATGCAGGGCGAAACCGAAGATCACCGAGAACATCAGCACTTGCAGGATGTCGCCGTTGGCGAAGGCGCCGACGATGGTGTTCGGGATCACATTGAGGATAAAGGCAACGATGCTCTGGTCTTTACCGGCCGAGATGAAACCAGCGATTTTGCTGGTGTCCAGAGTGGTCACATCGATGTGCATGCCGGCGCCCGGTTGCACGACGTTGACCACGACCAGACCGATCAGCAAGGCAATGGTGGAGACGATTTCGAAGTACAGCAGCGCATAGCCACCGGTCTTGCCGACCGATTTCATGTTCTGCATGCCGGCGATACCGCTGACGACCGTACAGAAGATGATTGGCGCGATGACCATTTTGATCAGTTTGATGAACCCGTCACCCAGTGGCTTGAGGGCCACACCGGTCTGCGGATAGAAGTGACCGAGCAGGATGCCGATGGCGATAGCAACGATCACCTGGAAGTACAGGGATTTATACAGTGGCTGACGAGTCGTCATTGCAAAGTTCCTCAAGAGTGCCCCGTGACAACATCCGTCTGTTGCCCAAGACACTTCAATTGCGAACCCTCCTGCACTGGAGGGATTTGTTTTGTCGAGCTGCGCAACGGCAGGCATCTGCTTGTTGTATCGCAAGGCCCGTGCCACCTTTAAAAAAATGCCTGCATGCCTTTTGACATCAAGGGTTACAGGTCCAGCCTTGCCACTGACGGGTTACCACAATGTGGCGGATTTCCGCCCATCGACCAGGTCTCGTCCTACAATTTGGCGGATATCCGCCTGTTCATAACGAGGGTCGACAGCTACCATCCGTCGTTCATTGGGTCGGACCTGCCTGCCATGCGTGAACGCACCATCGCCAGTCATTTCGCCCGTGCCGCATTAGGGGGCGCGCGTCGGTTGGGTTATGACTATTCAAATCTGCTGCAACAACTCGGCATCAGCCCCGAGTTGCTGGATGAGCCACGGGCGCGAATTGCGCCGGAGCAGTTCACGCGATTGATCCAGGCGTTGTGGCAAGCCCTCGACGACGAATACCTCGGTTTCGGGCCGACGCCCAGTAAAACCGGGACCTTCGCAATGATGTGCCACGCCGTGATTCACTGCCGCAACCTCGATAAGGCGCTGCATCGCGGCTTATTGTTTTACAGCCTATTCCCTGACGGTCCGCGCCTGACCCTGACCCGCGAAGACGAATGGGTCCGCCTGAGCCTCGACGATTCGAAGTTCCAGGACCCTGATCATTTCCTCACCGAAAGCCAACTGATGGTCTGGCACCGGCTTGGCAGTTGGCTGATCGGCCAGCGCATTCGGCTGGAGCAGGCGACGTTCAGTTATCCAAAGCCCGAACACGGCGCCGAATACGATTTGCTGTTCCCCTGCCCCATGGAGTTTTCCACGGAGCAGAGCAGTTTGCTGTTTCACAGCCGCTACCTGCACATGCCGTTGTTGCAGGACGAGCGCACGCTCAAGCATTTCCTCCAACATTCTCCCGCCGACCTGCTCTCGCGCCCGGATGACGGCGACAGTCTGAGCAGCCAGTTGCGCCGCTTGCTCAGCCGCGACAGTGCACGCTGGCCGGACCTGGAAGCGGTGGCTGCGCACCTGCACATCAGCCCGCAGACGTTGCGTCGGCACTTGCGCGAAGAAGGGTCGAGTTTTCAGGAATTGAAGGATCAGTTGCGCCGGGACATTGCGATTTATCACCTGGGGCGAGCAGATCTGTCGTTACAGCAGATTGCCGAGCAATTGGGGTTTTCCGAGCCTTCGGCGTTTCATCGGGCGTTCAAGAAATGGACCGGGTTGACGCCGGGCGCCTATCGCGCGCAAGAGAACTGAATCTGCGTTGAATTGGCCGGCCTCATCGCGAGCAGGCTCGCTCCTACAGGTGATCGGTGTGAACGCAAATGATGCATTCACTGAAGATCTCCTGTGGGAGCGAGCCTGCTCGCGATGAACGATGACGCGGTCTACCTGACTAAACGACTACGGCGGATCTAGCCTGTCCAGCATCCGATTCACCGCCAGCTCTCCCAGCATCACCACCTGCTGAATCCCCAGCACGGTGTTGCGATGCGGCCCCTCCATCAACCCTGCAAAATTACTCAGCATTACGCTCGCCGACGCCATGGATTCACAGGCGTTGACCAGCAGTGTTTCGTCATCGGTATCAGGGACCACGGAATAAATGGTGCTGGGTTTGCGCGGGGTGTCTTTGGGAATGACCGGTTTGAAGTAGTAATCGAGGGCGCGGTCGGCGGCTTCGTTGAGTTTTTTGGGGTCGGTGGAATCGTAGGGCGAAACGTCGTCGGTTTCGGGTGGGTTGGGCGTAATTTTGAACATGTGAAGCTCCGTGGTTGGTTGAGCCGCCACGACTTATCGCTAAACAAGTAAAGGTGGCGGCTGTACGCAGGTTAGCGATCCGGGTCACAGAAACCCCGGGTAGACCTCGAAGGTCTCCCACGCACAGCCACCATTATGCGAATTGCAGGCACTGAAAACTGCAATCGAACTTGGGCGCTTTTGCGTCTGTGTAGGGGATCGGATCGCTAAACCCGATCGCTGATTCGTCAGCGACCCGCAAACGATAGAACCCACGTCCCAGGCGCACAAGCCGGCGGATTCTGGCGCAGTCGTAGGCAGCGGCGCAAGGATGTGTAGGCTGCGTGAGTGTCTGGAGATGTGTTTTAAACAGCGCTGTTTATTGCAGAAAATCTGTGGGATTTGCGTTGTAGGGGCTCGCCTCATCGCGAGCAGGCTCGCTCCTACAGGGGATCTGCGGAGCATGCACTTTTCGCGAGCGCCGCAGATTCAATTGTAGGAGCGAGCCTGCTCGCGATGAGGCCCGAAAAAACACCGCCAACCCCTCGATCAAACCACCGGAAAATGAATCCGGAACGCCGCCCCGCCCATCGGCGAATCCCCAAGCGTCAGCTTCGCGTTGTAGCTCTCGATAATGTCCTTGACCACCGCCAACCCGATCCCCTGCCCCGGGTGCTGGCGATCCAGCCGCTCGCCCCGTTGCAGAATCCGCGCCCGCTGATCCGGCGGCACGCCCGGCCCGTCGTCTTCAACGCACAACTCGACCCCGCTCAGGGTTTCGCGCACGCTGATGCGCACTTCGCTCAGGCACAGGCGATAGGCGTTTTCCAGCAGGTTGCCCATCATCTCCAGCAGCGCGCCCTGTTCGATCGGCACGTAACACGGCTCCGGCAGGTTGAAAGCAACGCGCACGCGCTTGTCGCGATAGACCTTGTCCAGCGTGTCGCACAGACTTTGCAGCACCGGCTGCAGGCGCACCTGGTGGCGTACCAGCCCACTTTTACGCAGGCTGGCGCGTTGCAGTTGATAGCCGATCTGCTGGCTCATGCGCTCGATCTGGGTTTGCAGCAACCAGGCCTGATCTCGGTTTTCCGGGCGCTGGGCCATGTCTTCGCTGACGCCTTGCAGCACGGTCAGCGGGGTTTTCAGGCTGTGGGCCAGGTCGTCGAGGGAATCGCGGTAGCGGCTGCGCTGCTCGCGTTCGCTGTGCAGCAAGCGGTTGAGGGAGCCGGTCAGGCGCAGCAGCTCACGCGGGTGTTGTTCGCTGAGGCTTTCGCGGGCGCCGCTTTCGATTTCGTCCAGCTCCTGACTGAGCCGACGCAAGGCCTGCAAACCCCAGGTCAGGCCGATCCACAGCAGCGCCAGCAGCACCAGCAACGCGGCACCGAAACCGAGGTAGAGGTTTTCGCGCAGGCCTTCGAGGGTGACTTCGTACTCGTGCACCGGTTGCAGGGCGACGATGCTGAATGCCGCGCTTTTGCCGCTGAGCAGTTTGACTTCGACGTCGTAGACGAAGAATTCCTGACCATCGGCCTCGCGAATGCGCGCGAATTCGTTGCCGCGTCCGTCGTAACGCGGTTTGTAGTTGATCTTCTCTTCGCCGGTGGCCTTCGAGCGCCAGACCAAATGACCTTCGCGGTCATAGATGTAACCGAGCAAGCGGCTGTCAGTCAGGTTGAAGCGCTCATCGGGCAACTGCGCCGGCATCTGCAGGGCGTTGTTTTCCACCCGCGCGGCGGAAATCAACGTGTTTACGTCCGACGCCAGGCGTTGCTCGATGGAATCCTGCAACGCCAGGCTGAACGCGCCCTGCATCGCTGGCAGCAACGCCAGCATGAACAGCACCGCCAGGGTGGCGGCGGCCAGCATCAAGCGGACACGAAGGGAGCGAATCAAGTGCAGCGCTCATTGAACAGGTAGCCGAGGCCACGCACAGTGTCGATCGGTTTGAAACCTGCCGGGCCTTCGAGTTTGCGCCGCAGACGGCCGACCAGCACTTCGATGACGTTCGGATCGCGCTCGTCGTCATCCGGATAGAGCTGCTCCATCAAGCGGTCCTTGGCCACCACTTGCTGGTGATGCCGCATCAGGTACTCGAGGATTCGGTACTCGTAGGCGGTCAGCGCCAGCGGTTGTTCATCGAGGGACGCTTGTTTGCGATTGAGGTCGAGCAGCAGCGGCCCGGCGACGATGGTCGACTGGGTGAAACCGCTGGAGCGGCGCAGCAAGGCATTCAGGCGCGCATCGAGCTCTTCGAACTGGAACGGCTTGACCACGTAATCGTCGGCGCCGGCGGCGAGGCCTTCGACCTTGTCTTGCCAGTTGCCACGCGCCGTGAGGATCAGGATCGGGAAGGCCTTGCCACGCGAGCGCAGATGACGGATCAGGTCGAGCCCGCTCATGCCCGGCAGGCCGAGGTCGATCACCGCCAGGTCATGGTTGAACTGCTCGGTCTGGTACAACGCCTCTTCGGCGTTGGCCACGGACTCGACCACATGGCCGCTGTCCGTCAGGCGGGTTTGCAGGTGATGGCGCAACAGCGCTTCATCTTCGACGACCAGCAGTTTCATAACGCTCTCCTAGGCAAATCGTTATCTCCAGCAGCACAGCTCTCAGTCACACCGCAGAACCCTGTAGGAGCGAGCCTGCTCGCGATGGCGCCAGCACATTCGACATTGATGTCGACTGACACGCCGCTATCGCGAGCAGGCTCACCCCTACAGGGATTGCACTTATCAGAAAGCGTAGTTCGCCGACAGGTAGGTCTGGGCGCTGCTGGTCAGGTCCAGCGAACCCTGCTTGCTGCCACCGCGCTCGCTCATCTCGGTGCTGGCGTTGCTGCGCAGGTAACGGTAACCCAGTTCGACCGAGGTGTTTTGCGACACTTGCTGCAACACGCCAACCTGGCCGCCAATGGCGTAGCCGATGTTGCTGTCGCGGCTGAACCCTGGGGACTCCTGGGTCATTTTGGTCAGGCCGGCCGTGGCACCGCCGAACAATTTGGTGCTGGCGCCTACCGGGTAGAACAGATCGTAGCTGCCCAACAGGTTTTCCTGACGCAGTTTAATGCCATTGTGCGAACCCGACACGTTGTCGTAAGTGGCGTAGTAGCGGCCCTCGCTGTTTTGCTGGCCCAGACGCACACCCCAGGTGGTGTCCTTGCCGATCACGCCGTCGGCGTTCGGGTGGTTGAGGTTGTCGTTCAGGGCGTGGGACTTTTTGACTTTGTCGCTGGTCTGTCCAAGAGTAAGGCTGGCGAAATTATCGTTGGAAGCGAAAGCCGCGGTGCTTGCGCCCATGACGGTGAAAGCCAGAAGCAGTTTTTTGAAGTGAGTCATTGGGGAATTTCCTCATGCGCTATTTGCTTTTTGGGTACGGGGCAAGGTTACGCACCCACCCCTGAACTCCCCCTGAACGCACTCTGAACCTAAGCTGAATCAACTCCACCCGGCTGTTTTGATGACTTTTATGCAGGAGATCCGACCATGCGCGTGTTCCTCGCCCTCGTATTACTGGCCTTGAGCGGGCTCAGCCACGCCGAGATCAAGACTCAGGAGATCCCCTATCAGAGCCCCGATGGCACGAAGCTGATCGGCTATTACGCTTACGACGATGCTATTAAAGGTCAACGTCCGGGCGTGGTGGTGGTGCATGAATGGTGGGGCCTCAACGATTACACCAAGCGCCGCGCCCGTGATTTGGCCGGACTGGGTTACAGCGCGCTGGCCATTGATATGTATGGCGATGGCAAGAACACCGAGCATCCCAAGGACGCCATGGCCTTCATGCAAGCGGCGTTGAAAGACAGTGCCGCGTCCAGCGCCCGCTTCCAGGCCGGGCTCGATTTGCTGAAGAAACAGCCACAGACCCATCCGGATAAAGTCGCTGCCATCGGTTACTGCTTCGGCGGTGCCGTGGTGCTGAATGCAGCGCGTCAAGGCGTTCCGCTGGCGGGCGTGGTGAGTTTCCACGGGGCGCTGGCGACCAAAACGCCCGCAACACCGGGCAGCGTGAAAGCGAAAATCCTGGTGGAGCATGGTGCGCTGGACAGCATGGTGACGGCGGACAACGTCGCGGCGTTCAAGGCTGAGATGGACAAGGCCGGGGCCGACTATCAATTCGTCAGCCTTGAGGGCGCCAAGCATGGGTTCAGCAATCCAGATGCGGATCGGTTGGGCCATGGCGATCATGGTGGGCCGGATATCGGGTACAGCAAGGCGGCGGATGAAAAATCCTGGGCGGATATGCAGGCGTTCTTCAAAAAAATCTTCGGTTAAGCAGAAGATCGAGGCGTGGCCTTCGCGGGCAAGCCTCGCTCCTACAGGGCTTGTGTCGTTCCGCCATTTCGTGATCGGCTCAAACCTGTAGGAGCGAGGCTTGCCCGCGAAGAACGAAAACGCGGTCTACGTCAGGGCTACCCAGCCCGAAGGCAACCCGGCAAAATGCGCGACATGAATTCCACCCCCGCCCTGCCCGTCTGCTGCACCCCGCTCGATGCCCATTGGCCGCTGCCGTTTGTGCTGCCTGATACGGTGCTGTTGAGCACGCACTTCGATACCTCGCAACTGGCCCTCGATGATTTCAAGCGCAGCGCCATCGAGCCGCCAGCGAGCATCCAGCGCTCGGTTGCCAAGCGTCAGGCCGAGTTTCTGGCCGGTCGGGTCTGTGCCCGGGCGGCGTTGCAGAAGCTGGAAGGGCTGAGTTTCAGCCCGGCCATCGGTGAAGACCGGGCGCCGGTCTGGCCTGCGCATATCAGCGGCTCAATCACCCACAGCACCGGCCGGGCCGCGGCGATTGTCGCGAACAAGACCCACTGGCGTGGATTGGGGATGGACCTGGAAAACCTGCTAAACCCTGAACGTGCCGAACGCCTGGCCGGGGAAATCCTTACCCCGGCGGAATTGCAGCGCATGGCCGCAGGCCATCGTGATCAGTTGGCGATGCTGGTCACGCTGACGTTTTCGGTGAAGGAGAGTCTGTTCAAGGCGCTGTATCCGATTGTTCAGCAGCGGTTTTATTTTGAACATGCGGAAGTGCTGGAGTGGAGCGAGAGCGGTGAGGTGCGGCTGCGATTGCTGACAGATCTGTCCAGCGAGTGGCGCAATGGCACTGAGCTGGATGCGCAGTTTGGGGTGGTGGATGGGCAGTTGTTGAGTCTGGTCAGCATCAAGGCCTGAGGATTTTTGGTGTTGGCTCGGGCCTCATCGCGAGCAGGCTCACTCCTACAGAGGATCTTCGGTGTCGCACAGATCCATTGTAGGAGTGAGCCTGCTCCGGGCGGCGTTCCGACGATGAGGCCAGTACAGACGCCGCAAATCTCACCGCTTCTCCTGATTCCTCGGCCAACTCAGGCTGAAGCACGCCCCGCCCAGACTCTTGCTCTTGCTGATCAACGCCCGCCCGTCATGCCAATGGATAATCCGCCGCACAATGGACAGTCCCAAGCCATGCCCGCCCGATGCCCGGGTACGGCTGTCATCAAGGCGCAGGAACGGCGTGAAGATTTTTTCCCACGCCGACTCTGGCACGCCCGGCCCGTCATCTTCGATGTCCACCCGGCAACGCTGCTGCCCCACCTGATAACTGACCGTCACCCGCGACGAGGCATGGCGCATGGCATTGCTCACCAGGTTCTGGATCGCCCGGTGTAAATAGCGCGGCTCGGCCTCGACCCAGGCATCGTCGCAATCGGCGGCGGACAGGCACAACCCGCGCTGCACGGTGACGTCGGCGCGTAGCGGTGCCAATTCCTCGATCACTTGATTGACCAACGCATCCAGATCGATCCGCTGGAAATTCAACGCGGGCGAGCCCTGCTCCAAACGCGCGTAGGTCAGCATTTCGTCCACCAGCTTGTCGAGGTCCTCGATGTCGTGGTCCATGCCTTCGCGGTATTTCTCCAGGGCCTGTGGCGTGGTGGCCGAGCCGATCATCTCCAGGCCAAAACGCAGGCGCGCCACCGGGGTGCGCAATTCGTGGGACACCGCGCGCACCAGTTCACGCTGGATCGCCAACAACTGTTGCAAGTGCTCGGCCATGCCATTGAACGCCGAGGCCAGCCGCCCCACCGAATCCGCGCCGCGCGCCGGCACGCGGGTTTCCAGGCTGCCCTTGGCAATACGCGTGGCAGCGGCTTCGAGACCACGCAAGCGACGCTCAAGTTGTCGCACCAATAGATAGACGATCAAGCCGATCAGGCTCAAACCAAGGGCCGCGATCAGCACCAACCATTCGGGCGGATAAGGATTCATCTGGTACAGCGGGCCAATTTCCAGGACCCACGGCGTGCCGACCATGCCGGCAAACACTCGGATCGAGTCACCGCCCTTGCCCAATGCCATCACCGTGTCGCCTTCGGAGATCCGGCGGCTCTGGTCCTCGTCCATGTCCGCCTGGTCGACGGTGACCAGGCGCAAGTCGAAACCGAAGCCTTTGTCTTGTTTCAATTGCGCCAGGCGCTTGGGCTGCTCAGCCACCGGCACGCGCACCAGTTCGTCGGCCAGCAGATAGATAGTCGCTCGCGCCAGTTGCTCGCTGATCTGCTGGACTTCTCCCGTCAAAACCAACTGCTCCTTGTCGCTGACCAGCCGATACACCTTCGCTGCATGCGGACCGGTCTGTTCCACCAGCGCCTGGCCGCGCAGCACGCGGGTACGCTGCGTCAGGTCGAGGTCGGTCTGGGCGAAGGTCTTCAGCGCCAACGGAATCCCCAGCAAACGCTCCCACACCAGCAAGGCCCGGTGGCGTTCGGTTTCGTTCATCGGTTGCAGGTTGTCGGCCATCAGCGAGAAGGTGCCGTGGGCCAGGCGTTCGCGGTATTGCTCACTGCGCACCTGGTTGAGCAGGTGCAAGGCCAGTACGCCGAGCACCGCGACCAGAATCAGCGCCGCACACATGCCGCCGTAGATGCGCAGGAAGATCGAGTTCACAGGGTGCAGGCTTCCGGAACGAACAGATACCCTTTGCTGCGGATGGTCTTGATCAGTCGTGGATGCTCCGGATCGTCGCCGATTTTGGGACGGATGCGCGAGATGCGCACGTCGATGGAGCGATCCTGGCCGTCATAGCCGATGCCGCGCAGGGCGGTGAAAATTTCTTCCCGGGACAGGATGCGCCCGGCGTTGGCCACCAGCAGCCACAGCAGATCGAATTCGGCGCTGGTCAGCTCGATGCCGTTGTCATTCAGCCAGGCCTCGCGCAATGCGTTGTCCACCACCAGCGGGCCGAACTGCAGGCGTCGTTGTTTTTCCGGGGCCACCTCAGGGGCTTCACTGCGGCGCAACAGCGCCTGGATGCGCGCCAGCAGCAGGCGCGGACGCACTGGCTTGCACACGTAATCGTCGGCCCCCAGGTCCAGGCCAAGAATCTGATCGGTATCGTCGGTGCGGGCGGTGAGCATCAGGATCGGGCCGTCATATTTATTGCGGACCTTGCGGCAGATGCTCAGGCCATCTTCGCCCGGCAGCATCAGGTCGAGGATCACCAGGTCCGGCTTTTCATTAATGATGCGGGCCGCGGCCAGGGCGCCATTGCCCTCGATCGATACGCGCAGGCCATTGGCTTCCAGGTAATCGCGGGTCAGTTCGGCCAGACGCTGGTCGTCCTCCACAATCAATATCTGCCAGGCTTCTTGCTCCACGGTGACCTCTGCTTGCCAACAACACTTATAAGGAAGGATCCGCCCGTCTTTTTGTAATGATTGGGGAGGATAAGAATGCATACACACTGGCCGATTGTATAAACGCCGAACGCCGAGAACACAAGCCGGCAAATGCGTTCGGACAACCCGGATTTTTGTGATAGGGTTCGCGCCCTTAAAAATCCGAATGACTGTTTTCAATCGCTGAAAATCAGTGAAAAACGGTTCGCTCCCGCTAGGTCGCGGCCTACACGCCTGTTCCTTCTTTCACACACAATTTACGCACAGGTTTATCCACAGGTAGTACGTTGCAACACCCTCCAAAACGCATTATCTTGTAGCCCGGCGCCAAAAAAACCCTACATGTAGGGTTTTGGCATAAAAAGCCTAACCACATTTCAGACCAGAAACTCAAGCGCTTTATTGCTGTTTCCGGTTGAACCAAGCGTGAATTTGAAAGCCCAAACCGCACCTGCGGATGGCACCGTTTTTTGAGGCCAGAACAGCCGGAACGGTACGGGTGTTGCAGTCATTACTGTCACCCTGAATGGAATCCGGTTTCGGGCCCTGGCTCGAGACCAAAGACTTCGGCAAGGAAGCGGCATCATTAGCCTTTTCCTACTGTCCCGAAGTTGTTATGCCCGAGGCCCCTCGGTTGTAGTGCTTCAGGACAGAACGGTGGGCACCATGAAGGTGCTCAAACAAACATAGAGAATGTGGAGACACTCCCCCATGCAAACCGACACAACTCGCGAGAACCCGCAGGGCACCTTGCCGCAGGCCGCTGATTCGACTTCGGATCTGTCCGCCACCGCGCCTGGCCAACTGCGCGTGATCAAGCGTAACGGCACTGTCGTTCCTTATACCGATGACAAGATCACCGTCGCGATCACCAAAGCGTTTCTCGCAGTTGAGGGCGGCACCGCTGCCGCCTCGTCGCGAATCCATGACACCGTTGCGCGCCTGACCGAACAAGTCACCGCAACCTTCAAGCGTCGCATGCCTTCGGGCGGCACCATCCACATCGAAGAAATCCAGGACCAGGTCGAACTGGCCCTGATGCGTGCCGGCGAGCAGAAAGTGGCCCGCGACTACGTGATCTACCGTGACGGTCGTTCGAAAGAACGCGCTGCCCACGCACCGGCCGAAGAAGCGGTCAACGCTCACCCGTCGATCCGCATCACCCGCGCCGATGGCTCATTTGCGCCTCTGGACATGGGCCGCCTGAACACCATCGTCACCGAAGCGTGCGAAGGCCTGGAAGAAGTCGACGGCGACCTGATCCAGCGCGAAACCCTGAAGAACCTGTACGACGGCGTGGCCCTGACCGACGTCAACACCGCCCTGGTGATGACCGCCCGTACCCTGGTCGAGCGTGAGCCGAACTACTCGTTCGTGACCGCTCGCCTGCTGATGGACACCCTGCGTGCCGAAGGCCTGAGCTTCCTGGAAGTCGCCGAAAGCGCGACCCACCACGAGATGGTCGACCTGTACGCCAAGGCCTTGCCTGCGTACATCGCCAAGGGTATCGAATTCGAATTGCTGAACCCGGTCCTGGCCACCTTTGACCTGGAAAAACTCGGCAAGGCGATCAACCACGAGCGCGATCAGCAGTTCACTTACCTGGGCCTGCAAACCCTGTACGACCGTTACTTCATCCACAAGGACGGTATCCGCTTCGAACTGCCGCAAATCTTCTTCATGCGCGTGGCCATGGGCCTGGCGATTGAAGAGAAGCAGAAAGAAGACCGTGCCATCGAGTTCTACAACCTGCTGTCGTCCTTCGACTACATGTCGTCGACCCCGACCCTGTTCAACGCCGGTACCCTGCGTCCACAGCTGTCCAGCTGCTACCTGACCACCGTGCCGGATGACCTGTCGGGCATCTACCACGCGATCCACGACAACGCCATGTTGTCGAAATTCGCAGGCGGCCTGGGCAACGACTGGACGCCGGTTCGTGCATTGGGCTCGTACATCAAGGGCACCAACGGCAAATCCCAGGGCGTTGTCCCGTTCCTGAAAGTCGTGAACGACACTGCCGTTGCCGTTAACCAGGGTGGCAAGCGCAAAGGCGCTGTCTGTGCCTACCTGGAAACCTGGCACATGGACATCGAAGAGTTCATCGAGCTGCGCAAGAACACCGGTGATGATCGTCGTCGTACCCACGACATGAACACCGCCAACTGGATCCCTGACCTGTTCATGAAGCGCGTCTTCGATGACGGCAAGTGGACCCTGTTCTCGCCGTCCGAAGTACCGGACCTGCACGACCTGACCGGCAAGGCTTTCGAAGAGCGTTACGAGTACTACGAAGCCCTGACCGAGTACCCGGGCAAGGTCAAGCTGTTCAAGACCATCCAGGCCAAAGACCTGTGGCGCAAAATGCTGTCCATGCTGTTTGAAACCGGCCACCCATGGCTGACCTTCAAAGACCCGTGCAATCTGCGCAGCCCGCAGCAGCACGTCGGCGTGGTTCACAGCTCGAACCTGTGCACCGAGATCACCTTGAACACCAACAAGGACGAGATCGCCGTTTGCAACCTGGGCTCGATCAACCTGCCGAACCACATCGTCAACGGCAAGCTGGACACCGCCAAGCTGGAACGCACCGTGAACACCGCCGTTCGCATGCTCGATAACGTAATCGACATCAACTACTACTCGGTGCCACAAGCGAAGAACTCCAACTTCAAGCACCGTCCGGTCGGACTGGGCATCATGGGCTTCCAGGACGCTTTGTACCTGCAGCACATTCCTTACGGTTCCGACGCGGCCGTCGAATTCGCCGACAAGTCGATGGAAGCGGTCAGCTACTACGCGATCCAGGCTTCCTGCGACCTGGCCGACGAGCGCGGCGCCTACGAGACGTTCCAGGGTTCGCTGTGGTCCAAAGGCATCCTGCCGCTGGATTCGCAACAGATCCTGATCGAGCAACGAGGCCAGAAGTACATCGACGTTGACCTGAACGAATCCCTGGACTGGGCACCGGTTCGTGCCCGTGTGCAGAAAGGCATTCGTAACTCCAACATCATGGCCATCGCACCGACCGCGACCATCGCCAACATCACCGGCGTATCGCAGTCGATCGAACCGACCTACCAGAACCTCTACGTGAAATCGAACCTGTCGGGCGAATTCACCGTGATCAACCCGTACCTGGTTCGCGACCTGAAGGCTCGCGGTCTGTGGGACTCGGTCATGATCAACGACCTGAAGTACTACGACGGTTCGGTGCAACAGATCGAGCGCATCCCGCAAGAACTCAAAGAGCTCTACGCGACCGCGTTCGAAGTGGACACCAAGTGGATCGTTGACGCGGCAAGCCGTCGTCAGAAGTGGATCGACCAGGCTCAGTCGCTGAACCTGTACATCGCTGGCGCTTCGGGCAAGAAGCTGGACGTGACCTACCGCATGGCCTGGTACCGTGGTCTGAAAACCACTTACTACCTCCGTGCCCTGGCCGCAACCAGCACCGAGAAGTCGACCATCAACACCGGCAAGCTGAACGCTGTTTCCAGCGGCGGCAACCACGGTGAAGATTCGGTCCTGGCAGCGCCAGCCGGCCCTGCTCCAGTGCCGAAGGCTTGCGCCATCGACGAGCCGGATTGCGAAGCTTGCCAATAAGCTGAGCCGGTGAGCGCCGCAAGGCGCTCGTCTGGATAACCCCCGATCAGTCCTCTGGATTGTCGGGGGTTTTCTTTTGCCCCAAGGAAAGTGGTGACCGGGCTGACGCCTTCGCGAGCAGGCTCGCTCCTGAACTGGACAGGCGCCGCACTGAAGATCCTTTGTAGGAGCGAGCCTGCTCGCGATGAGGCCAGCACAGACAACCAGAATGCCAGTGCCTGAGACAAATCCCGCCCATAAAAAAAGCCCCTCTCACGAGGGGCTCTTTATTCAGCGCGAACCAGCATCAGGTCATCTGAATGATGGTCTGCATGATGGTGCTCTGAGTGGAGATGGTCTTGGCGTTTGCCTGGTAGTTGCTCTGCGCCTTGATCAAATCGACCAGTTCGTTGGTCAGGTTGACGTTGGACTCTTCCAGGGAGTTGGACACCACCGCACCCAGCGTACCGGTTTTCGGAGCATCGACACCCGCCTCGCCCGAGGCGAAGGTTTCTTTCCAGCGCGTACCACCGATGGGCTGCAGGCCTTGCTCGTTGGCGAAGCTCGCGACCGCCACCTGGCCGATGGCCTTGGTTTGCTGGTTGCTGAAGTTAGCTGTCATGACACCGGTTTCGTCGATGGTCAGGCTGGAAATCTGGCCAGTGGCGTAGCCGTCCTGAAATTGCTGGGTACGAGCAGTCGGCGAATTGTAAGAGGTGGTCTTGGTCATGTCGAAGGACAGGCCGCCAGTGGCCGCAACCGAACCGTTAGGCCCCCAGACTTTCGGCGTCACGCTGGCATTGGTCACCACGCCCGGCACCCAACCGGTCAACTGGAAGACTTTACCGGTCACAGCAAAGCCAGGACTGCCGGTCATGGTGTTGACAGTACCGTCAGAGTTGAAGGTCACGTTGGCCGTCACTGGCACCGGTGGCTCGGCGGCCGGATTGGAAGGCGAACGACCGTCCACGTAGGTGTACACGGTCCAGTCGTTGGTACCGGTTTTCACGTAGTACTGGTCCAGGTTGTGCTGGTTACCCTGGCTGTCATAGATATGCGTGGAGATCGGCTTGTTGTAGCTCAATGGCTCGGCCGGGTTGAACGGCGTAACGGTCGGCAGGGTTTCCGAGGAGTTCAGGTTAATCGTCTGGTCGACGCGAGTGGTGGCCTTGGGCGACAGGCTCGAGGTGTCGATTTTCAGGTCGGTCAGCACGCCATTGATGATCTTGCCGTTGTCATCAACGCCGTAACCTTGCAGGCGGTTGCCGTTGTTGTCGACCACGTAGTTTTCGGCGTCAGTCTTGAACGCACCGGCACGGGTGTAGCTCAGGGAACCGTTGTCGCTGAGGATGAAGAAACCGCTGCCCTGGATGCCCATGTCCAGCACGTTGCCGGTGTTGTTCACGTCGCCCTGGCCGAACTGCTGGGAAACGTTGGCCAGACGCACGCCGTTGCCGACGGTCTTGCTGCCGGTACCCAGGCGAGTGGCCGAGTACACGTCTTCGAATTCTGCACGGGACGATTTGAAACCGGTGGTCGCGACGTTGGCGATGTTGTTGCCGGTCACGTCCAGTTGTTTGTTGGCTGCATAGAGACCGCTAAGGCCGATATTGAAAGACATATTCCACTCCTTTGTGCCGTGTTAGTCGGCTCTATATACCAATGGTCTGTACTTTGGACAGGGCGATACTGCCCAGGCCTGCGAGGTTCAGCATCAACTCACCGCCGGTCTGGCTGATGGTCACGCTGTTGACGGTGGCCGGCAGGTAGGTCACCAGCGCGGTCGCCTTACTGTCGTAAGTCGCGGTGGCGGCAAATTTGTACGTGCCCGCCTTGGCCACTTCGCCCGCATCGTTCTTGCCGTCCCAGATGAAGCTGGCGTTGCCGGCCTGCTGGCTGCCCATGTCGATGGTGCGAATCACTTTGCCATCGGCGTCGGTGATCTTGATCGTCACCGGATCCACCGATGCCGGAACCACGGCCGTGCCGTTGAAGCTCTTGGAGGTATCGACCACCGCTGTGTCGGTCTGCGCGACCACCGAGCGGCCCACCAGCGAAGATGCTTGCAGCGCTTGCGACGAGTTGTAGTTGCCGGCAATGCCGCTGACCGTATCGTTCAGCGTGGTGATACCTTCCAGGCTACTGAACTGTGCCAACTGAGCCACGAAGTCACCATTGTCCTGCGGCTCGAGCGGGTTCTGGTTCTTCAGCTGGGTAACCAGCAATTGCAGGAACGCGTCCTTGCCCAACGCCTTCTTGCCGGTGGCGCTGTTGGTGGCCGAGGCCAGGCCGTCGCTGCTGGTGTTATTGGTCTTGACCGAAGAGTTGGCCAAGACGTCCTTGATGTTCACGCCGCTGGTGGTATCGGTAACACTCATCTGAGTCGCCCCTTATCACTGACCGAGGGTCAGGACCTTCTGCATCATGGTTTTGGCGGTGTTCATCATTTCAGCGTTGGTCTGAAACGAGCGACTGGCGGAAATCATGTCGGCCATTTCTTCGACGACATTGACGTTCGGGTAGTAGACGTAGCCCTTGGCATCGGCGGCCGGATGGTTCGGCTCGTAACGCGCGTCAAGGTTGCTCTGGTCTTCGACCACGCCCAGCACTTGCACGCCTTGGCCGGCGGCGTCCTGGTTCTGGAACAGCGAATCGCTGCCGCCGCTCTGGCCGCCCTGGAACATGGTGGCGAACACCGGGTGACGGGCGCGATAGGTCTGGTCGATGCTCGACGAGACGGTTTCGGCGTTGGCGATGTTCGAGGCCACGGTGTTCAAGCGCGTGGTCTGCGCGCTCATGCCGCTACCGGCAATGTTGAAAACACTGGATAGGGACATGACTTACTCTCCGCGCAGGGCTGACATCAGCCCTTTGAATTTGCTGTTGAGCAGGGTGAAGCTGGCCTGGAAGCCGACGGCGTTTTCCGCGTAGTTCGACTGTTCCAGTTGGGCGTCCACGGTGTTCTGGTCGATCGACGGCTGCATCGGCGTGCGATACATCAGCGACTCGTCGCCATTGCCCAGGCCTTCGGCCTCGATATGGCGGTTGTTGGTCATGTTCAAGGCAAACGTACCACCCTTGGTTTTCTCGTTCTGTGCGGCGAGCACTTTGGAGAACTCCAGGTCCCGAGCCTTGTAGTTCGGGGTATCGGCGTTGGCGATGTTGTTGGCCAGGACTTCGGCACGCTGAGCGCGGAAGCCCAGGGCTTGTTCATGGATACCGAGCGCTTTATCGAAGCTGATGCTCATGTCGGGAAACCTTCGGGTGACCTGATTTTTCGTAACAGAGACATAGCAAGTGGCGTGCCAATTCAAAAAACCCCGGAAACCGGGGCTTTGCCGGCAGTGGCAAGGCGGCAATGCCAGAAAAGCGGCAACCGATTTCCGCCGCCTGCCGCTTTTCTGCCGCTTATCACCCTCTAAAGAACACCACCCTCCCCTGTGGGCGAGCCTGCTCGCGATGGCGTCGTGTCAGCCAACATCCATGTTTCTGTTACACCGCTATCGCGAGCAGGCTCGCACACAGGGGGATCGTGGTGATGTCAGGGCAATCATCGGGCAAAAAAAAACGGGAGCCCCTGAGGACTCCCGTTTTTTGATGCGGCCAACGAATCACTTCGCCTGGTAAATGATCCCCGGGCTGCACTGGACCATCTGGTAATGATCCGGCAAACCGTTCAGCGCTTCGGAGGCGCCGAGGAACAGATAACCGCCTGGCTTGAGCGTGCTGTGAATACGCAACAGGATGTCTTTCTTCACCTCGGCGGAGAAGTAGATCAGCACGTTGCGGCAGAACACGATGTCGAACTTGCCCAGGGCCGCGTAGCTGTCCAGCAGGTTGAACGAGCGAAACTCCACGCGACTCTTGATCGGCGCCTTGATCGCCCAGCGCCCCGGCCCTTTGGGGTCGAAGTAACGCTGAAGACGCTCGGGCGACAGACCACGGCCGATGGCCAGGCTGTCGTACTCGCCGGTCTTGCAGTTGGTCAGCATGGTGCCGGACAAGTCGGTCGCGACGATTTGCGCGCCCATCTTCAACTGGCCCATGTTGACGCGCTCGAACTCATCGATCGACATCGACAGCGAATACGGTTCCTGACCCGACGAGCACGCCGCCGACCAGATCCGCAAGCGCTGACCGGGGGCCGCCTTGATCGCTTCGGGCAACACCTTGTTCTTCAAGACTTCAAACGGATAGGTGTCGCGAAACCACAGGGTTTCGTTGGTGGTCATGGCATCCACCACCATCTCGCGCAAACCGCTGCGCGGCTGGGTCTGGATGCGCTGAACCAGCTCACCCAGGGATTTGATGCCTTGCTGCTCCATCAGCTTGTTGAGACGGCTCGAGACCAGGTACTGCTTGTTTTCACCGAGCAAAATGCCACAGGCTTTTTCCAGGAATACCCGGAACTGTTCGAAATCCAAATTACCCGTAGACAAAGATGCCGCCTCTTAAATCGTGTTAACCACCAGGGGCAGAAGGCCCCTAGCTGATATCTGCTGCTTTGATCCGGTCGACTACCCGGGATGCCAGGTCATCAGGACGGAATTTTGCCAGGAAGTCGTCCGCGCCGACCTTCTTGACCATTGCCTGATTGAATACACCCGACAACGAAGTATGCAGGATGATATGTAGCTTTTGCATGCGCGGGTCGTTGCGGATCTCGGCCGTCAGGGTGTACCCGTCCATTTCCGGCATCTCGATGTCGGAAATCATCATCAGGAACTCTTCTTCCGGCTTCTTGCCCTCATCGACCAGCTTGCGCAAGTAATCCAGCGCTTGCCTGCCGTCGTTCAATGCCACCACTTCAACGCCGACCGTTTGCAGGCAACGGGTCACCTGCTTGCGCGCCACCGACGAGTCATCGACCGTCAATACCCGCAAGGACAGCGCCTTGTGCTGGGTTTCGACATCCACCACGCCGACCGAAATCGCTTCCGGTGTCGGCGCCACTTCCGCCAGCACTTTCTCGACGTCGATGATTTCGACTAACTGATTGTCGACCCGAGTCACAGCCGTCAGGTAATGATCGCGTCCCGTGCCCTTGGGTGGCGGATGAATCTCCTCCCAGTTCATGTTGACGATGCGCTCTACCGATCGCACCAGGAATCCCTGGGTCTTGGTGTTGTACTCCGTGATGATCACGAAGGGATTGCTTTGATCTTTAAGTGCGCCCGAGCCGGTCGCCATCGCCAGATCAAGAATCGGAATGGTCGCCCCCCGGATATTTGCCACACCGCACACGACAGGACTGGACTTGGGCATCAGGGTCAGTTTGGGGCATTGCAGCACTTCCCGAACCTTGAACACGTTGATCCCATACAGCTGCTGGCCGTCGAGACGGAACAACAACAGCTCAAGGCGATTCTGCCCAACCAGTTGCGTGCGCTGGTTTACTGAATCCATTACACCAGCCATGCACTGACTCCTACACCAACGCTTAAGTGTGTTGCGACGCACATTTATTGCTAAACGGCACGGCGCTTGCTTTTTAACTCTTATGAACACAGAACCGACATTTTTCCGACGCCTGACATCAATTACCCGCAAATTGCTTTGCGCAATGTCGGCCGCCTGCCTGTTCAACGCTGGCAGCCCTGCCCTTGCTGACGCGGTTACCTTGCCTGACATGCTTATCGGCGTCACTCAGGGCTTTCTTGAATTCACCGTAGAAGACTATTTGGCTACCAGTCAAACGGAAGGACGCTACGAAATCGAAGTCAACCAGCTCGATCCGCGACTGCGCATGCCCATGTGCGACAAGGAATTGACAGCCACCCTGGAGAGCCCGGCGACCCCGATCGGCCGGGTCACGGTCAAGGTCCGCTGCGACAGCACATCCCCCTGGACAGTCTTCGTGCCCGCTCAAGTCCGCCTGTTTCGGGACGTTGTCACCACCACCCGGCCGCTCAAACGCGCCGGGGTCATCGAGCCCGGCGATGTCATGTTGCGCGAGCGAGACATCAGCCTGATCAACCAGGGTTATTTCACCACCCTGGAACAAGCCGTGGGGCAGAAACTTACCCGACCAACGGTCGCCAATCAGGTCCTGACGCTGGTCCATCTCGAACAGGCGGAAGTCATCAGCAAGGGCGACCAAGTGGTGATTATCGCCCGCAGTGGTACGCTCAGTGTGCGTATGCCGGGTGAAGCCCTGTCCAACGGCGGCCTGCGTGAACAGATTCGTGTGAAAAACCTCAACTCCCAGCGGGTCATCAAGGCGCAAGTCATCGCGCCGGGCCAGGTGGAAGTTGCCATGTAGAACAATCTGCTGGTGAAAGATGGCGCGCCGCCCGGCTGTTCCCTAAACTGTGCCGCAGGCAGGACAAGCGCTGGCGCATGCAAGCTCATTGATAAATGGGCCTAAAGTTTTCGCAGGGAGAGCCGAAAACATGGCAAGCGTCCAAATACCCAGAGGTTTTTTACCATGGTCATCGATTTCAGCCGTTTGAACAGCTCCTCGTCACTTACCGGTAGTACGCGTACCAGCACCGCGAAGGAAACCGCCGAAACCGGCACATCCGCGCCGCTGAATACCCCGGCCGAACAGGCCAGTACCGTCAAAAGCGGGGAATCGGTACACCTCAGCAATGAGGCTCAACAGTTGCAGAAGGTCACTGACAAGCTGCGCGATCAGCCTGCCGTCGACAACGCCCGCGTGGCCGAGTTGAAAGCAGCGATTGCCGATGGCAGCTATAAAGTCGACAGCAACCGTGTAGCCAGCAAACTGCTCAACTTCGAAGCCCAGCGCTAGGCCACGGCCTGCGCCAGGCTTTTGGACGCTTAAACCCCAAGGCCAGCCATGCACGACACTAATTTACTGCAACTGATCACCGACGACTTTGCTCCAGCGCAACGCTTGCTGGAGTTACTGCAAACCGAGTCCCTCGCCTTGCACGGTCGCGACATGCCGCTGCTCGAAGATATTCTGGCGCAGAAGCAGGCAATGATCATTCTGCTTGAACAGCATGGCCGCAAGCGCAGTGAAATCCTCGTCAGCCTCAATCTGCCGGCCGATCGCAGTGGCCTGGAGCAACTTGCCAGCCAGTCGAGCATCGGCGATCAATTGCTGGAACAGAGCGAGAAACTGACCGATCTACTGGCTCAATGCCAGGCAGCCAACGTCAATAATGGCCAGTCGATCCTGGTCCAGCAGGCCGCCACGGCCAATCAGCTGAAAATCCTCACCGGCGGCGAACCGCCAGCGCTTTACGATGCCCGCGGATCAACCTCCAAGCTCGCAAAGCCGCGCCCGCTTAGTCAGGCTTGAGCCTGTTGATGAGCACGCTCTATCAAGACGCCTCACATGCTGGCAGTATGCTAGCAAGTCGCAGTCAAATTTTGCCTGGAGAATGATGAACCGTGTTCAATGCCTTAAACGCGGACGATGCTCCGCAGCCACCCAAGGTGCTATCCACGCCGATGGAAATCGCCGGTAACCTGCGGCAGCTGCAAGAAAGCCATGATCCGTTGATCATCACGTTCCATGAGCGCACCCAGCGCTTCCAGAGCTATCTGGTGAACGTTGATCGCGACAGCAATTCGATCGCCCTGGATGAAATGATCCCGCGAGACGGGGAACGTTTTCTGCTGGCCGGAGAACCATTCAAGGTTGAAGGCTTTCATGACGGCGTGCGCATCGCCTGGGAAAGTAACGGTACGCTGACCATTGATGAGTCCGGCGATGCTCGCTGCTATCGTGGCCCACTGCCCGCTGAAGTGATCTATCACCAGCGCCGTAATGCGTTCCGTGCAGCGTTGAAACTGGCGCAACTGGTCAACGTCGAACTGGGCGGTGAGAAACTCAAATCGACCTTGGGCGGCAAGCTGCTGGACATCTCGGCCACCGGCTGCAAACTGCGTTTTGAAGGTGACATCACCGGCAGCCTGCAACTGGGCCAGGTCTATGACCGCTTTGTCGCCGCCCTGCCCTTCGGCAACATGACCGCACCGGTCGAATTGCGTTACCTGCACTTCGAAGAGAGGATCTCCACCACCTTCGCCGGTGTTCGCTTTCATAACATGAGCGGTCTGGTGCAGCGGCAAGTCGAACGGTTCGTCTATCAGCTACAGCGTGAAGCACGCCGTTTCGACAAAGACGACATGTAATACGGTGCTTCAACAAAAAACGGGCAGTCCCTTGCGGTGACTGCCCGTTTTTTTATGCGCAGGTTTTTAGGGCCTGGCTTCGGTGAAGCTTTGCTCACGACCCGCATCCGGGTCTTCTGATGGTGGATCGGTCTCGGTCTCGGTCTCGGGATCCGGCTCTGGTTCAGGCGCAGGTTCCGGGCTGATCGGATTTTGCATCTGATCCTGCACCACCTGCTCATCGACCCGCGGGTCAAGGCATGCCACCAGTGGCGAACTCGACATGCTGTCCGGCATAGCCACGTGATGCAGCGGCGCATCTTCGACCTGATGCAGGTTGGTGACGGCTTTCGGGCGAATCCGCCACACCAGCACCAACGCGAAGAAGCTGAAGAAGGCATATAGCATGTGGCTGCCGAACAGCTTCATCAGGACACCGGCCACCAACGGCCCGATGCTGGCACCCACGCCGTAAGTCACCAGCAACATCGCTGTCAGGGACACGCGACGATCACCTTCGACGTGGTCATTGGAGAAGGCCACCGCCAGCGGATACAGGCAGAACATCACCAGCGAACAGAAGAACCCGGCGACGAACAGAACCTCCAGCGGCACCTGCTGCATGATCGCCAGCGGCAACGCGGTCAGGGCCAGGACCACCGCAAAACAGCGGATCAACAACGCCCGGTCATAACGGTCAGAGAGCCAGCCCAATGGCCACTGCACCAGCAGCCCGGCAAAAATGCAGCTACCCATGAACAGACCGACCTGCTCGGTGGACAATCCTTGCTGCGAAGCATACAGCGGCGCCAGACCGTAGAAGGAGCCAATGATCAGCCCCGCGCCCAGCACCGTGCTCAATGACTGCGGCACGCGCTTGATGAAGAACCGCGGCTCCATCGGCGCCGGATGCAATGGCGCCGGGTGAATCCGCCGGGTCAGGGCCACCGGCACCAGACACAGCGCGAAGCACAAGGCGACCAACATCAGCAGCTCCAGGCCCAGGGCCGGGTGCATGACCAGAATCAGTTGGCCCAGCACCAGTCCCAGGTAGGACGCGATCATGTAGCCGCTGAATACCGTGCCACGCTGGGACGCTTCAGCCTGCTCATTGAGCCAGCTTTCGATCACCATGTACTGGCACATCATGCCGAGACCGACGATCACCCGCAGGAATATCCACGCCGGCAACCAGTCGACCAGGCCGTGGCCGAGCACCGCCGCGCCGACAATCCCGGCGCAGGCCGAATAGGCGCGAATATGCCCGACCCGGGCGATCAGTCGGTGACCGATCTTGCCACCCAGCACCAGGCCGAAATAGTTGGCGGCCATCAACGCACCCACCCACAAGCTGTCGACGTTATCCGCCGCCAGACGCAAGCCCAGGTAGGTACTCAGCAAGCCTGAGCCGATCAACATCATCAGCGAGGCAAAATAAAGCGCTCGAAAAGGTTTCCAGATTTGGCGCATCGGCGTTCCGAGCGGCTCCTTGCGGTAAGAAACGGGCTATCCGAAAAGATAGCCCGAAGACGACAGGTCGTCAGGCCTGGGTGGCCAGAACACGGCGCTCCCAGGGGGTAATTTCATCAAAGAAGCTGGTCAACTCCATGGTCTTCGAAGCGACGTAGCCTTCGATGAACTCCTTGCCGAACAGTTCCTTCGCCAATTGGCTACGTTTCAGACGTTCAAGAGCGGCATGCAAGGTACACGGCAACGAAAGATTATCCGGGACTTCGAATTCGCCCTGGATCGCCTCGCTCGGCTCCAGTTCGTTCTCAATGCCATACAAACCGGCGGCAAGACTGGCGGCGATCGCCAGATACGGATTCGCATCAGCCCCCGGCAAGCGGTTTTCGACCCGACGGGCGGCTGGTGAACTGGCCGGAATGCGCAATCCGGCGGCCCGGTTGTCGTGGGACCAGCAGGCATTGTTCGGCGAAGCATACGGATGGCACAAGCGCTGATAGGAATTCACGTTCGGCGCAAACAACGCGGTGAAATCCGCCATGCCGGCCTGTTGGCCACCAATGAAGTGACGGAAGGTCGCTGTCGGTTGGCCTGCCGCATCGCTGAACACATTTCGTCCATTGCCGATCTCGACGATGCTCTGGTGAATGTGCATCGAACTGCCCGGCGTGTGCGCCAGCGGCTTGGCCATGCACACCACGCTCAGGCCGTGCTTGAGCGCGACTTCCTTGAGCAGGTGCTTGAACAGGAACGTCTGGTCGGCCAGCAACAACGGATCGCCGTGCAGCAAGTTGATCTCGAACTGGCTGACGCCCATCTCATGCATGAAGGTGTCGCGCGGCAAACCCAGGGCCGCCATGCATTGGTAGACTTCGCTGAAGAATGGCCGCAGACCGTTATTGGAACTGACACTGAACGCCGAATGACCTTCCTCGCGCCGACCGTCCAGGCCCAACGGCGGCTGGAACGGTTGCGTCGGGTCGGGATTGGGCGCGAACACGAAGAATTCCAGCTCGGTCGCCACCACCGGCGCCAGGCCCAGCGCCGCGTAACGGGCGATCACCGCCTTGAGTTGGCCACGGGTCGACAGCTTCGAGCTCTCGCCGGTCAGTTCATCGGCGTCGCAAATGGCCAGTGCCCGCGGTTGCTGGCTCCAGGGCAGGCGGTGGATGTGTGCCGGGTCAGGCACCAGCGCCAGGTCGCCATCATCGCTGCCGTAAAAGCGTGCGGGCGGATATCCGCCCATGATGCATTGCAGCAGCACACCCCGCGCCATCTGCAAACGCCTTCCTTCGAGAAACCCCTCGGCGGTCATTACCTTGCCTCGAGGCACGCCGTTCAAATCCGGCGTGACACATTCAATCTCATCAATGCCCGTCAATCGCTGTGCGAGTGAACGCTGGCCATCGGTTGTCATGACGCAATCCTTTGTAATTGTGCGAGCCGCGAACGGCGACCCGTACAAAATAGGCTCCGCCTGTTCGGAATATCAAGCAGCGCCACACAAAAAGAAACGTCAGGGCAGACAGAGGCTGAACACCCCACCACCCAACGGCCCGCCGTTGCTGATCCGGGTGCGTCCTTCCACGCCATTGCGCTGATGCAAGGCGGCGATCCGTCCGGCGAAATACAAGCCCAGGCCTGTGCTGCCGCTGCTGTGGTTGATGCCCTGCACATAATCGGCCTGACGCTCGATCATCTCGACCGGATAACCGTCGCCATCGTCGTTGATGGACAGCACCAGTTCGCCGGCCTCGTCGCCGACACTGATCAGCAATGACTGGCGGGCGTAACGAATGGCGTTGTTGATGCAGTTGGCCAGCACCGAGGCCACCAGCTCGCGATCGAAGAAACCCAAGGGGCTCAACGGGTCGACTTCATAAGTCGCGACAATGCCGCGACTGGCGAACACTTCCTGATGAGCGGCCAGTTGCGCTTCGATGAAATCATCCAGCTCATGGTAGGCCGGCTGCAACGGCATCTGATTGACGCCCAGTTTGTACAGCCCCAGCAACTGCACCAGCATGCCGTTGAGGTGAGCGAACTCGTACTCGATGACGCCCTGCTCCGGGCTGTGCCGCTCGGGATCGGGCAAGCGGGCCAGCCATTGGCTGTGGGCCTGCATCAGCAGGGTCAACGAGTTCTTCATGTCGTGCACGGTGGAGGCAATCACCGTCGAAAAATCCAGTGCAGAGTTGTCTTGGCTCATCCGCTGAACGCCTTGATTTTCAGTTTCTGAAAGCGCGGATACCGCGCGTCGGTGTCGGGCATCATGCCCACCAGTTTCAGGCAAGCCCGGCATTCATCGAGCTCGGCCGACGCTACGTTGGTATCGGTACCGTGCAGCAGCGATTGCGCCATGTTAAGGGCGATACTGATGTTCTTCGGTTGCAGCGCCAGCGCTTTGCGAAAGATTGCCCGGGCTTCGACCAGGTTGCCGGTCTTGTACACCTGCACACCCTGTCGGTTGAGGTCGGAGGCCGCGTTGCTCTGGCTGAGGATCGTCGGGTCATCGGTCAGTTTGGCGATCCCTTGCATCACCACCGGATCGTCACCGTAGATTTCCGCACAGTTTTTCAACATCGTCGCGCCGGCGCTGGCCTGGCCGAGCATTTGCAGCTGCTTGGCCACCAGCAGCGCGGCTTCGGCGCTCATGAACTGCTCCATGCCATCGAGGCGCATCATCGCCTGCTCGGTGAGCTTCTCGGCGGTTTCGGCGTCGTTGAGCAACAGGCTGGTGGCTTTCATCAGGCGCGCACGAATCTGCAGGCCAGGATCAGACGGGTTTTCCTTGGCCACCAGGCTGAGGGTCGTATTGATCTCCAGTCGGGTGCGGGTATCCAGGCCTTTCTCGCTGCCTTTGCTGATCAAGGCATGGGCCAGGCCGAGGTTGCTTTCGGCATCCTTGAAGCGTGACTGCGCGCCTTGGGACACCGCCTGGCGATAAGCCTTTGAGGCCGTATCGAAATCTTCGTTGGCCATCGCCAGTTTGCCCAGCAGTGCTTGCCGGCGCACCGCCAGCGGCGACAGGCGAATGGCTTCTTCCAATACTTTCTGCGCGCCCTTGGTATCCCCTTCGGCCACCAGCACATCAGCCATGCCGTCATACAGCGCCGGCATCATCGGAAACACTTTCAGGGCTTTTTCGTAGACGCCTTTAGCCTGGCTGACCTGGCCACGCTTGAACAGCAACTTGCCCAACCCGGCAAACGCCCACGGCAACGGCCGATCGGCAATGATGCTGTCGTAGAGACGTTCCAGCGCTTCGTTTTGATTCAGGTCGCGCAAGGCGTCCGCGCGGTAACGCAGGCACAGCGGCGAATAACGGATGTCCTTCTTGCACAGCTCGATGCAGGCATTGAGCACTTCGAGCGGTTTGCCACGATCGAGCGCTTGCAGGATCGGCTTGAGCAGGTTCTTGCGCTGTTCCAGACGCTCCAGGCGCTGGGCCAGGCCGGAACGGTTGAACGGCTTGGTCAGGTAAGCGTCGGGTTCGTGTTCCAGCGCGCTGAGCACCATGGCCTGGCTGGTTTCGGCAGTGACCATGACAAACACGCTTTCATGGCTGATCAGCTTTTCGATCATCAAGTCTTCGAGGACTTGCTGGCCGTTCTTCTTGCCGTCGCCGAGGTGAAAATCCTGCAGGATGAAATCGTAGGCCTTCTGCGAACACATGCGCAGCGCCTGCTCCCCGGTGTCTGCGGTGTCGACGTCCTTGACCCCCAGTTCACGCAGCATGGACCTGACGGAACTGCGGAAATCCGAGAAATCATCGACGATCAGAAAACTCTTTTGGTGATACGACAGCATCGAAGATTTCCAGGCAATTTGAGAAGAAGACCATGACCGTTCGGGTTATCGGCCAGGAGTGCCGTTCCCTTGAGAACTCCAGCCAATCAAGTGTCTCTAAATATTTGAAGGTGTTATTGAAAAACGGGATTATGCTGCTTTATTGACGCGCTTTTTATAACCGAAGATATCAATAGACCGCAGTCGCCGACTAAGGCAGAAGAAATGACCAGCACCCCCCAGCACTCGGCCCCGGCTCCTGAGCGTAAGGCCCTGAAGCCCAGCACCCTGGATTTTCCAGTGGTAGGCGTTGGAGCGTCGGCGGGCGGGCTGCAAGCCATCAAACTGTTTTTCGAGAACATGCCGCATGACAACGGCATGGCGTTCGTGATCATTCTTCACCTGTCGCCCGATCACCAGAGCATCGCGGACAAGATCATCCAGGAATCGACCCGGATGCCAGTCCTGCAAGTCACCAAAACGGTGCCGATCGAGAAAAACCACGTTTACGTCATCTCGCCGGCTCAGCGGCTGACGATGAATGACGGGGTGCTTGAAGTCAGCAGCAACGACCCGCACGGGTCTCGGCACGCCTCGATTGATCTGTTTTTCCGCGACCTGGCCGAAGTCCACCGCGAGCGCGCTTTCTGCCTGGTGCTGTCAGGCAGTGGCTCCGATGGTGCGGTCGGGCTGTCGCGCATCAAGGAACACGGTGGCATCACCATGGCCCAGGCACCGGAAGATGCCGAGTTTGACGGCATGCCTCGCGCTGCCATCGAAACCGGCAATGTCGATCTGGTGTTGCCGGTGGTGGAAATGCCGCAAAAGCTGCTGGAGCTGTGGCGAAACTCACAGGAAATCAGCCTGCCCACCGCCAACGACCCGGACCTGCAAACGTTCGCCTCCGTGTCCGAGCGTGACGCGGCGCTCGCCGAACAGCTGCTCCATGACATCCTGATCCAGCTGCGCACCGGCACCGGCCATGATTTCAAGCACTACAAGCGCGCGACCGTGTTGCGGCGGATCGAGCGCCGGATGCAGGTCACGGCCCAACCCGACCTGGGTGCCTATTTCCGCTTCCTGCAAAACAATCCCGAAGAAACCAAAGCCCTGCTGGGCGATATGTTGATTGGCGTGACCAACTTCTTCCGTGATCGCGAGGCGTTCGAAGCCCTGGAGCGGAACGTGCTGCCGCAACTGGTCAGTGCCGCCGTGTCGGCGCAGCCCGAGAAAGAAGAAATCCGTGTCTGGTCCGCCGGTTGTTCAACGGGCGAAGAAGCCTACAGCCTGGCGATGCTGCTCAACGATCAACTGCAACTGGACGCCAGCAAAGCCTCGCTGCAACTGTTCGCCACCGACATTGACGAGCGCGCCATCAGCATCGGCCGGGCCGGTCTGTACCCGCAAGCGATCGTGACCGATGTGCCGCCGACGCGCCTGCGGCATTACTTCGTCAAGGAAGATGACCACTACCGGATTCGCAAGGAAATTCGCGAAAAGGTCCTGTTTGCCAAACACAGCCTGTTGTCCGATCCGCCCTTTTCGCAGATTGACCTGATCGTTTGCCGCAACCTGCTGATCTACCTGGATCGCGAAGTGCAGCGTGAAATTCTGCAAATGTTTCACTTCGCACTGCGTCCGGGCGGTTTCCTGTTCCTGGGCTCTTCCGAGAGCGCCGATGCTTGCCACGAACTGTTCGCTCCGGTGGACAAGCGCAACCGGATTTTCCGCGCCAAGACCGGCACGGCCAATAGCCGACGTACCCCGACCATGCCCCGTGGCGGTTACGTGCGTACCAGTGTTACCCGCGAGACACCGCAAAGCGCGGTGCAGCGCAAATTGTCCTTCGCCGACATCCATCAGCGCGCCCTCGAACACGCCGCGCCACCGAGCATGATTGTCGATGCCAACGCCGACATCCTGCACATGAGCGAAAGCGCTGGGCGCTTCCTGCGCCATGTGGGCGGTGAGTTGTCGCGCAACCTGCTGACGCTGATCCTTCCCGAGTTGCGTCTGGAGATTCGCACCACGCTGTTTCAGGTCCAGCAGAGTGGCCTGGTGGTCAAATCCCGCGCGGTGCCGATTTCCCGTGAAAACCGGCGCTACAAGGTCGACCTGGTGGCGCAGCCTTATAAGGACGAAGAGTCGGACGGCGAGTTTGTCCTGGTGATTTTCGAAGAGGCCGAAGTCGATCCCTCGGAACAGGCCGCCTCGACCCTGACGCAAACCGAAAGCCAGGTGCTGTCCAACCTTGAACGCGAACTGCAACGCACCAAGTTGCACTTGCAGGACACCATCGAACAATCGGAAGTCTCCAGCGAGGAGCTGAAGGCCTCCAACGAAGAAATGCAGGCAATCAACGAAGAGCTGCGCTCGGCCACCGAAGAGCTGGAAACCAGCAAGGAAGAACTGCAATCGATCAACGAAGAGTTACTGACGGTCAACTTCGAGCTGAAAACCAAAGTTGAAGAAACCGACAAGATCAACGACTACCTGACCAACCTGATCGCCTCCACCGACATCGCCACGGTGTTCGTTGACCGCAACATGCGGATCAAATGGTTCACTCCGCGCGCCACGGACATCTTCAGCATGTTGCCGGTGGATACCGGACGCTCCTTGCTCGACATCACCCACCGACTGCACTACGACGACCTGGCCCGTGATGCAGCGCTGGTCTTCGAGTCATTGAACATGATCGAGCGTGAAGTCAGCAGCACCGACAAGCGCTGGTACATCGCCCGCCTGCTGCCCTACCGCTCCAGCGAAGACCATATCGACGGGACGGTGCTGACCTTCATCGACATCACCAAACGCCGCGCCGCCGAAGAAGAACTGCGCCTGGGCGAAGAACGCATGCGTCTGGTGGCTGAAAGCACCCGCGATTACGCGATCATCACGCTGGATGAACAAGGGGTGATCACCAGCTGGAACAAAGGTGCCGAGTTGATCTTCGGTTATAGCAAGAGCGAAGCAGAGGGCGCTTATTACGACTTTATTTTCTCTGAAGAGGACCGCGCCAGCGGCGTGCCCGAGAAAGAACTGCAGACGGTGCGCGACCATGGGCGCAGCGAGGACGAACGCTGGCACTTGCGCAAGGATGGCAGTCGGTTCTTTTGCAGTGGTGAGGCGACGTTGCTCAGCGGTGACAACCTACGAGGCTACGTGAAGATTGCCCGGGACCTGACCGGCCATAAACGTCAGCACGAAGCGCAAAGCCTGGCGCTGGCCGAGACCCGCAACACCAATTACCTCAAGGACGAGTTCTTCGCAGTCATGTCCCATGAGCTCAAGCACCCGCTGAACCTGATCCAGCTCAACGCTGAGCTGCTGCGTCGCCTGCCGGTGACCAAGTCCGTGGCTCCGGCCGCCAAGGCCGTCAATACGATCTGCGATGCCGTCAATAGCCAGGCCCGGATCATCGATGATCTGCTGGATGTCGCCCGTGTCCGTACCGGCAAACTCAAGCTGCAACCGGTCGCCACCGACCTGGTCAGCGTGCTGCGTGATATCCACAGCGTCGTGCTCAACGAACGGCACGAAACCACGGTCGAGTTGCATGTGCCTTCAGAGCCGTTGATGGTGCATGCCGATCCGACACGCCTGGAACAGATTATCTGGAACCTGGTGAACAACGCGCTGAAATTCACCCCGCCCAATGGCCACGTGCAACTGATCGCCAGCCAGGACGGGAACAGGGTGCGGCTGGACGTCAAAGACAACGGCACCGGCATTGCCGCCGAGAATCTTGAGCACGTGTTCGATCTGTTCGGGCAGGCAGAGAAGCAACATGCCACGCACAACCGTGAAGGGCTGGGGATCGGCCTGTCGCTGGTCCGCCAACTGGCAGAAGCACAACACGGCTCGGTTGAAGTGAGCTCACCCGGGTTGGGTGCAGGGTGCACGTTCAGTGTCTACTTGCCGATGGCCAAGACTGATCATGACGCTCAAACCGCTACGCAGGTCGACGAGGGGGCCGGACGGCTGAGCGGCTTGACCATTCTGCTGGTCGACGACTCTGCCGAAGTGCTGGAAACCTTGAAGATGCTGCTGGAAATGGAGGACGCGCAAGTGATTGCCTTCGACCGTCCGGTGGCCGCGCTGGACGCCGCAAAAGGCACGCACTTCGACCTGATCATTTCGGACCTGGGCATGCCAGTCATGAACGGTCACGAACTGATGAGCGCTTTGCGGCAACTCCCGCTGCTCAGGGATGTGCCGGCCATTGCGCTGACGGGCTACGGTGCCCAAAGCGATATTCAGAAATCCCGGCAATCGGGCTTCGACCAGCACATCGGCAAACCGGTGTCCTACGATGAACTGATCGAGACCATCGAGGAACTGCGACGCTCCTCGAGCCTGTCGATCGGCAAATGACTCAGCGCAGATAGGCGCGTTGCACACTGATGCGCCGATCAATCGCCTGCCGCAGTCGCTCCTTGTGGTCCGCCCACACCCCGGGGTCGACTTTGGTGGCGCGCATCAGCTCAAGCATCGCGGCTTTGGCCGCCAGGTACTCCGACCAGGCGTCTTCGGAACGGATTTTCAAACGCTCACGTTCGGTCATTTCCATGCGTCGCAATGCCAGTGTCGGTTCATCGGTAATCACCGGGGCCAACGTCAATTGCACCCGATGCGGCGCGACAAACGCTTGGCTGTCCGCCACCAGCTCTCTCGCCCGCTTAGCGCCCCACTTCAACGCGGAACAATAATATTCACCCACCGCCCGGTCATGAAACTCCTCGCAAATCGCCCCGCCACCGTCAGCGTATATACCGATGAACACCTGCGTAACGCCCCCATGACCGACCCGTGCCTGCACCTCGACCTGCACACCATCGCTGAGCACTTCTTCATGGGTATGGTGAAGTAGCCTGCTGTTGGTCCATAACCAGAAATGTGCACCTCTGTGTCGCATCGCGTCACTCCTTGAATGGTACGAGGAGTAAGGCACAGCAACGATGGACTTGCCATGTAGGTCGTCGGGTCGACGGGCATAAAAAAGCCCCGCTGGAGGATTCTCCGGCGGGGCTTTTTATCACAGCGCAGGGCTGTAAATCAGGTGGTGTCCCAGGGCAGGTTCGAACTGCCAACCTTCCCCTTAGGAGGGGGATGCTCTATCCAATTGAGCTACTGAGACACAGATCGCCCCGCTGGGATGCGGTGCGATAGACGGCGAGCATGTTAACGGCCAGGCCTGATTTTGTCATGTCGTCCGTAGGGCTTTTTAAGTGTAGGCAGCCGCCCCTTGTCATCGTGGCTTAATTTACCGTGCAAATTGCATCCTCTCAAAATGCCATCATTGCAATTTGCAACGACGGCCTCTTTAAGTAATAAGTTAATTCTTTGTTTTTAAAGGATTTAATTGCCGTTAGACTCTTGGCACGCGGGCTGCTTTAGCTGTTCTCACGAACAACCGAGGTTAGCCTCATGAACAGCGTCCTTTTACTCTCGAATGCAATCGCTCTTACCGTCCTGCTGGGTGGTCATTTTGCCGCCGAGAGCGGCGCTGAGCAGGTCGCGCAACGAATGCCGCATTACCTCCAGCTGCAAAAAGCCCCGCAATTGGCGGTCATGAACGATCAGCGCGGCTTTGTTGGCCAGGACGTAAGCCAGCAAAATTATCTTCCGGTGTCTCAGACTTCGGAACGCTTGGTATTTTGAATCACCCTATCAGGAGCACAGCAATGTCCAAATCAGCCGCAGGATTTTTGATCCTTGCCTTACTGAGCGGCATTCTTCATCTGTCATTGGTCCCGGACACGGTTGCCACCGTACCCCTGATCGCCTGCGGCGTTTTCGGCGCGTTGTTCGTGCTGGCGCTGATTATCGGACGCAAAATCAAATTCGATCCGGTTCTGCGCTGACGTTCAGCAATTTCAGAAGATTGGCGACGGTGACGTCAAGCTCGCCTGAGTTGTCGAGTCGATAGATCTGCGAATCACCGAGAGGATCCTCCGTTGTAAATAACCTGTTGCGGCGCAATCTGGCTTCAATTTCTGCAAGGCTCTCACGGCCTCGCTTCATCAGTCGCTCGCGTAATACCTCATCCTGGACCGTCAACAGCACCGGCACCAATGTCGGGTAGCGTTGCAGTGCCTCGGCCAGGTGGCCACGAGAGCCATTGACCAAGACATGACGACCTTCTTCCAGCCAATGGTCGATCTGGACCGGAATGCCATAATCCAGGCCATGGGCGTGCCACGACAGCGCAAAGTCACCCTTGTCGCGGCGTTGTTCGAACTCCTCGCGAGAGACTCCGATGGCATCTTCGCCTACGGATTCAGCCGAACGCGTAATGACCCGTCGTACCACTTCGCCGTTTATCGAGCGTAAAGGTTGTCGAGCCGCTTCGATGAGGCTGTCTTTGCCGGATCCGGAAGGCCCCATCAAGTAAATCAGCCTGCCATCCATCCTGAATCCCCCCCCTGTGCGGGTCTGCCACTAGTAAATCGGCCATTTGCCACTATCCTGTATAAGGTAAGGACCAAGGATCGAATCCGCGTAGCATGCACCTTCAGGCGTCTTCGGGCATCACCTAACGGGAAGAGCCCGCGGTCAGCGATACGGGCAGGGACCAAAGTTTTCTAACCAGTCCACATTTTCGATAAAGGTGCTGGCATAACGCCTTTACCCAGCTCAATATTTGTCACAGAATTGACGCCAATGATCTGGCTGCTTTGAGGCATGATGCGAGCCTCTATCAATTCAGGTTGAACATTTGGCCAGAGAGCTTGTCCTATCAGACATCCTGCGGCCAATCCCGAGAACCGCTCCCCTGAACTAACCGGTTAAATATATGCGCCCATTGAAACAGGCAATTTATTCCAGCCGTACGGCTGACAAGTTCGTCGTACGTCTGCCAGACGGAATGCGTGAACGCATTGCCGAGGTGGCTCGCAATCATCATCGCAGCATGAACTCCGAAATCATTGCGCGCCTTGAGCAGAGTCTTATTCAGGAAGGTGCACTGGGCGAAGAGTTGAGCATGCGCCTGGACAGCCCGGAGCTGTCATTGCACGAACGTGAACTGCTGCAACGCTTCCGCCAACTCTCCCATCGTCAGCAAAATGCTCTTGTTTCGCTGATTGCCCATGACGCCGAAATGGCCGCAGACGCTTCCTGATTCGACCCGAAAGCCAAGCCAGCATAATCGCTGGCTTTTTTTTGCCTGAAATTCGGCCATAAAAAACCCGCCGAATTGGCGGGTTTCTTAAAGCAGGCAAGTCAGAGCAGGAAAATCGTTGCCAGCCCGAGGAAGATGAAGAACCCGCCGCTGTCAGTCATGGCAGTGATCATAACGCTGGCACCCATCGCCGGATCGCGCCCAAGCCGCGCCAGAGTCATCGGGATCAAGACCCCCATCAACGCCGCCAGCAACAAGTTAAGCGTCATGGCGGCGGTCATCACCACCCCGAGGGACCAACTGCCATAAAGCAGATAGGCCACAACGCCAATCACGCCACCCCAGACCAGGCCATTGATCAAACCGACGGCCAGCTCCTTGCGCATCAATCGCGAGGTATTGCCGGTGCTCACCTGGTCCAGCGCCATGGCTCGAACGATCATGGTGATAGTCTGGTTGCCCGAGTTGCCACCGATACCGGCCACGATCGGCATCAATGCCGCCAGTGCCACCAGTTTTTCGATGGATCCCTCAAACAGGCCGATCACCCGGGATGCGATAAACGCGGTGATCAGGTTGACCGCCAGCCAGGCCCAACGGTTGCGCAGGGATTTCCAGACCGAAGCGAAGATATCTTCTTCTTCGCGCAGACCCGCCATGTTGAGCACTTCGTTTTCGCTCTCTTCACGGATCAGGTCGACCATTTCATCGATGGTCAGACGGCCGATCAGCTTGCCGTTCTTGTCGACCACAGGCGCCGAGATCAAGTCGTAACGTTCGAACGCCTGAGCGGCGTCGTAGGCATCTTCGTCCGGGTGAAAACTCACCGGGTCGCTGGCCATGACTTCCGAAACCTGCTTTTCCGGATCGTTGACCAGCAAACGCTTGATCGGCAGCACGCCCTTGAGCACGCCGTCGTAGTCGACCACAAACAGTTTGTCGGTGTGGCCCGGCAGCTCCTTGAGACGACGCAGATAACGCAAGACGACTTCGAGACTGACCTCCTCACGGATGGTCACCATCTCGAAGTCCATCAGCGCACCGACTTGCTCCTCGTCATAGGACAACGCGGAGCGGACGCGCTCACGCTGTTGACCATCGAGGGTTTCCATCAGTTCGTGGACGACGTCTCGCGGCAGCTCGGAAGCCAGGTCAGCAAGTTCGTCGGCGTCCATGTCCTTGGCCGCAGCCAGGAGCTCGTGATCGTCCATGTCGGCGATCAGGGTTTCACGAACCGAGTCGGATACTTCGAGGAGAATGTCGCCGTCGCGATCCGCCTTGACCAATTGCCAAAGCGTCAGACGATCGTCCAGCGGCAAGGCTTCAAGGATGTAGGCAACGTCGGCGGAGTGCAGATCATCAAGCTTGCGTTGCAGCTCGACGAGGTTTTGCCGGTGAACCAGGTTCTCGACCCGGTCGTGATGCGGACCTTCCTGGCGATGAGTCAGGTCTTCGACCACCCGCTGGCGCTGCAGCAGCTCAACGACTTGGGCGAGGCGGTCCTGCAAGCTTTCCTGCGTTTTCTTTACTTCTACTTCAGACATAGGCGAACTCCACTCCCAGCAGCGGGGCACGCCGGAAGGATCAATCAGTCAATTCATGATTGGAAAAACGGGATACTGAGTAACTACTGGGTAAGTCCATGGAGGTATTCCACAAGCCCCGGCGGGGCTGACGGGCGCAATGATACACCGCCCGACGGTTTTAAACGTCAAAAAATCATGGCTGAAACAAGCGGTTGCAAGACAAAGCTGAGTGCAGTCCTGATCTCTCCAACTGCGACGACTCATTCTGAAAAGAAAACACACCCTCATCGAAAAATGTAGCGGCTACCCTGACATGGACCGTCATGGAGGACGTTTAATGCCATCGATTGCCTTTTATTTTTTACTGCTTGCCCTGCTCTGCCTTTCACCCCGGTTGCAGGCAACCATCCTTCACCGTTGCGAAGCACCCGACGGTCGCCTCACCTTCACAACCCTGAGTTGCGCGGAGGGTGAAAGCTTCTCGCAGCAAGAGGTGCGCACTTTCACGCCCGGCAACGCGATAGCGCTCATGCCTGAGGCTGACGCTCGGGAGACACCCTCGACGAAAACCGGAAGGAAGGAGCCAACCATTGTCGGCCAGACTGAGGACAAGTGCGCAAACCTGATAACCGCCAAGGAACGTCGCGAAGCAATCATCAATCAACGGATAGTCGCGGGCATGACACAACAGGACGTCGAGAGCGCCCTGGGCAAGCCGGACAAGATCAGTATCAGGAATTCCGCAACAAGCTACCGCTACGAACTCAAGCGAGGTCGCAGCGCACATGTGGAGTTCGACGAGAAAGGATGTACAAAGGGAAAAGCCAAATCCCGGACGGCAAAAAGCCCGCGTTAGACGCGGGCTTTTTGGTGTTTGGTGCACTCGACAGGATTCGAACCTGTGACCGCTCGGTTCGTAGCCGAGTACTCTATCCAGCTGAGCTACGAGTGCATTTGTGTTTTTATACCAGATCACAACTGGTTGGAGCCAAGTCATTTGCATTACTGCAAACAACCCTTAAATGGTGCACTCGACAGGATTCGAACCTGTGACCGCTCGGTTCGTAGCCGAGTACTCTATCCAGCTGAGCTACGAGTGCATTTGTTGCCGCGCATTATAGGCCGTCTAATCTCTATGTAAAGCACTTTTTCTAGTAATTTCAAACACTTACCGAAAAAGCCAGATTACAACGTACTACGCAAATAATGGCGGAGAACGGGGGATTCGAACCCCCGACACCCTTTTGAGGTGTACTCCCTTAGCAGGGGAGCGCCTTCGGCCACTCGGCCAGCTCTCCGCAACACGGGGCGTATATTAACCAGCTTCTTCCCCGTTTGCAAACATAAAAAACGATAAAAATTAATGGCTTGGTTCGTCGTCCTTCTCTTTCTTGATCCGCAAGTAGATTTCCTCACGGTGAACCGCAACCTCTTTAGGTGCGTTAACGCCAATACGCACTTGATTTCCTTTGACGCCGAGCACGGTCACGGTGATTTCGCCATCACCAATAATCAGGCTTTCTGCGCACCGACGAGTCAGAATCAGCATACCTTTCTCCTCACGCATTTCATTTCAGGGACAACAGTCTGCAAAAAAAAGGCACTCGACCTACAACCGGAAAACGATCGCAGCCCTACATGCCTGAGTATTGACCAGCGCGAGCAAAAGAACAGTTCCTGGGTCGCGCCATTCAAAAAAGACAAAGGGCGCGGTCAGACCGCGCCCTTTGGCAAACGCATCACTCGCCCGTTCGGGCCGGTGCGTCCAGTTCGAAAGCTGTGTGCAGAGCGCGCACAGCCAGTTCCAGATACTTCTCTTCGATCACAACGGAGACTTTGATTTCCGACGTCGAGATCATCTGGATGTTGATGCTTTCTTTCGCCAAGGATTCGAACATGCGGCTGGCCACGCCTGCGTGAGAACGCATGCCGACGCCGACGATCGAGACCTTGGCGATCTTGATGTCACCGACCACTTCACGGGCACCGATCTCGCGAGCGGTGTTTTCCAGCACGGTTTGTGCGGCCTGGAAGTCATTGCGGTGCACGGTGAAGGTGAAGTCGGTGGTGTTATCGTGCGCAACGTTCTGCACGATCATGTCGACTTCGATGTTCGCGGCACTGATCGGGCCGAGAATCTTGAATGCAACGCCCGGGGTGTCTGGCACGCCACGGATGGTCAGCTTGGCTTCATCGCGATTGAAAGCGATGCCGGAAATGATCGGCTGTTCCATGGTTTCCTCTTCATCAATAGTAATGAGGGTGCCCGGACCCTCCTTGAAGCTGTGCAGTACGCGCAGCGGAACGTTGTACTTGCCGGCGAATTCCACCGCACGGATCTGCAACACCTTGGAACCGAGGCTGGCCATTTCCAGCATCTCTTCGAAGGTAATCTTGTCCAGGCGCTGGGCCACGGACACCACACGCGGGTCGGTGGTGTAGACGCCATCGACATCGGTGTAGATCTGGCATTCGTCGGCCTTCAAAGCCGCCGCCAGCGCCACGCCGGTGGTGTCGGAACCGCCACGACCGAGGGTGGTGATGTTGCCATGCTCGTCGACGCCCTGGAAACCGGCGACAACCACCACACGACCTGCCTTCAGATCACCGCGAATCTTCTGGTCATCAATCTGCAAGATACGCGCTTTATTGTGCGCGCTGTCCGTCAGAATCCGCACCTGGTTGCCGGTGTAAGACACCGCAGGCACGCCGCGCTTGATCAGCGCCATGGCCAACAGTGCAATCGTCACCTGCTCGCCCGTGGAAACGATCACATCCAGCTCACGCGGAACCGGTTGGCCATCACCACTGATTTGCTTGGCCAGATCGATCAGACGGTTGGTTTCGCCGCTCATTGCCGACAGGACAACCACCAGGTCATCGCCGGCATCGCGGAATTTCTTAACCTTGTCGGCGACCTGCTCGATTCTCTCGACAGTGCCGACTGAGGTGCCTCCAAATTTCTGTACGATCAAAGCCATTTCAAAGCCGCCTCTGCCCATGAAGGGCGCCCAAATAATCACTCAAACAGCGTTCCCGCCCGCCACTAGACGACGGGCCGGACACCCTGCCTTATAAACCCTGCTCTACAAATGGAACCGTCAGGGCCAGTGCCGCGTCCAGTGCGCCAGCGTCAGTACCACCGCCTTGCGCCATGTCTGGACGACCACCGCCCTTCCCGCCCACTGCCGCAGCGGCTTGCTTCATCAAATCACCGGCTTTGAGTTGGCCAGTCAGGTCTTTGGTTACGCCTGCAACCAGAACGACCTTTTCCTCATGGACACTGCCGAGCAGGATCACTGCGCGGCCGAGTTTGTTTTTCAGCTGATCGACGAGCGCCAGCAGCGCCTTGGCGTCCTGACCGTCCAGACGCACGGCCAGCACTTTCACGCCCTTGACGTCCAGGGCAGAAGCCGACAGATCGTCGCCCGCCGCGCTGGCCGCCTTGGCCTGCAACTGCTCGAGTTGCTTCTCCAGCAGACGGTTGCGCTCCAGCACAGCCGACAGCTTGTCGATCAGGTTGTCGCGGCTGCCCTTGACCAGGTTGGCCGCTTCCTTGAGTTGTTCTTCTGCAGCGTTCAAGTAAGCCAGTGCCGCAGCACCGGTGACTGCCTCGATACGACGCACGCCCGACGCAACACCGCCTTCGCTGATGATTTTCAGCAGGCCGATGTCACCGGTACGGTTGGCGTGGATGCCACCGCACAGCTCGACGGAGAAATCACCGCCCATGCTCAGCACGCGCACGTTGTCGCCGTATTTCTCGCCAAACAGCGCCATGGCGCCTTTTTTCTTGGCGGTTTCGATGTCGGTTTCTTCGGTTTCAACGGCGGAGTTCTTGCGAATCTCGGCGTTGACGATGTCTTCCAGGGCCTTCAGTTGCTCAGGCTTGATGGCTTCGAAGTGGCTGAAGTCAAAGCGCAGGCGCTGACTGTCGACCAACGAGCCTTTCTGCTGAACGTGATCGCCCAGCACTTTACGCAACGCCGCATGCAGCAAGTGAGTGGCCGAGTGGTTCAGCGAAGTGGCGTGGCGCACCTCGGCTTCAACGTGGGTTTCAACCGGCGAACCGATGATCAGGCTGCCCGATGCCAACACACCGTGGTGCAGAAATGCGCCGCCGGTCTTGGTGGTGTCACGCACGTCGAAGCGGCCACCGCTCGATTGCAGATAACCGCAATCGCCGATCTGGCCGCCGGACTCAGCGTAGAACGGGGTCTGATTGAGAACGACTACGCCTTCTTCGCCTTCACTCAGTACGTCGACCGCCTGGCCTTCTTTATAGAGGCCAACAACTTTCGCCGAACCGCTGGTGGCTTTGTAACCGGTGAATTCGGTGGCCACATCAACCTTGACCAGGCTGTTGTAGTCCATGCCGAAGGAACTGGCGGAACGGGCACGGACGCGCTGGGCTTCCATTTCGCGTTCGAAGCCTGCTTCGTCGATGGTCAAGTTGCGCTCGCGAGCGATGTCGCCCGTCAGGTCCATCGGGAAGCCGTAGGTGTCGTAGAGCTTGAACACCACGTCGCCCGGCACCACGTCGCCTTTGAGTTCGGCCAGATCCTGCTCAAGGATTTTCAGGCCCTGCTCCAGGGTCTTGGCGAACTGCTCTTCTTCGGCTTTCAGGACGCGTTCGATGTGTGCCTGTTGGGCCTTCAGCTCAGGGAAGGCTTCGCCCATCTCGGCAACCAGGGCCGCTACGATCTGGTAGAAGAAGCTGCCCTTGGCGCCCAGTTTGTTGCCATGACGGCAGGCGCGACGGACGATCCGGCGCAGCACATAACCCCGACCTTCGTTGGACGGCAGCACGCCGTCGGCAATCAGGAAACCGCACGAACGAATGTGGTCAGCCACGACTTTCAGGGAAGCCTGAGCGTCGTTGGTGCAGCCGATAGCCTTGGCCGATGCGCTCAGCAGACTCTGGAACAGGTCGATTTCATAGTTCGAGTGAACGTGCTGCAGCACGGCACTGATCCGCTCCAGGCCCATGCCGGTGTCGACCGACGGCGCTGGCAGCGGGTGCAACACGCCATCGGCGGTGCGGTTGAACTGCATGAACACGTTGTTCCAGATCTCGATGTAACGGTCGCCATCTTCTTCCGGCGAGCCCGGCGGGCCGCCCCAGATGTCGGCGCCGTGATCGTAGAAAATCTCGGTGCAAGGACCGCACGGGCCGGTATCGCCCATGGTCCAGAAGTTATCGGAAGCGTATGGCGCGCCCTTGTTGTCGCCGATGCGGACCATGCGCTCGGCCGGAACACCGATCTCCTTGGTCCAGATGTCATAGGCCTCGTCATCGCTGGCGTAGACGGTGACCCAGAGCTTTTCCTTCGGCAGGTTCAGCCACTGCTCGGAGGTCAGGAAGTTCCAGGCGTAGGTGATCGCGTCGCGCTTGAAGTAATCACCGAAGCTGAAGTTACCCAGCATTTCGAAGAAGGTGTGGTGACGGGCGGTATAACCGACGTTTTCCAGGTCGTTGTGCTTGCCGCCGGCGCGCACGCATTTCTGGCTGGAGACAGCGCGGGTGTACGCGCGCTTTTCCTGGCCCAGGAAGCAGTCCTTGAACTGGTTCATCCCCGCGTTAGTGAACAGCAGGGTTGGGTCGTTGCCCGGAATCAAAGAGCTGGAGGCTACACGGGTGTGGCCTTGCTCTTCGAAGAAGCGAAGGAAGGCTTCACGGATTTCTGCGCTTTTCATTAGGTTCTTCCACGGAGGCTGCGGCCAAAGGCCTGTACGAAACGTCAACAGACGAAGCGACGGCAAAGGGCCGCATTATATCGGCCCAGCGCGCGGGGTACAGCGTGTTTATACGATAGAAACGGTCAATTGGACCGCCAAGGCGATCAGTTGCGAGAAAACTCGACGAATGTCGCGACGACCTGCTCGATTTGAGCGCGGTCAACGTCCATGTGCGTGACCATCCGCAGGCGTCCGGCAGCGCTCAGCTTGATGCCACGCTCGGCGGCAAAGGCCTTGATCGCCTCGGCCTTGTCGCCCATGTTCACGTAAACCATGTTGGTCTGCACCGGCTCGACTTCGTAACCGGCGTTTTGCAGTCCGTCGGCCAGAAACTGCGCATTGGCGTGATCGTCGGCCAGACGCTGAACGTTGTTATCCAGCGCATAAAGCCCCGCCGCGGCCAAAAGACCGGCCTGGCGCATGCCACCACCGACCATCTTGCGCAGGCGACGCGCCTTGCCGATCAACTCTGCCGAACCGCACAACACCGACCCGATCGGCGCGCCCAGGCCTTTGGACAGGCAGACCGAAACCGAATCGAAGTGCTGTGTGATCTCGCGGGCATCAACACCCAACTTGACGGCCGCGTTGTAAAGCCGAGCGCCGTCCAGGTGCAGCTGCAACCCATGTTCACGGGTAAGACTGCGTGCCCGGGCGAGATACTCCAGCGGCAGGACTTTGCCCTGCATGGTGTTTTCCAGCGCCAGCAACCGTGTACGAGCGAAATGGAAGTCGTCCGGTTTGATCGCGGCGACGACGTGCGCCAGGTCCAACGAGCCGTCAGCCTGCACTTCCAGCGGCTGCGGCTGGATCGAGCCAAGCACCGCCGCGCCGCCACCTTCGTACTTATACGTGTGCGCCTGCTGGCCGACGATGTATTCGTCACCCCGTTCGCAATGAGCCATCAGGCCCAGCAGATTGCTCATGGTGCCCGTCGGCACGAACAACGCAGCGGCAAAACCCAACCGTTTTGCCAGTTCCGCTTCCAGGCGGTTGACCGTCGGATCTTCGCCATAGACGTCGTCACCGGTGGGCGCACAGGCCATCGCGTCGAGCATTCCGGCGGTCGGTTGGGTAACGGTGTCACTGCGAAGATCGATAACGCTCATGAATCTGGCCTCGGTAAGCAGGGGAAAATCCCTTTCAGATAGGAATTACTGCGGTCATGACAACGATTAATCAACCCCAAGCGAAGGAAAAGACCCGTCAAGTGAGCGAAAAAGTCGATAGCAATCATCAGATAGCAGCAATGCACAGGCAGGAAATATGTGTTAAAAACGCTGCGCCGCCAAACAATCTGGCGGCAAAACGTTCTCAGGGCGGGGTGCAACTCCCCACCGGCGGTAATTGCGCGCAATGCGCATAGCCCGCGAGCGCTTGGTGACAGACACGGCTTCGGTGGTGTCTGGCGGCAAGGTCAGCAGACCCGGTGTGATCCCGGGGCCGACGGTCATAGTCCGGATGAAGAGAGAACGGGATTGGCGCCAAAGGGCCGTCCGCAGGCATTCGTGCGAGCGTGCGTACCCTTAAATCCCATTCGATTCATATGCCCTGTTTTTTACATAAACAGGAGTCAGAACATGCAACCCACCGCAATCGATAGCAAAAGCAAAAACCATCAGGGCGAGCGCGTTGCGTTCATCCAGGCCTGCTGGCACAAGGAAATCGTCGACCAGAGCCGTAAGGGCTTCGTTGCCGAAATGATCGCCCAGGGTTATCAGGAATCGGAGATCGATTTCTTCGAAGTCGGCGGCGCCTTTGAAATTCCACTGCACGCCAAGCTGCTGGCCAAGTCCGGCCGTTATGCCGGCATCGTCGCGGCGGGCCTGGTGGTCGACGGCGGCATCTACCGTCACGAATTCGTCGCCCAGTCGGTGATCAGTGGCCTGATGCAGGTTCAGCTGGAGACTGAAGTGCCGGTGTTCTCGGTGGTTTTAACCCCGCACCACTTCCATGCCGGCGAAGAGCATCAGAAGTTCTTCTTCGAGCATTTCGTGCATAAAGGCCAGGAAGCGGCGAAGACCTGTGCCGATACGCTGCACAAGATGCGTGCGTTGCGTCGCAGCGAGCCTCGCGCGGTCGCCGTCTAAACCCCGAGCCAGCCCCCGTAGGAGCGAGGCTTGCCCGCGAAGGCGATTTCATAATCAACATTGATGTTGAATTTAAAATCGCCTTCGCGGGCAAGCCTCGCTCCTACAGGGGACTACTGTGTCTGTTATGCCAGGTTTTCGTCGGTGGCGGGCACGATCAGGATGCCGGCGCGCAGGCCGTTTTTGACCTTGGGGTTCGGAAAGATGATCCGGGCGCCCTTCTCTTCGATGATCCAGCGGGTCTGGGCGATGTCTTCGGCCAGTACGTAACCCACGTCCAACTCCGAAAAGTTCTCGATGTCCGCCGGCAGGTTCAGGCGGAAGCTATCACTGTGCTTGATGATTTCCCGCGCCACGCTGAACAACTGCAAACCGTCCAGGCCTTCGTCGGTCACCGCAGGCTCGGTGCCTTCGATAATCTGCTGGAGACGGGTTTCAAGCAGCGAGACGTTCACACCGTCGTTCTGCCCAAACGGCCGCGCCTTGCCCAGCTCAAGGGTGAAAGACTCGGCAGCGAGCTTGTCGTAGGTGTAAGAGCTGAACACAATCGACGGCTTGTTCTGCAACAGCACCGCTTCCATACCGGCAGCACGCAAACGGGCCAGCTCGAGGCGTGAATGCTGGCGCCCCTCTTTCCAGGGATACAACGCGAACTGCTCGATTTTCGAACCACGAATCGCGGTGTGCAGGTCGTAATGCAGGCGGCTGCGATCCGGCAGGCTGAAGAAACTCGCCGCCAGCCGCTCCAGTTCACAGGCGCGCAGGGCTTCGGAGCCGCTGGTTTGTTCGTGACGGCCGTTGAACAGCCGATTGACGTCCTGCTCGACGAAGCGCTCGCCTTTGCGAATCGCTTCCGGGTTGCCAAACAGGAACAGAATGCGTGCGCGCGGTTTCAAGTCGCCGCGAGCGATGTCATGCAACAGGCGATCGAGCAACTCGATCGGCGCTGTTTCGTTGCCATGGATACCCGCTGACAGCAGCAGGTCCAGGCCATTGTCGCGCGCCTCAGGCGGCCGGACTTCCAGCGCACCTTCGCTCAACCAGCGCATGCGCACGCCTTCGACAGTCAGTTGAGTCTTCTCCGCCGGTTCGCGGCCGGCGAGGGTCAGTTCAAGCAGTTTGCCGAGGGCGAGCATAGAGCGATTTCCTTAGTGGTCGTGTGCGCAATCCGGGCCGTGCACGTGGTCTTCGTCGCCGACTTCAGCCGGTTCCATTTCCAGTTGCAGACTTACCAGATTAGTCGCCAATGGGCGCAGCAGCAGGTTTGCGTATTCGGCATCACCTTCTTCAACGTCCACGCCGATCAGCAGCTGGCCGCGGCCGTCCTGCTGGATCCACAGCTCTTTGCCTTGCCACAGGACCGCGACGCGGGTGCAGGACGTTTCCAGTTGCGTGCCGTCGGTGTCTTCAAGGATCAGCTGCAGGGTATCGCTCATGTTTTTTACGCTCTCGACGTTCAATTGATCTGGAAAGGATAAACCGCGCCCAGTTTAAGGATTTGCGTCAGTTCATCCAGTGCCGTCCGGCACTCAAGCAGCAATTGCGGGTCCGCCAGGTCGGTTTCGGCCATGCGGTCGCGGTAGTGCTTGTCGACCCATTCGGTCAGCGTGCCGTACAACGGTGCCGTCATGATAACCCCTGGATTGACCGCCGCCAGTTCGGTTTCATTCAGTGCGACACGCAACCGCAGGCAAGCCGGGCCACCGCCGTTCTGCATACTTTGTTTCAGATCGAAAACCTTCACTTCGCGGATCAGGCCGCCGGAGCTGGTCAAACCTTGCAGATACTGCCAGACGCGTTCATTGCCACGGCACTCTTCCGGCACGATCAACAGCATCGAACCGTCAGGGCGGGTCAGCAGTTGGCTATTGAACAGGTAGGAACGAACGGCGTCTTCAACGGTAACGGCAGAACGCGGGACGCAAATTGACTGGAATTTCCCACCGACTTTTGCGAGTTTGCCCTGCAGTTCAGCGAGCATCTGCTCGGTGTCGAGGAACGCGTCCTCGTGATAGAACAGCACCTCGCCGTTACCTACCGCGATCACGTCGTTGTGGAACACGCCCTGATCAATCACCGATGGGTTCTGCTGGGCGAAGACCACGCCGTCATCGCTCAAGCCGTGCAGGCGAGCAACGGCTTGCGAGGCTTCAAGCGTCTGGCGCGCCGGGTACTTCTGGGGAGCCGGGTAGCGGGTGTCGAATGCGCTGCGCCCGAACACGAAGAACTCGACGCCGGCGTCACCGTATTCACGGCAGAAACGGGTGTGGTTGGCCGCGCCTTCGTCGCCGAACTGCGCCACCGCCGGCAAGGCGGCGTGGTGAGCAAAGTGTTTCTGGTCAGCGAACATCGCCCCCAGCACGCGGCTGGTGGTCGGGTGTTCGATGCTGCGGTGGTATTTGCAGTTGAGGTTGGCAGCGGTGAAATGCACGCGGCCATCCGCAGTATCGGCACTTGGGCTGACCGTGGCGGCGTTGGCCACCCACATGCTCGACGCCGAGCAACTGGCGACCAGCAAGGGCATCGCATCTTTGGCGGCTTTCTCGATCACTTGCGCGTCGGTGCCGCTGAAGCCCAGACGGCGCAGGGCCGCAACGTCAGGACGTTCCTGAGGGGCCAGAACGCCTTGCTGAAAGCCCATTTCCATCAGCGCTTTCATTTTCGCCAGGCCTTGCAGCGCGGCTTCCTTCGGGTTCGAAGACTGCTGGCTGTTGCTCTGGGACGCGACGTTGCCGTAGGACAAACCGCCGTAGTTATGGGTCGGCCCCACTAGACCGTCAAAATTGACTTCATAGGATTTCATCAGCGAGGCTCCACGAGAATCTGTTGTTATGGCTTCAGTAACTATTCAGTAAGACCGCGTCGCGGCCATCGCCAGCAAGCTGGCTCCCACAGTGATGGGGTCGTACACAAAATGTGTGAACACCACCGAACCTGTGGGAGCCAGCCTGCTGGCGATGGACATCACGCCATCTTCACGCCAGGCGTAAGCGATGCAGGCAACACCAGGTTCGGCGTTTCCAGCGAGGCCACCGGGTACGCGCAGTAATCTGCGGCGTAGTAGGCGCTGGCGCGGTGGTTGCCCGAAGCGCCGACGCCGCCGAATGGCGCGCTGCTCGCGGCGCCGGTCAGCTGCTTGTTCCAGTTGACGATACCGGCACGGCTTTCCAGCCAGAACTGCTGATAACGCGCTTCGGAATCCGACAGCAAACCAGCCGCCAGCCCATAGTCCGTGTCGTTGGCTTCAGCAATCGCCGCTTCAAAATCAGCGTAGCGGATCACTTGCAGCAACGGGCCGAACAGCTCCTCGTCAGGACGATCGGCGACAGCCGTCACGTCCAGGATGCCCGGTGTCAGCAACGCGGCTTGCGCCTGAGGCTGAGTCATTTCCAGCAGCGCCACGGCGCCATTGGCCAGCAGATGCTCTTGCGCATCCATCAGCGCTTTCGCCGCGCCGAGGGAAATCACCGAGCCCATGAACGGAGCCGGTTGCTGGTCAAACGCACCGACGTCAATCGTCGAGCTGACCGCCACCAGACGCGCCAGCAACGTGTCGCCCCAGGCGCCCTGCGGTACCAGCAAGCGACGGGCACAGGTGCAACGCTGGCCGGCGGAAATGAATGCCGACTGGATGATGGTGTAAACGGCAGCATCGAGGTCTGCGACCTGATCCACCACCAGCGGGTTGTTACCGCCCATCTCCAGGGCGAGGATCTTGTCCGGACGACCGGCGAATTGCTGGTGCAGGTGATTGCCGGTGCGGCTCGAACCGGTGAAGAACAGACCGTCGATGCCCGGGTTCGCGGCCAGGGCGATACCGGTTTCGCGCGCGCCTTGCAGCAGGTTCAACACACCCGCCGGTAGACCGGCTTCGATCCAGCATTTAACCGTCAGTTCGGCGACTTTCGGCGTCAGTTCGCTGGGCTTGAACAGCACGCTGTTACCGGCCAGCAGTGCCGGCACGATGTGACCGTTCGGCAAATGCCCCGGGAAGTTGTAAGGCCCGAACACCGCCACCACGCCGTGTGGCTTGTGGCGCAACACGGCGGTGGCGTCGCCCAGCGGACCGCTCTTCTCGCCGGTACGCTCGCGGTAGCTCTGCACCGAGATCGCAATCTTGTTGACCATGCTGGTCACTTCCGTTGCGGCTTCCCACAACGGCTTGCCGGTTTCCTCACCAATGGTGCGGGCCAGTTCGTCAGCGTGGTTTTTCAGCGCGGCGGCAAAGGCTTCAAGCACAGTAATGCGCTCGTCCAGGGTGCGACGGGCCCAGCCCGGAAACGCCTGACGAGCAGCCTGCACGGCCGACTCAACCTGAGCGGCGGTCGCGCCTTCGCCGGTCCACAGCACTTGCTGGGTCACCGGGTTCAGCGACTGGAAGGCTTCGCCCTGACCGGCCAGCCATTCACCTGCGATGTATAGCGAATTCATTATTTCGACTCCCTGGCAGCAGACAACGGAACGGCGCGCACTTGATCACCGGCGTTGAGTTGAAGACGTTTGGCGGTCAGCGGATCAACGACCAACGTACCGGCGGCGAAGCGTGCTGGCGCGGCAGTGATGCGGCAGTCTTCGCGCTTGCGGTTGTGAATCAGGAACGGAGTAGCGTCATCACCCGGCGTGCCGATGGCCAACACCAGTGCCTGGCTGTCGCGCACGGCGCGGATCTTGCCGGTTTCGCACTCGACCGCAGGGCCGGCGTCGAAGATGTCGACGTAGCCTTGGTAGCTGAAACCTTCGCTCTTGAGCATGGCCAGCGCCGGCTCGGTGTCAGGGTGAACCTGACCGATGACGTTGCGCGCGTCTGGCGACAGAAAGCAGGTGTACAGCGGAAATTTCGGCATCAGTTCGGCGATGAACGCCTTGTTGCCCACGCCAGTCAGGTAATCGGCCTGGCTGAATTCCATCTTGAAGAAGTGACGGCCCAGGCTTTCCCAGAATGGCGAGCGCCCGGCTTCGTCGGACACGCCGCGCATCTCGGCAATGATCTTGTTGCCAAACAGCTGCGGGAACTCGGCGATGAACAGCATCCGCGCCTTGGCCAGCATGCGGCCGTTGAGACCCGTGCGGTAATCGGCGTGGAGGAACAGCGAGCACAACTCAGAGTTGCCGGTCAGGTCGTTGGCCAGGAACAGCGTCGGGATCTCGCGGTAGATGTTCAGCTCTTGCGAAGCGCTGACCGTCAGGCCGACCCGGAAGTTGTACCAGGGCTCACGCAGGCCGACAGCGCCGGCGATGGCGGAAATGCCCACCACGCGGCCATCATCGTCTTCGAGCACGAACAGGTAGTCTGCATCGCCCCGCCCGGCTTCACCGCGAAAGGTCTTCTCGGCCCAGCCGACCCGATGGGCCAGACGTTCTTCGTTGGCCGGCAAGGTGGTCAGGCCAGTGCCGGTGCTGCGGGCCAGGTCGATCAGAGCGGGTAAATCGCTGCTGCGTACAGGACGAACGATCATGCTATCTCCTCAAACGGGCCGCTTGCGCCACCCGCGAAACTTCGCTGCTTTCTAAACACTCAAGCAGTCGTTAAACCGCCACCAGGCGCACGCTCGCACCCTCACCGACGCCCAGGGCTTCGGCCGCTTCCAGATCAAGGGTCACGGGTTTGCCCGGCGCGTAATCGAGCTCAAGCAATACAGCGCGGTAATCCTGCAACTGGGCGTTGGCCACCAGGTACTGACGACCGACACCTTTGACCGCCTCGCCGATTTTCACCGGCACCACGCGGCTCTGCGCGATCGAACGGATCCCGGAGACGCGGGCATGCAACGTCGGGCCGCCGTCGAAAATGTCGATGTAGTGATCGGTCTCGAAGCCTTCGCGCATCAGGATGTCGAAGGTGATCTGGGCTCGCGGATGCACCTGGCCCATCGCTTCTTGAGCGGTGTCCGGCAGCAAAGGCACGTAGATCGGGTAATGCGGCATCAGTTCGGCGAGGAAGGTCCGGCTCTTCAGGCCGCACAGACGCTCGGCTTCGGCGTAGTTGAGGTCGAAGAAGTTGCGACCGATGGCGTCCCAGAACGGCGAGTCGCCATTTTCGTCGCTGTAACCGACGATCTCGGTCACCACGGAATCGGCAAAGCGCTCCGGATGGCTGGCGACGAACAGCAGACGACCACGGGAGTTGAGCTCGGCCCAAGGCGAACCCACCAACTCGCGCTGCACGTAGAAACTGGTCAGCAAGCTGTTGCCGGTCAGGTCGTGGCACTGCGAGAGCACGTGAATCTTGTTATGAATCTTCAGCTCGCGGGAGGCGTGCACGAAGGTTTCATTGCGAAAGCTGTAGAACGGCTCGGAGTAACCGGCGGAGGCAACGATTGCAGAACAACCGACCAATTTGCCGGTGGTCGAGTCTTCGAGGACGAAGAAATAGCTTTCTTCGCCGTTGAAGCTGACTTCCGCGGAAAACGAGGCTTCGCTTGCGGCGATCTTGTCGCTCAGGCGTTCAACGTCATCCGGCAAGGAAGTGACACCAATCGGGCTGTCCGCAGCCAGACGCTGTACCTCGCCCAGATCAGCCATTTGCGCGGGGCGCATCACCAGCATGGTGTCACTCCTTTCTCGTAACTCTTTTGGGGGAAATAAGCCGAACCCTTGCAGGAGCGAGGCATGCCCGCGAAAGCGGTGTGTCAGCCAAAAACAAGGTGTCTGACACGCCGCTTTCGCGGGCAAGCCTTGCTCCTACAGAAGAGCGGGTCCGGCATAAAAATTGGGTTCGACGCCTGAAATATCAGGCGTCGAAGGGTCTATCAGGCTTGCGTCAACTTGGCCACAGCGCGTTCGAAGCGGTCCAGGCCCTCGTCGATGTCTGCGTCTTCAACCACCAGGCTTGGGGCAAAACGCACCACGTCCGGGCCGGCTTGCAGAATCATCAGGCCTTCACGCTCGGCGGCGTTGAAGACGTCTTTGGCCTTGCCTTTCCAGGCGTCGCTCAGTACACAACCGATCAACAGGCCCATGCCGCGGACCTTGGTGAAAATGCCGTACTTCTCACCGATCTGCTCAAGGCGCGCCTTGAACTTGGCATGCTTGGCCTTGACGCCGGCCAGCACTTCAGGGGTATTGACCACGTCGATCACCGCTTCCCCGACCGCGCACGCCAGCGGGTTGCCGCCGTAAGTGGTGCCGTGGGTGCCGACGACCAAATGCTTGGCCAGGTCTTCGGTGGTCAGCATCGCCGCGATCGGGAAACCGCCGCCCAGGCTCTTGGCGCTGGTCAGGATGTCCGGGACCACGCCGTAATGCTGATAGGCGAACAGGTGGCCGGTGCGCCCCATGCCGGTCTGCACTTCGTCGAAGATCAGCAGCGCGTTGTGCGCGGTGCACAGATCGCGAGCGCCTTGCAGGTACTCAAGCTCAGCCGGGATCACACCGCTCTCGCCCTGGATCGGTTCCAGAACCACGGCGCAGGTCTTGTCGGAAATGGCGGCTTTCAGCGCAGCCAGATCGTTGTACGGCACGTGGGTGATACCGGTGATCTTCGGACCGAAACCATCGGAATACTTGGACTGGCCACCGACGTTCACGGTGAACAGGGTACGGCCGTGGAAGCTGTTGAGCGCGGCGATGATTTCGTACTTCTCGCTGCCGAACCGATCAAAACCGACGCGACGGGCCAGCTTGAAGGCGGCCTCGTTGGCTTCGGCGCCGGAGTTGCAGAAGAAAGCACGCTCGGCAAAGGTGGCGTTGACCAGCTTATGTGCCAGGCGCAAGGCCGGCTCATTGGTGAACACGTTGGACACGTGCCACAGCTTGTTCGCCTGTTCGGTCAAGGCACTGACCAGCGCCGGGTGCGCATGGCCCAATACGTTAACGGCAATCCCGCCAGCGAAGTCGATCAGCTCGCGGCCAGACTGGTCCCAGACATGGGAACCGGCACCACGCACTGGAATGAATGCGGCAGGCGCGTAGTTGGGAACCATTACCTGGTCGAAATCGGCGCGTTCTACCGCAGCGTGCTCAACGGACATCGGAGTCTCCTGAAGAGGAACACTCGCCGGAAACTGGCGAGCGATGGGGGGATTGTAAGGACAGTTTTCAGCCCGGCCTTGCCGCCAAGCGACAACTTCTTATAGCGCAAACCCCGGTTTCAGCCGGGTTTACGGCAATGCGACATATAGGGTCGCAAAGGCGCAGTTTAAACCGCCGGCACAGGTTATAGGCAGGCTTGTCGAGCGGTGCGGTAAATATGTACCGCACCCGCCCCGCCATCGTCTGTTTTGCTGGCGACTCATCCAAACGCTAAGGGAATAGCGCATGAGTCGACACGAAAACGATCGCCCTTCAAATGTCGGTGGCAATGAATCCGCCACGCACCCGGACGATCACTACCATCATCTGTTCAACAACCTGCCGGCCTGGGTATTGGAAGCCTCGCCCGCGACACGCGATGCCCTCAAAACCGCCTCGCTTGCCGCGCCGCACTGGCACGGCACCGCGACATCCCTGCAACACCAGTCGCTGAAAAAGCTCAGCCAGGAACATTGGACCCAGCGAAATCGTCTGGACTCAACGCTGTCGAGGCTGCAAAGCGCACGCGCCTTCGCCGAAGCGTTGCTAAGCGCGGCCTTGAAAACCCGGTTTGATCTGGAAGTGGACGTTAAAACCACCTTCCTGCGCCTGTACATTCCACAAGCCGTGCCCTGGTTCGGGATCAAGACGGGGGCTGCGCGCACCTGGACCGTGTCGCTGCTCGACGCCGCCCTGCATAACTTTCAGGCATCGGAAATGGCGGCGGATGCTTACGAGCCCGCCTCGACGTTCATTACCGAACCATCGCCCGCAGGGCAGTTCGATACGCTGCCGGCGGTCAAACAGAAACTGACCATCGCTGCCTTTGTGAGGCTGTGCCGGGAACTGGACATCGGCGCCCGCTACACCACGTACCTCAAAGACAATCTGGGGCTGACCAACCCGGTGGCCGGCGCGGTGTTGAAAGCGAAGGTGATCAGCTCGCATAAAACGGCACTCAAAGCCGCGCTACAAATGGCTCAAATCCGCAAGGATATTCCGGAGGATGCCTATCACTCGATCCTGCGCCTTGTGGAAGGTCGTTCCGGGGCGCGACTCAATGGCCAGCCGCTGTACGGTCATGACCTGACCCTCATGTCCTCCTCCCTGACCGGGATTGTCGTTTTCGCGCCGAGCCTGGAGCGCGCGCGCAAGGGAACACGGATCATTGCCTACATTCCCGACGATCCCGAGCACCCGCTCAAGGAGTACCCGAACACCCTGGCGTTCATGACCGAGCTGACCCGCAAGCTACGCGCCCCGGCCTACCAGACGTTCTTCAGCCGCTTCGTCGAGCATAAGGAAAGGGGCCCTTTTTTTGCTGATCTCAACCGCCGCCTCCAGCGCGTGACCTGGCATCAACACAAGCGTGGCGACCCACTGCCGAGCTGGCGCGAAACACCCATCGACAGGCCCAACCTGCGGTTTTCAATGACGCCGTTCAGCGCGGACCTGTGGAACCATCTCTATCAGCGACAACTGAACAAGATCCTCAACGACGCCAGCACGCTGGCCGTCTCCACCGCCTCCGCCGACCGAAACGCGCGCTGGGCTTTGTGGGATGCCGTCAGCAAAGTAGCTTCGACGCTGCTTGAAATCGCAACATTCGTGGCACTGCCGTTCGTCCCGTTTCTTGGCGAAATAATGCTGGGTTATATGGCTTACCAGTTACTCGACGAAACCTTCGAAGGCATCGTAGACCTGGCCGAAGGACTGAAAACAGAGGCGGTCGGGCATTTGATTACACTCGCTGAAACAGTGGTTGAGGTGGGCACATTCGCGGTGGGTGGTGCGATCGCTGCCGGCGCCTTCAGCCGTTTGCTTTCGCGCGAAGCGGTCGCGCTGGTCGACCCGCTCAAACCCGTCGCAACGCCGAAAGGAAAAACCCGCTACTGGAAGCCGGATCTGACCCCTTACGAACAGGCGCAGCGTTTGCCCGAAGACGCCAAACCCGATCAGCTTGGCCTCTATCGCCACGGGGGCAAGACGCTGCTGCCTCTGGAAGGAAAACTGTATGCCGTGAAACCCGACGGCACCTCCAACGCGTTTCAGATTGAGCACCCGACCCGCGCCGATGCTTATCAGCCGTCTTTACTGCACAATCACCACGGCGCCTGGCACACCGAGCTGGAACAACCGCTGGAGTGGGATCGGGAAACGGTCATGCGTCGAATCGGCCAGGGTGTCGAGTCGTTCAGCAACGCCGAGCGCGAGCAGATCCTGCGGGTCAGCGGTTTCCACGACAACGCCGTGCGCGAAATGCATGTCGAACATTACCGCCCGCCTTCGCTGCTGACCGACACGATCAAGCGTTTCAAGATCAACCGGGACATCGACACCTTTATCGAGCAGATCGGCAGTGATCAACCCGAGCACTATCGAAAGGCTGATTCGACCCTGCAACATCAACTGCTGAGTGGCTACGACGGCTGGCCTGTCGACACGCCAATGCCGACAGCGCAAGCCCAAACATCAGCCTTCAGACAACGGACCGCAGAACTGGCCCGGGATTACCGCAAATCGCTGTTCGATCTGCGTTATCGCGCGTTGGAAAAAACCGATGACCTGCGGGTTCAGCGGCTGATCGATGATGTGCGGGGGTTACCTACCGATATCGCCGAGGAACTGGTGAGCAATGCGTCCGGCACGGAACTGAAACAGCTGCACAACGGCCGCACGCCCCAGCGTCTCAAGGACGCCGCGCTCAAAGCCATGGAGGCCGTGCGTGCCATCCGAGCCTCTGAAGGTTTTTATTCCGAAGCGCTGGACACCACCGACACCCACCGACTGGCCTTGCAAAGCCTGAACTCACTGCCCGATTTACCAGCCGGGTTACGTATCGAAGTGCGGGACTACTCGGCCGAGGGGGCTTTGCGCGACAGCATTGGCCAGGCCGATGCGCCCCTACAAAAAATACTGGTTCGCGCTGAAGACGGGACTTACCACGTACACCAAGACTCGGATTCGTCGCCGGAGGATTTTTATCAGGCCTTGTTCCGGGCGCTGCCGGATGCGCAACGCAACAAGTTGAACCCTTCGATCACAGATGCCCAGGTCCTTAAACAACGCATCGCCGAACACGCACTGGAGCAACCGGCCTTACGCAGGCTGTTTGCAAAAAATCCCCATCGGAAACCGTTCTATGACCCGACCACCATGCGCCTGCCCGGTGGTACCGAGGGCTACAGTCGAATCGCCCGCGAGACACCGACGCTCAACGACCGGGTTCGCGAGGTTTACCCCAACCTGCCTCAGGAAGAAATGCAGTCCATTGTCCAGACACTGCAACTTCATCCCGATGGTGCTCGCGTAGAACTTTCACGCTTGAGGAGGGAGTTGGCCCGACTGCATCAGGACCTGCGCGCCTGGGTCAGTGATTCCCCAACAACTCATCCTGAAACCGGAAGCCCGCTCAGCGAACTGGATCAACAAGCCGAGCGAAACAACCGCCGGTTGCTGGCCCAGGAAATCCAGCGCAGCTGGCGTCGACAGTCCGACCGGGATTTCGACACACCGGAGGGGGTGACCCAATATGTGCTCAGGTTTGCAGAGCCGATCCTCGGCGACTTGCCGTCGTTGACTGCCGATTTCAGTCATGTGTCGCAGCTGTCCCTGGAAGGCACTCGCAGCGCACAGGCCATTCCCGCGTTTCTACGAGGCTTCAGCGGGCTGCGCCGCCTGGAATTGCGCCGCTTTTCCCTGAACACCCTCCCTGACGCCATCAGCCAAATGCCCGACCTTCACGCCTTGGTCTTGAGCGATTGCGGCATCCGGGTCGACGCCGCCACGTGGTCGAAGCTGGCGTCAATGAAGCAACTGGCCATGCTCGACCTGTACAAAAATCCGTTTGAAACCTTGCCCCATATCGACACGATGAGCGAGCTGGCGCACCTGGACCTGAGCGACACCCGCCAGACAGGGATTGCGGCCAGCCTTCTGCAACAACCGAAGCTTCAAACCCTCCTGCTGATGAACAACCACATCAGCGAGTTGCCTGCCGGGTTATTCGAGAGTTCGCTTTACGGCAAGCGCGGCCTGCACCTCACCGACAATCCGCTGTCGAACAGCGCGCGAGAATTGATCAAGCAACACCACTTCGAAACCGCCTACGACATGGGCGTCTATGCACCCGAAGCCGATATCGATCGGGTCAAGGCGCTGTACCCCAGCATGGAAATCGAGCAGGCGAGCGAGTTCGTCTACGAATTGCCGGGGACTCTGGAGGATGGCCGCAGCTATTTGACGCGCCTTGAACAAGAGCTCACCCAGCTGAAAAACGATTTGTCCGCGTGGACCGCCGATGTTCCGCAGCAGGACCCGGTGACGGGCGAACCGTTCAGTGACGAGCAACTCGTTGCCGAGCAAACGAACCGCGACGAATTCAAGCAAGCGCTCGAGAAGTGCTGGCAGCGCGAGTCGGAACTGGATGAGTTCAACGAAGCACTTGAGCCGACGTTCGAACTCAGGGTCCGTCCGGTCATCAATGGCGAACTGCCGACCTTGAGTGCGGACTTCAGCCATGTTTCCGCGCTTGAGGTTGACAGTGCCGAGGGCGCAACACGCCTGGGGCGTTTCCTTGAGTCCTTTCTCAACCTCAAAAGCCTGCGGCTGCGCGAGTGTGACCTGGGTGACATTCCCGATTCGGTGTTCAAGATGGGACGCCTGCGCTCGCTGTCGCTCCCCGATTGCCGGGTCAGCCTGTCAGCGGAGTCGGCAAGTGCATTGGCGGGAATGGAGCAGCTTGATTACCTCGACCTGAGCTTTAACCCGTTGGGGCGCACGCCGGATCTAAGCCAAATGCCCGACTTGTCGACCGTGCTGCTCAACGACACCGGCATCACTGACATACCCGACGGCCTGCTTCAGCTGGCGGATCTCGACTGGGCTGACCTGAGCATGAATGCAATAACCGAGGTGCCCAGCGACCTGCTGGAATTGCCGGTGGAAATCGCTGAAAACATCACCTTGAGAGGCAATCCGTTTTCCCAGGAAAGCCTCGCGCGACTGGTCCGCTTCTTTGAACTGACCCGTGCGGATTTTGGCGTGGAGGAGGTCATCAACCGAGGGGAAATACAGGTGTCGACCTCAGAGGGTTCCGAGATCGACGAGTAACATCAACCGCGCTCCGACGGCACCGACGACAACTCGAATGGACTGCTGCTGCGCCGCTGGTTGCGATCTTCCCGCGGCGTGGCACCGAAGAAGTTGCGGTAGGCGCTGGAGAAATGCGGCCCCGATGAGAAGCCACAGGACAGGCCGATCTGAATGATCGACTTGCTGGTTTGCATCAACATCTGCCGGGCCTTGTTCAGGCGCAGTTCCAGGTAGTACTGGCTCGGCACGCGGTTGAGGTATTGCTTGAAGATCCGCTCCAGTTGTCGACGGGACACGCACACGTGCTGGGCGATTTCGTCGGTGGTCAGCGGCTCTTCGATGTTGGCTTCCATCAGCAACACCGCTTGGGTGAGCTTCGGATGGCTGGAACCGAGGCGGTTCTGCAGCGGGATGCGCTGGCGTTCGCCGCCCTCGCGGATACGCTCGACTACCAGTTCTTCCGACACAGCGCCGGCCAGTTCGGCGCCGTGATCACGGGCCAGCACGGCCAGCAACAGATCGAGTACCGACAAGCCGCCACACGCGGTCAGTCGATCACGATCCCAATCGAACAGATGGCTGGTGGCGATCACTTTAGGGAAGCGTTCGGCGAAATCGTCCTGCCAGCGCCAATGCACGGCAGCGCGGTAACCGTCGAGCAAACCCAATTGCGCCAACGGGTAGACACCGGCAGACAAACCACCGATCACGCAACCGGCACGCACCAGTTGTTTCAGCGAACTGCTGAGCGCCGGCGCGAGGGTGGTCGGCGGCTCATCGGCGAGCAGAAACAGCTTCTGGAAGTTTTCGAGCTTGCCGGCCCACGGCTCACCCGGCAGTTGCCAGGCGCCTTCGGTCGGCGGTTCGGCCTGCAAAAACGACAATTCGTAGACAACATCCGGATGCACACGCTGGGCAACACGCAAGGCCTCCTCAGCCAGCGCAAGCGTCAGTGCTTTAGTGCTGGGCCAAATCAGGAAACCAATTCGATGGGCAGTCATGGCGGGCAATCCGAAACGAAAACAGTGATGAAGGCATGGGCCAATGCTAGCCCGTAAATGAACGCAAATCTCGAAACCTGCAGCATTCCCCTGTTGGAGCAAGGCTTGCCCGCGAGAACGGTGGTTCAGTCAACATGATTGCTGTCTGAACCACCGCATTCGCGGGCAAGCCCCGCTCCTGCAGGGATTGGGACCAGCCTTTAGGTTGCGAAGCATGCACTATCCCGGTGCGCAACGGGAGTTCGGTTTACTTCAGGCTGCCCGACAGGAATTGCTGCAAGCGTTCAGACTGTGGATTGACCAGCACTTCACGCGGGTTGCCGCTTTCTTCAACGATACCTTTGTGCAGGAACACCAGCTGATTCGACACTTCACGGGCGAAGCCCATTTCGTGCGTCACCACGACCATGGTCCGGCCTTCCAGCGCCAGGGCCTGCATCACTTTCAGTACGTCGCCGACCAGTTCCGGGTCGAGGGCCGAGGTCGGTTCGTCGAACAGCATCACCTCAGGCTCCATCGCCAGCGCACGGGCAATCGCCACGCGCTGCTGCTCGCCGCCGGACATGTGGCCCGGGTAAGCGTCTTTACGATGGGCCACGCCGACCTTGTTCAGGTAGTGCTCGGCTTTTTCGCGGGCCTCGGCCTTGGACATGCCCAGCACGTGAACCGGCGCTTCCATGATGTTTTCCAGCGCGGTCATGTGCGACCACAGGTTGAAATGCTGGAACACCATCGACAGGCGCGAGCGCATGCGTTGCAGCTGTTTCGGGTCAGCCGCTTTCAGCGCGCCGTCCTTGTTCGCCACCAGTTTCAGCTCTTCGTTGTTGAGCAGAATCTTGCCCGCGTGCGGCTGCTCGAGCAGGTTGATGCAGCGCAGAAAAGTACTTTTGCCAGAGCCACTGGAGCCGATGATGCTGATCACATCACCAGCCGCCGCTTTCAGGGACACGCCCTTGAGCACTTCGTGACTGCCATAGCGTTTATGCAGGTCTTGGACTTCAAGTTTGTACATGCGGTCGGTTCTCACAAAAACAGTCAGTCAGTCGTTGAGCAAGCGCCCGTGACGCAGCGCTTCGCGCCCCGCCACCTTGGCCAGCCAGAAACCGGGTTGGGCATAACGCAGCCGTTCAATGGCAAACAGCACCCCGGACGTACCAGCACACACCGTGCTGACCCGATCCGATAACGGATCGATCACTTCGAAAATCTCGTCGCCGGCTTCGATCCACTCACCGGGTTTACGCAAAAAGCTGATCACACCCGGGTGCGGCGCGAACAGCAACTCGGTGCCCTCGAACGGCATGCCTTCGCACGCCTCTTGCGCAGGCTTGGGCCATTCGCCGCTGATCAAGCCTTGCTCGGCGAGGAACGCCAGAATGCCTTCGGCATAAGCCTCGGCGTCCGCGCGACCGGTATCAGCCTGACCACCCAGTTCAATGGTCGTCGCCAGACAGGCCAGCGGAATCTGCGCATCCGGGAACTGACGCGACACACGCAGCCACGGCAGCGAGCACGCCTCGTCAAAGGAACTGCCGCCGGAATCTTCCGCCAGCAGCCCCACTTTCACGTTCAGGTGCGCGGCGAGCGAACGCCATTGCGGCCAGTGTTGCGGCAAGGCGTACATGTGCAGCGCCGCTTCGGCATCGCAATGCAAATCCAGCACGACATCAGCGGTGCACGCGTGGCTGAGCAAGATGCGCTGCATGCCTTGCAACTGGCTCGCCGCCGGAGGCAATGCCGCCAGTGCGTCGCTCATGGCTTGGCGGATCAAACGGATATTGGCGTGCGGATCATCACCCAGGTGCCCGTCCAGCTCAGCGGCCACTGGCGCGCTCAGCTCGACGAAATCGCGGTTGAAATTCTTGCCGCTGCCCGCTTCGAAACGACCTTGATGGCTGCCTTGCAACAGTTGACCGAGGCCCAGTGGATTGGCCACCGGCACCAGCTCGATCACACCGTTGAGCAGGCCTTGGGCTTCGAGTTCGGCCAGGCGCTTTTTCAGCTCCCAGGCCGTGCGCATTCCCGGCAGTTCATCGGCGTGGAGGCTGGCCTGGATGTAGGCCTTGCGCTCGCCACTGCCGAAGCGGAACACCGAGATCTGGCGCTCGCTGCCCAGGTGGTTCCACGGCAATACGTGATCGATGCGTTCCATATCAGTGCTTCCGCGGGGCCAGATAGCCCAGCCAGCGGCGCTCGGCCAGTTTGAACAGCTTCACCAGAATGAAGGTCAGGCACAGATAGAACACGCCGGCCGTGATGTACGCTTCGAACGGCAAGTAGTACTGAGCGTTGACCGTGCGCGCGGCACCGGTGATGTCGATCAGGGTCACGATGGACGCCAGACTGGTGGTTTGCAGCATCATGATCACTTCGTTGCTGTACTGCGGCAGCGCCCGGCGCAGAGCCGATGGCAGCAGGATGCGCTTGTACATTTTGTAGCGCGACATGCCCATGGCCTTGGCCGCTTCGATCTCGCCGTTCGGCGTGGCGCGCAGGCTGCCGGCGATGATTTCAGCGGTGTAGGCGCTGGTGTTGATCGCAAAGGCCAGGCACGCACAGAACGTTGCACTGGACAGCCACGGCCACAAGAAGCTTTCACGTACCGCTTCGAACTGCGCCAGACCGTAGTAGATCAAGAACAGCTGCACCAGCATCGGCGTGCCGCGGATCACGTAGGTGTAGAGCCAGGCCGTCATGTTGACGACGGCGTTCTTGGAGACGCGCATCAAGCCCAGCGGCAACGCACACAGCAGGCCGAAAAACAGCGACAGCGCGAGCAATTTGAGGGTGGTCACCAGGCCGCCGAAGTACAGCGGCAAGGCCTCCCAAATGACGTTGTAGTCGAAGATCATAGATCAGCCGCCCTTACGCCTACCGAGTAGCGCTTCTCAAGGTGACGCAATGCCAGCAACGAGACACTGGTAATCACCAGGTACATCGCCGCCACTGCGAGGAAGAAGGTGAAAGGCTCGCGGGTGGCGTCTGCCGCCTGCTTGGCCTTGAACATCATGTCTTGCAGACCCACCACCGAAATCAGCGCGGTGGCCTTGGTCAGTACCAGCCAGTTGTTGGTGAAGCCCGGAATGGCCAGACGGATCATCTGCGGCACCAAAACCCGGAAGAACACCTGGAAACTGCTCATGCCGTAGGCCATGCCGGCTTCTGCCTGACCTTTGGGGATCGCCATGAAGGCGCCGCGGAAGGTTTCCGACAGGTACGCACCGAAGATGAAGCCCAAGGTGCCGATACCGGCGGCCAGCGGGTTCAGGTCGATGTAGTCGTCAAAGCCGAGCATCGGCGCCACGCGGTTGAGCAGGTCCTGACCACCGTAGAAAATCAGCAGGATCAGTACCAGATCGGGAATACCGCGGATCACCGTGGAATACAGGTCGCCCAGCCAGGCCAGCCAGCGAACCGGCGACAGGCGCAATGCAACGCCGATCAGGCCCAGAAAGATGGCCAGGACCATGGAGGACAAGGCGAGCTGAAGCGTCAGCCATGCGCCATCGAGGATGACAGCCCCGTAGCCTTTCAACATGATTCAGGTCCTCGAATGTTGGGATGAAAAAATGGCGCAAACCTCAGAGATCCTGTTGCTTGCGCCATTTCGGACTTGTCGCCGGGACGTGTTACTTGCCGTAGATGTCGAAGGCGAAGTATTTGTCCTGGATTTGCTTGTACTTGCCGTTCTCGCGAATGGCAGCGATCGCGGTGTTGATCTTGTCTTTCAGCGCGTCGCCCTTGCGAACCGCGATACCCACGCCGTCGCCGAAGTATTTGACGTCGGTGAAGGCCGGGCCAACGAAGGCGAAACCTTTGCCAGCGTCGGTTTTCAGGAAACCGTCATCGAGCAGCGTAGCGTCTGCCACGGTGCCGTCGAGGCGGCCAGCGGCCACGTCGAGATAGATTTCGTTCTGCGAACCGTAAGGCTTGATCTCGGCACCCAGCGGGGCCAGGACTTCGCGGGCGAAACGCTCGTGGATCGAACCACGTTGCACGCCGATGTTTTTGCCCTTGAGCTCAGTCAGGCCGTCGCTGACTTGAGTGCCGGCCTTCATGACCAGGCGCGCCGGGGTGTTGTAGTACTTGTTGGTGAAGTCCACGGATTTCTTGCGGTCTTCAGTGATCGACATGGACGACAGGATCGCGTCGATCTTGCGCACTTTGAGCGCCGGGATCAGACCGTCGAACTCTTGCTCGACCCAAGTGCACTTGACCTTCATCTCTTCGCACAGAGCGTTGCCGATGTCGTAGTCAAAACCAACAATGCTGCCGTCCGGTGCTTTGGAAGCAAACGGAGGGTAAGCCGCTTCGATACCGATTTTCAGAGGTTTTTCATCAGCGAAAGTCGGCAGGGACAGCACGGACAGTGCCAGGGCGCCAAGCAGCACGAGTTTCTTCATCTTGGGACTCCATCGGTAAAGGGCTAAAACGGCAGAGTGAGCGACAGCCCAATATGCGAATGAGTGGAACCGCAAAGCGGTGCTGCGTCGTAGGAACCGCGCGCTTTTTTCAACGCGAGCCACAACGAGCGAGTGATCGGCATTCTAACGACAGGCCCGAAGCCGATATTTCTTCAATGCGACAACTAATTACAGATGCACCGAGAAAGCCGCTTGAGCGCGTTGACAGCCCTGCAAATTCATGCAAGAGCAAAAGACAGTGAACCGATCACTGCTGCAAATTGCGGGCCTATTATTGGCAAACCCTTCTAATCCGGCAAGCGCAGCGTTGTGTCTTATTTTTAGCCGGGCTGGAGAGGCCCGGGAGTGGGGGTTGGCGTTTCCCAATGCCCCGCATCGGAGCGCGCGGTTACACATTCAGTTACTTGAAGGGTGGAGGGTAACAGTGGGAAAGCGCCTACAAGTGAAGTCGATAATTATTGGCCGTTGTTTATTGAGTGCCTGACAGATCGCCATCGCTAGTAGGCTAGCTCCCACAGGGATCTCCAGGGGATTCGCAATTTGAAACGAGCGCAGTTCCCTCTGTGGGAGCTAGCCTGCTAGCGATGAGGCCCGACCGGCCAACACAAAAACCTCAGACAAAAAAAGCCCCATCCGGCACAACACCGGATGGGGCTTTTACTGACTCAGAGATGTCGGTTAAGCGACGTTCATGATCTTGTGCTCATCAATCAAATGCTGCACCACACCCGGATCCGCCAGGGTGGAGATATCACCCAACCCATCGTATTCGGCAGTCGCAATCTTGCGCAGGATCCGGCGCATGATCTTGCCCGAACGGGTTTTCGGCAGCCCCGGTGCCCACTGGATCACGTCCGGCGAAGCAATCGGACCGATCTCTTTACGCACCCAGTTTTTCAATTCCAGACGCAGTTGCTCGCTCGGCTCTTCACCCGCGATCAACGTGACGTAGACATAAATGCCCTGCCCCTTGATGTCGTGCGGCACACCGACCACGGCCGCTTCGGCAACTTTCGGGTGCGCAACCATCGCGCTTTCGATCTCGGCAGTACCCATGCGGTGGCCGGACACGTTGAGCACGTCGTCCACACGCCCGGTTATCCAGTAGTAACCGTCTTCATCGCGACGTGCGCCGTCACCGGTGAAGTACATGCCACGGAAGGTCTTGAAGTAGGTGTCGACGAAGCGGTCATGGTCGCCGTACAGCGTGCGCGCCTGGCCTGGCCACGAATCGAGAATCACCAGGTTGCCCTCGGCCACGCCTTCGATGATGTTGCCCAGGTTGTCGACCAACGCTGGCACCACACCGAAGAACGGACGTGCCGCCGAACCCGGCTTGAGGGCGTGGGCGCCCGGCAGCGGGCTCATCATGTTGCCGCCGGTTTCGGTCTGCCACCAGGTGTCGACGATCGGGCAACGGGACTTGCCCACATTCTTGTAGTACCAGTCCCAGGCTTCCGGGTTGATCGGCTCACCCACCGAACCCAGCAGGCGCAAACTGCTGCCATCAGCACCTTCAACAGCGGCTTGACCCGACGCCATCATCGCGCGGATCGCGGTCGGTGCGGTGTAGAGGATGTTGACCTTATGCTTGTCGACGATCTTCGCCACCCGGGTGATGTCCGGGTAGTTCGGCACGCCTTCGAACAGCAGCGTGGTCGCGCCGTTGGCCAATGGGCCATAGACGATATAGCTGTGGCCAGTGACCCAGCCGACGTCGGCGGTGCACCAGTAAACTTCGCCCGGGCGGTAGTCGAACACGCGCTCGTGGGTCATGGCGGCGTACAGCAAGTAACCGCCGGTGGTGTGCTGCACACCCTTGGGCTTGCCAGTCGAACCGGAGGTGTAAAGGATGAACAGCGCTTCTTCAGCGCCCATCTCTTTCGGCGCGCAGACACTGCCCGCCACTTTCATCAG
>NZ_VIUJ01000018.1:0-155746 GCF_007993905.1 Pseudomonas sp. SJZ077
GGTAGTGTGGGGTTTCCCCATGTGAGAGTAGGTCATCGTCAAGATTAAATTCCGAAACCCCTATCTGCGTATGCAGGTAGGGGTTTTGTTTTGTCCGCAGGAAAGTTCGTACAGCAACATCGGACGGCTCCCGGCTGTCACAGTCTCCCGACAATGCTAAGGTTCGGCCCTAGCTTTTGTATTTTTCCAAGGAAGCCTTTATGCCGGACGCGACGTCCCTCAGTGCTGGTTTTATGGTGGTTCACGGTAATCGCCTGGACGAGTTGCGCAGTCTGGTGGTCAGCTGGATGCGCCGCTACCCGTTGGCTCCCTTGGAAAATGAAATCGCCCTGGTACAGAGCAACGGCATCGCCCAGTGGCTGAAACTGGCTCTGGCTGAAGACCCTGAAGAAGACGACATGGGTGGCTGCGGCATTGCGGCAGCCATCGACGTTCAACTCCCAGGCAGCTTCATGTGGCAGCTCTATCGCATGGTTCTGGGTCGTGATGAAATTCCGGTCAAATCCCTGCTCGATAAAGCTCCACTCACCTGGCGTCTGATGCGTCTGCTTCCCCAGTTGATCAATCAACCGCACTTCGAACCGCTGCAACGCTTCCTTACCAATGACACTGACCTGCGCAAACGCTACCAGCTGTCCGAGCGGCTGGCTGATCTGTTCGACCAATACCAGGTATACCGGGCCGACTGGCTCGAAGATTGGGCGGACGGTCGTCATCAATTGCGAAACGGCCGAGGCGAAGCCAAGCCCCTGACCCCAGCCAACTGCTGGCAGGCAGAGTTATGGCGTGCTCTGTTGCTGGATGTGGGTGAGCAAGGCATGGCGCAAAGCCGTGCCGGTGTTCATCAACGGTTCATCGAGCGCATCAACAGCCTCGACGTGGCCCCCAGCGGATTACCTTCCCGGGTTATCGTTTTCGGGATCTCCTCTCTCCCGGCGCAAGCGCTCGAAGCTCTCGCCGGACTGGCGCGATTCAGCCAGGTTCTGCTTTGCGTACACAACCCATGTCGTCATCATTGGGCAGACATCGTCGCCGATAAAGACCTTCTGCGGCATCAATACAAGCGCCAGGCTCGCAAGAGCGGAATGCCTGTCGTGCTTGATCCGCAAACCCTTCACCAACATGCACACCCGCTATTGGCGGCATGGGGCAAGCAGGGGCGGGACTACATCAATCTGCTCGACAGCTACGACGATCCCAACAGCTACCGCTCGGCATTCCGTGATGGGCGCATCGACTTGTTCAGTGATAGCCAGCCACAAACCATGCTCAACCAGTTGCAGGACGACATCCTTGAACTGCGCCCCTTGAATGAAACCCGCGAGCTCTGGCCGGCTGTCGATCTCAATCAGGACGAATCCATTCGTTTCCACATCGCCCATAGCGCCCAGCGCGAAGTGGAAATCCTCCACGATCAGTTGCTCGCACGCTTCAGTGCCGATCCAGACTTGAAGCCTCGCGACATAATCGTGATGGTTCCGGATATCGACAGCTACGCTCCGCATATCCGTGCAGTCTTCGGTCAACTTGATCGCTTCGATCCGCGCTTCATCCCCTTCACACTGGCGGATCAAGGCCAGCGCGGTCGTGATCCACTGCTGATTGCTGTCGAACATCTACTCAAACTGCCCGACAGCCGTTTCCCCGTCAGTGAGATCCTCGATTTGCTGGATGTTCCTGCACTGCGCGCTCGCTTCGGTGTCGAGGAACGTGACCTGCCCACCCTGCATCGCTGGATCGAAGGCGCTGGTATTCGCTGGGGAATGAATGCCGAGCAGCGCGCGGGTCTGGGTTTGCCTCAAGAACTGGAGCAAAACAGTTGGCGTTTTGGCCTGCGCCGGATGCTGCTTGGTTATGCCGTCGGCAGCGCCGCTGCTTGCGAAGGCATTGAGCCTTACGACGAGATTGGCGGTCTGGATGCTGCGCTCATCGGTCCTTTGGTTGCGCTGCTGGACGCGTTGGAGATTGCCCATCAGGAACTGACTCAACCTGCACCGCCTAAGCAATGGGGCGTCAGGATGCAAGCTTTGGTGCAGTTGTTCTTCCAGGCCAGCAATGAACATGACGACTACTTGCTGGGTCAACTCGAAGAACTGCGGGAAACCTGGCTCGAGACCTGCGAATCAGTGGGCTTGCATGATGAGCTGCCCTTGACCGTGGTCCGTGAAGCCTGGCTGGCAGGCCTCGACCAGGGCCGGCTGTCCCAGCGTTTTCTGGCCGGAGCCGTCAACTTCTGCACCTTGATGCCGATGCGGGCGATCCCCTTCAAACTCGTCTGTCTGCTCGGGATGAATGACGGAGATTACCCGCGTGCACAACCGCCGCTGGACTTTGATCTCATGGGCAGTGATTACCGCCCGGGTGATCGTTCCCGGCGCGAGGATGATCGCTATCTCTTGTTGGAAGCCCTGTTGTCGGCACGTGACCAACTCTATATCAGTTGGGTCGGCCGTAGTATTCGGGACAATAGCGAGCGCCCAGCCTCGGTACTGATTGGTCAACTGCGCGATCATCTTGCCGGTGGTTGGCGATTACAGGTCGACAGTGAAAAGCTGCTGGAGTCCGTGACTCAGGAACACCCGCTGCAACCTTTCAGCGCTCGCTATTTTCATGAAGGTAATGACCTGTTCAGTTTCGCAAGCGAGTGGCAGGTGCTTCATCAAGCCAGTGAACAGGCAACGGACATCAAGCCCCTTGATGCCTATGTTCAGGAAGAGCCGCTGAGCCTCGGTCAATTGCAGGATTTCCTGCGCAATCCCGTGCGACATTTTTTCAGTCAGCGACTCAAGGTGTTCTTCGAAGCGGCTGAAGCCCCCTTGGCCGACGAAGAGCCCTTCGTACTCGACGCTCTCCAACGCTATAGCCTCAGTGACAGTTTGCTCGAAGCGGCGCTCGGGCAACTGGATCACGTCGATCATGCGCTTGAGGCCCAGGCAACGCGTCTGCAAAACAGCGGGCTCTTGCCCATGGCCGGTTTCGGCGAATGCCTGCAGCGAGAGTTGATCGAGCCGCTGCCAGATCTGTTGCAGCGTTATCAACAACTCCTTACGTTGTGGCCAACGCCGCTGACTAGTGCGTTGCCTGTGAATCTGGAACTGGAAGGCCTGCGCCTGGAAGGCTGGCTCAGTGGCCTGCACCAGCGTGCGGATGGTGGCCTGTTGTCGATTACCACGATTCCCAACAGCATTGGTTCGATCAAGACCCGCAAGTGGCATCGGCTGACGCGACCTTGGGTCAATCACCTGGTCGCTTGCGCCAGCGGCATGTCGATGACCACCGCGCTGGTCGCCAGTGACGACAGTCTGCTACTGGCCCCTTTGGAGCAGGGCGCTGCACGTCATGCCTTGAGTAACCTGTTGCAAGCATGGCAAACCGGCATGCGCCAACCCCTGCCGATTGCCGTGAAAACCGCCTTCGCGTGGCTCTCTCAAACTGACCCGGCCAAAGCCGACGCCGCTGCTCGCAAGGCCTATGAAGGCGACGGTCAAACCACCGACGGCGAACGCCGCGAAAGTCCGGCACTGGCACGACAGTTCGCTGATTACGACGCGCTGACCGCCGAGGAGACTTTCCCCGATTGGTGCAACGCTTTGTACAAACCGATGCTTGAAGCCCCCTGGCGTTCATTGACCAGCGAGGAGGCGCGCTCATGACCACGAAAACACCGCTGGCCCTGGCTTTTCCCTTGAGCGGCAGCCAACTGATCGAAGCCAGCGCCGGTACCGGCAAGACGTTCACCATTTCTGCGCTGTACTTGCGTCTGGTCCTTGGTCACGGTGGCGAATCGAGTGGGTTTGGGCGTGAACTCTTGCCGCCGCAAATCCTCGTGGTCACGTTCACTGATGCCGCGACCAAAGAGCTGCGCGAGCGTATTCGTACCCGACTGGCCGAAGCGGCCCGATACTTTCGTGACGAGACCCAGGCACCCGATAGCCTCATCGCGGAGTTGCGTGACCAGTACCTCCCGGAACAGTGGTCCGGCTGTGCAAACCGTCTGGACATTGCCGCGCAGTGGATGGATGAAGCCGCCGTCTCGACCATTCACAGTTGGTGCCAGCGCATGTTGCGTGAGCACGCGTTTGACAGTGGCAGCCTGTTTACCCAGACCCTGGAAACCGATCACAGCGACTTGCTGGGTGAAGTCCTGCGTGATTACTGGCGCCTGTTCTGCTATCCGATGCAAGGTGATGCGCTGAACTGGGTGCGGGGTAATTGGGGAGGGCCAGCGGCGTTATTACCGCGAGTACGTAGTTTATTCGCCAGTGAGCGTGACAGCACTGAAGGCAAGGAGCCTGCCGAGCTGATCGCCGAGTGCTTGCAGGAACGGCGACTGGCCTTGCTCGAACTCAAGATGCCCTGGCGCCAATGGGCGGACGAACTGCTTGCCATCTGTCACCAAGGTGTTGCGAGCAAAAGTGTCGATGGTCGAAAGATGCAGGCACGTTATTTCGAACCCTGGTTCGAAAAGCTCAAAGCATGGGCCGAAGATGAATCCCTTGAGCAACTGGATATCGGCACGGGCTTCACTCGCCTGACGCCTGACGGCATGGCCGAAGCCTGGAAAGGCGCCGCCCCCAGTCATCCGGGGCTGGACGCCATGCCCGGGCTCAAGGCCAGCCTCGACGGCTTGCCAACCCCCGACGCGGCCGTTCTGCAACATGCTGCGCAATGGGGCGGGGCACGGTTCGAAGAAGAAAAACGCCGCCGCGCGGAAATGGGCTTCGACGACATGTTGCTGCGGCTCGATGCGGCGTTGCAATCCGAGGGTGGTGAACGCTTGGCGACCTTGATCCGCGAACAGTTTCCGGTGGCGCTGATCGATGAGTTCCAGGACACCGACCCGGTGCAGTACCGGATTTTCGAAAGCATCTATCGCATCGAAGACAACAACCCTGAAGGCGGCCTGTTTCTGATCGGCGATCCCAAGCAAGCGATCTACGCCTTTCGCGGCGCCGACATCTACACCTACTTGCGAGCCCGCCAGGCCACCGCCGGCCGTCTGCATACCCTGGGTACGAATTTCCGTTCCAGCCATGGCATGGTCAATGCGGTGAACCATGTGTTCGAGCGCGCGGAGTCTCGTGAGCTGGGGCGCGGCGCGTTTCTGTTTCGTGAAAAGAACGGTGAGAACCCGGTACCGTTCCTGCCCGTCGAGTCCCAAGGGCGCAAAGAAGTTCTGCACATCGATGGCCAGCTCGTGCCGGCTCTGAACATCTGGCACCTGTCCGCCGATCAGCCGCTGTCCGGCGTGGAATACCGACAAAAACTCGCCGCCGCGTGCGCCAGTGAAATCACCGCGTTACTTAATGGTGGCCAGGAAGGTCGGGCAGGTTTCATTGAGAAGGACATGGACTTCCGGGGCCTGCTACCCGCGGACATCGCGATTCTGGTTCGCGACGGCAAAGAGGCCCAGGCCGTGCGGGGCGAACTGTCTGCACGCGGGGTGCGCAGCGTTTATCTGTCGGACAAGGATTCGGTGTTCGCCGCTCAAGAAGCCCACGACCTGCTGACCTGGCTCAAAGCCTGTGCCGAGCCGGATGTCGAGCGACCGCTGCGAGCCGCATTGGCCAGCATCACGCTGAACCTTTCCCTGGCGGAACTGGAGCGGCTGAATCAGGACGAACTGGCCTGGGAAGCGCGGGTCATGCAGTTCCGCGGTTATCGCGAGCTGTGGCGCAAGCAAGGCGTGCTGCCCATGTTGCGGCGCTTGCTGCATGACTTCCAGTTGCCTCGATCGTTGATCGCCCGCAGCGACGGTGAGCGGGTACTGACTAACTTGCTGCACCTGTCCGAGTTGTTGCAACAAGCCGCTGCGGAGCTTGATGGCGAGCAAGCGCTGATTCGTCATTTGTCCGAGCATCTGGCGTTGTCCGGTCAGGCCGGCGAAGAACAGATCCTGCGTCTGGAAAGCGACGAGCAACTGGTTAAGGTCGTGACCATTCACAAGTCCAAGGGCCTTGAGTATCCCTTGGTGTTTCTGCCGTTCATTTGCTCGGCAAAACCGGTGGATGGCAGCCGTTTGCCGCTGCATTACCACGATTTAAACGGCAAGGCGCAGGTGACCTTGAAACCGACTGCGGAGTTGATCGCCCTCGCCGATGATGAACGTCTGGCGGAGGATCTGCGTTTGCTCTATGTCGCCCTGACCCGGGCGCAACATGCCTGCTGGCTGGGTGTGACCGATCTCAAGCGCGGCAATAACAACAGCTCGGTGCTGCACCTTTCTGCATTGGGTTACTTGCTCGGCGGTGGTGCCCCTCTGGCCGAGTCCGCAGGTTTGAAACGCTGGCTCGAAGACCTCCAGCAGGACTGCCCGGCGCTTCTGTACGGTGATATGCCGCCAGCGACGGCCGAGCATTACCATCCGCCACGCAATGACGCGACGTTGCTTGCGCCGCTGATACCCAAGCGCAAGGCCAGTGAAAACTGGTGGATTGCTTCGTACAGCGCTTTGCGTATCGGCGACAGTCTGAGCGTGGGCAGTGACGAGGCCCCGGAGAATCCGCAGGCGCAAAAGCTCTTTGACGATGAACGTCTCGATCCGCAGGCGCCACGAGAAGTGGCCGTCGGTGGTGCCGATATCCATCGGTTCCCCCGCGGCCCCAACCCCGGCACCTTTCTCCATGGTTTGCTGGAGTGGGCCGGTGATGAAGGTTTTTCTGCTGCACCACAAGTCGTGGAAGATGCCATTGCCCGCCGCTGCAACCGCCGAGGCTGGGAAGGCTGGATCACCACGCTGAGTGATTGGTTGCAGCACTTGCTCAAGTCTTCGTTGCACCTCGGCGGGGGGCAGCCTCCGGTCGTGTTCGAGCAGCTCACTCAATACCGCGTCGAGATGGAATTCTGGTTCGCCAGCCATAAAGTCGACGTGCTCAAGCTCGATGAACTGGTGCGCCAATACACCCACAACGGCGTCGCCCGGGTCGCCGCTGAACCGGTCTCGCTCAACGGCATGTTCAAGGGTTTCATCGACTTGACGTTCGAACACGACGGCCGATATTACGTTGCCGACTACAAATCCAACTGGCTGGGCCCTGATGACGCGGCGTACACCGAGCAGGCCATGGAGCAGTCGATTCTCGACAATCGTTACGACCTGCAATACGTGTTGTACCTGCTGGCCCTGCATCGCCAGCTCAAGGCGCGGCTTGCCGACTACGATTACGACCGGCATGTCGGTGGCGCTCTGTATTTGTTCTTGCGCGGCACACGGGCATCCACCCAGGGCGTCTATTTCTCCCGTCCGCCCAGAGAGCTGATCGAGCGTCTGGATCGGCTCTTCCAGGGCAAGCCAGAACCCAAGGCCGAACCCGCCTGGGAACAGGGAGTATTGTTATGAGCCGCACCTTCGCCGATTTGCTGCCCACGTCATTGGCAGCCGAAACCATGGCGGATCTGGCACCCCTGAGTCGTGCCGATGACTTGTTGCTTTTACTCTCGCGGTGGGTCGAACGTGGCTGGCTGCGGGCGCTGGACAAAGCCTTCGTGGCCTTCCTCCACGAGCTTGCCCCCGACGACGATCCGTTGGTGTTGCTTGCCGCCGCATTGACCAGCCACCAACTGGGTCACGGCCATGTCTGCCTGGACCTGTTCGAGACGCTCAAAGAGCCGGATTTTGCCCTGTCGCTGCCACCCGAAGGCGATCTGCAAAGTGGCGCGATGCTGTTGCCGTCGCAACTGCTTGAGGCGCTGGATGGCGCCCATTGGTGCAAGGTCCTGGCGTCCAGCCGTCTGGTGGCTCTGGCGGTCGATGGTCGTGAGGCTGCGCAATCACGGCCCTTGGTGTTGTCGGGCAAGCGCCTGTACCTGCGTCGCTACTGGGTTTACGAAAGACGCATCGACAACGCCCTTCGCCTGCGCCTGGCTGAACACGAAACAACGCCGAATGACTTGCCCCAGCGACTCACTGGTTTATTCGGTCCAGCCAGGCCCGGCGAAGTGATCGATTGGCAGAAACTCGCCTGTGCCCTGGCTACCCGCAGTGCGTTCAGTATCGTCACCGGCGGCCCGGGGACCGGTAAAACCACCACGGTCGTGCGGTTGCTGGCATTGCTCCAGGCGCCAGCGGTGGAGGCCGGCAAACCGTTGCGAATCCGCCTTGCCGCACCCACCGGTAAAGCGGCGGCACGGCTGACAGAATCCATCAGCCAGCAAGTCCGGACGCTGGAAGTCGATGAAAACGTAAGAAACAAGATCCCCTCTGACGTGACTACCGTGCACCGCCTGCTTGGCAGTCGCCCCGGTACCCGGCACTTCCGTCACCATGCCGGTAATCGCTTGCCGCTGGATGTGCTGGTGGTGGACGAAGCCTCGATGATTGACCTGGAGATGATGGCGAACTTGCTCGACGCGATGCCGGCTCATGCCCGGCTGGTGTTGCTCGGTGACAAGGACCAACTGGCATCGGTGGAGGCCGGTGCCGTGCTCGGTGATTTGTGCCGCGACGCCGAGGCCGGTTGGTACAGTCCGCAGACGCGCCAGTGGCTGGAGACGGTCAGTGGTGAAAGCCTGCTGGCCAGCGGTTTGCAGGAAGACACTGACGCGACTCACCCCCTGGCCCAGCAAGTGGTGATGCTGCGTCACTCGCGCCGGTTCGGTGAAGGCAGCGGCATTGGCCAGTTGGCGCGATGGGTCAATCAGCAGCAACCGGAGGAAGCCCGCACGTTGCTGGCTGCTCGAAGTCACGCCGACGTGTTTTCCCTGCCCCTCAAAGGTGAGCACGACCGGGCGCTGGAACACTTGCTGCTCGAAGGCCATGGCGACGGACCGCAAGGTTATCGCCACTACCTGAGTGTGCTTCGCAGCCAGCGGCCACCGCTCGACAGCCTGCTCGAAGACTCCCGCTGGACCGATTGGGCGCGTCAGGTATTGCAAGCTTTCGACGCCTTCCAGTTGTTGTGCGCGGTACGCAAAGGGCCATGGGGCGTGGAGGGATTGAATCAACGTGTAACCGCCGCGCTGCTCAAGGCTCGAGTGATCGACAGCGACCAGCAGTGGTACGAAGGTCGCCCGGTATTGATGACGCGTAATGACTATGGCCTGGGGTTGATGAACGGTGATATCGGTATTGCCCTCAAACTGCCGGAACGTGATGGGCCTGAGGCTGGCAAGCACGTACTGCGTGTAGCGTTCCCGCGCAATGATGGCCAGGGTGGCGTGCGATTTGTTCTACCGAGTCGACTCAACGATGTCGAGACGGTTTATGCCATGACCGTACACAAATCCCAGGGCTCGGAGTTTGCCCATACGGCGTTGATTCTGCCGGATGCGCTGAACCCTGTACTGACCAAGGAGTTGATCTACACCGGGATCACCCGGGCCAAGAACTGGTTCACCTTGATCGAGCCACGGGCCGGAGTGTTTGAGGAGGCCGTGCGGCGCAAGGTCAAGCGCTTGAGCGGGTTGATGCTGGAGTTGGACGATGGGGTTGAGCCGAGCCATCGATAGGCTGGCGTGTACGCCGGAAACTGTCCGAAGTGCCGTAGTGCACCGCCTCGCTGGGGGGTAAACGCTATGCTATCGTTGCGACATTATTTCGTAACATCGAAGAGAATCCCCGCATGAAGGTGGCTGTCTGGACGACAGGGCGCGTCGTTAGCCGCAAGCAAGTGCTGCTCGCGGGGCTCCTCTGCTTGCTGACCGGTGTCGTGTTCGCTCAATCGGAAACCCCGGTGAGCATGGCCGACCAACGTGCCGGATCGGTCACTCAGGTTGTCCTCGGGATTCTCAGTTATGCGCGCTGGCCTGTTGAGCCTGCGCAACTGCGCCTGTGCGTGGTCGGCCCCACCGAATACACCGACGACCTGGTCAAGGGCACAACCCAAGCCACCGGCCGGCCCGTCACTGTGCGCCGGCTGTTGGCCGACAATCCGTCGATCGTCGGTGAATGCGATGCGGTGTACATCGGCAAATTGACCGACGACGAGCGCCGCCAACTCTTTGCTTCGCTGACAGGACGCCCGGTGTTGAGCATCAGCGAGAGCGATGATCAATGCACCGTCGGCAGTCTGTTCTGCCTCAGGGTCACTGATGATCAGGTATCTTTCGAGGTCAACCTCGATTCCGTCGCCCGTAGCGGCGTGCGCATTCACCCCAGTGTGCTGCAACTGTCCCGCCGCAAGCCGGCGGCGCCATGAGTCTATTCAAACCGGGTAGTCGTCCAACGTTGCGCTCGGTCATTGGCCGGGGACATTTGATCGTCGCCTTGGTCGCCGTGGCCATGGCCAGCGTCTCGCTGACACTGCTGGGTGTATTGGCGTTGCGGGTGTATGCCGACCACAACCTGCACCTGATCGCACGCTCGATCAATTACACCGTGGAAGCCGCGGTGGTGTTCAACGATAAAGCCGCTGCCACTGAGGCCCTGGCATTGATCGCCTCTACTGAAGAAGTCGCTGACGCCAGGGTGCTGGATGAAAAAGGCCGGTTACTGGCCCGTTGGCAGCGACCGGAAAGCGGCTTGCTCTCTGATCTGGAATTGCAGCTCGCCAAAGCCTTTCTGGAAAAACCCATCGACATGCCGATCGTTCATCAAGGTCGGGAAATCGGCAGCATTCAGCTCACCGGTCACGGTGGCAGCTTGATGCGTTTTCTGCTCAGCGGCCTGATGGGCATTATTCTGTGTACAGCCATCAGCGCCTGGGTCGCACTCTATCTGGCACGCCGACAACTTCGCGGGATCACGGGGCCTCTGCGAAGCCTGGCCGCCGTAGCCCACGCCGCCCGCAGCGATCGAGCCTTCGACCGGCGCGTGCCACCCGCCGATATCGCTGAACTCGACAACCTGGGCAACGACTTCAATGCCTTGCTCGATGAACTCGAGTCCTGGCAGACCCACCTGCAAAGCGAAAACGAAACCCTGGCGCACCAAGCCAGCCACGACAGCCTCACCGGATTGCCAAACCGTGCGTTTTTCGAAGGCCGTCTGATGCGTGCACTGCGCAATGCCCACAAGCTCAATGAGCGCGTGGCTGTGCTGTTTCTCGACAGTGACCGGTTCAAGGAAATCAATGACAGCTTCGGTCATGCCGCCGGCGACGCCGTGCTGGTTGCCGTCGCCAGCAGGGTTCGGGCGCAGTTGCGTGAAGAGGATCTGGTGGCGCGGCTGGGTGGTGACGAATTTGCGGTGTTGCTGACGCCGCTGCATAAAACCGAAGACGCCGAGCGGATCGCTGACAAGATCCTTGCCAGCATGGAAGAGCCCATCCCGTTACCGGGTCATACCCAGGTCCTGACTTCACTCAGTATCGGTATCGCCGTGTACCCGGATCATGGTGCCACCCCGGGCGCATTGCTCAATGCCGCCGATGCGGCGATGTACCAGGCCAAGCGCCTTTCCCGAGGTGCGCAGCACACGTCCGGGGCGGAGCACCCGGTCGCCCACGTACACACCAGGAGCTAAATTGCCGTGTTCTCAATTACCCAGCGTTCCCCGCGATTTTTCGCAATCACCTTGTTCATGGCCGTCCTGGCATTGACCGGGTGCCAGACCGCACCGCAAAAGGGGCTGACCCCGGCGCAAATCACTGTACTCAAACAGCAAGGCTTCGAGCTGACCGATGAGGGCTGGGCGTTCGGTCTATCCGGCAAAGTGCTGTTTGGCAGTGACGATGACAGCCTGAACGCCGCCAGTACCGGGATCGTCCAACAGATCGGCAAGGCCTTGCTGGGTGTCGGCATCGAGCGAGTGCGGGTCGACGGTCACACGGATGCCTCGGGCAAAGAGTCCTACAACGAACAACTTTCCCTGCGTCGCGCGAAAAGCGTCGGCAAAGTGCTGACCACGGTGGGCATGAAAGAAGAAAACATCCAACTGCGCGGTCTTGGCAGCAGTCAGCCGGTGACGTCGAACGACACCGCCTCTGGCCGCACCGAAAACCGCCGGGTATCGATCGTGGTGAGCGCCGATTAGTCGGCGAACAACATCTCCCGGCTTTCGCCCATCAACAGACTCTGATTCTGCTCGGTGACAGAACGGATGTAATCCCACAACAGGGTGATCCGCTTGAGCTTGCGCAGGTCCTCGCGGCAGTACATCCAGAACTGCCGCGTGATGTTGATCTCTTCCGGCAACACCGGAAGCAAGCGCGAGTCCTGCGCCGCGAGGAAGCACGGCAGAATCGCCAATGACCGTCCTTGCTGCGCCGCCACGAATTGTGCGATCACGCTGGTGCTGCGCAAGTTGGCGCTGGCGCCGGGCAACACATTCGCCAGGTACAACAGCTCCGAGCTAAACGCCAGATCGTCGACATAACTGATGAATGAATGCTTGCCTAAATCTGCCGGGCGGCGGATCGGCGGGTGCTTGTCCAGATAATCCTGCGTCGCATAAAGCTGCAGTTTGTAGTCGCAGAGTTTGCAGCAGACGTAAGGGCCATGTTCCGGGCGCTCCAGGGCGATGACGATGTCCGCCTCGCGCTTGGACAGGCTGATGAAGTGCGGCAGCGGCAGGATGTCCACCGAGATCGCCGGGTAGGCGTCGACAAAATGGCTCAGCTGCGGGGTGATGAAAAAACTGCCGAAGCCTTCGGTGCAACCCATGCGCACATGCCCGGACAGCGCCACGCCGGAGCCTGAAACCTGTTCGCAGGCCATGTGCAGCGTGCTCTCAATCGATTCCGCGTAACCGAGCAATCGCTGACCTTCGGTGGTCAGGACAAAACCGCTGGTCCGGGACTTCTCGAACAGCAGCGTACCCAATGCGGCTTCCAATGAACTGATGCGCCGCGACACGGTGGTGTAGTCCACCGCCAGGCGCTTGGCCGCCGTGCTGGCCTTGCGGGTGCGGGCGACTTCGAGGAAAAACTTGAGGTCATCCCAGTTCAATGAGCCTAACGACGTGATGTTTTTTTGCATGATGGACCGGCTTTTATGTGCGTTCTTATTAGAAGTTTGCACATCTATACTCCAAAAACAGTCCGACAACCAATTCGCGACACACGCCTCATCTCAAGGCTGCTTTCTCGCCTTGGCTCTCAAGATAGTTCTCTAGATAACAACAACGTCCCGGAGACCCAACATGAACGCATCGCTCACGCCAAACGAAACCACTGTGCAAACGGTCAAGCTGTTGATCGACGGCGAGTGGGTCGAGTCCCAGACCACCGAGTGGCACGACATCGTCAACCCGGCCACCCAGCAAGTGCTGGCCAAGGTTCCGTTCGCCACCGCGCAGGAAGTGGACGCTGCGATCAGCGCTGCCCATCGTGCTTTCCAGACCTGGAAGCTGACGCCGATCGGCGCGCGGATGCGCATCATGCTCAAGCTACAGGCGTTGATTCGCGAACACTCCAAGCGCATCGCCGTGGTGCTCAGCAACGAGCAGGGCAAAACCATCGCCGACGCTGAGGGCGACATCTTCCGCGGTCTGGAAGTGGTCGAACACGCTTGCTCCATCGGCACCCTGCAAATGGGTGAGTTCGCCGAAAACGTCGCCGGCGGCGTCGATACTTACACCCTGCGTCAGCCCATCGGCGTTTGCGCCGGCATCACCCCGTTCAACTTCCCGGCGATGATTCCGCTGTGGATGTTCCCGATGGCCATCGCCTGCGGCAACACCTTTGTGCTCAAGCCGTCCGAACAGGACCCGATGTCGACCATGCTGCTGGTGGAACTGGCGATCGAGGCCGGTGTTCCGGCGGGCGTGCTCAACGTGGTGCATGGCGGCAAGGACGTGGTGGACGCGCTCTGCACCCACAAAGACATCAAGGCTGTTTCCTTCGTCGGTTCGACTGCGGTCGGTACTCACGTCTACGACCTGGCCGGCAAACACGGCAAGCGTGTGCAATCGATGATGGGCGCGAAAAACCATGCTGTGGTTCTGCCAGATGCCAATCGCGTACAAGCACTGAATGCGCTGGTTGGCGCCGGTTTCGGCGCAGCGGGCCAACGTTGCATGGCCACGTCCGTGGTGGTGCTGGTGGGCGCGGCCAAACAATGGTTGCCGGACCTGAAAGCGCTGGCGCAAAAACTCACCGTGAATGCCGGCAGCGAGCCGGGCACTGACGTTGGCCCGGTGATCTCGAAAAAAGCCAAACAGCGGATCCTCGATCTGATTGAGAGCGGCATCAAGGAAGGCGCCAAGCTGGAGCTGGATGGTCGCGACGTCACCGTTCCAGGCTTCGAGAAGGGCAACTTTGTCGGCCCGACCCTGTTCTCCGGCGTGACCCCCGAGATGCAAATCTACACCCAGGAAATCTTCGGCCCGGTGCTGGTGGTCCTGGAAGTCGATACCCTCGATGAGGCCATCGCACTGGTCAACGCCAACCCGTTCGGCAATGGCACCGGCCTGTTCACCCAAAGCGGTGCGGCCGCGCGCAAATTCCAGACCGAAATCGACGTTGGCCAGGTCGGCATCAACATCCCGATTCCAGTGCCGGTCCCGTTCTTCAGCTTCACCGGTTCGCGCGGCTCCAAACTGGGCGACCTCGGTCCGTATGGCAAGCAAGTGGTGCAGTTCTACACTCAGACCAAGACGGTCACCAGTCGCTGGTTCGATGACGACAGCGTCAACGACGGTGTGAACACCACCATCAACTTGCGTTAAGGAGCGGGACATGAAAATCGCTTTTATCGGTCTCGGCAACATGGGCGCGCCGATGGCGCGCAACCTGATCAAGGCCGGCCACGCACTGAGCCTGGTGGACCTGAACAAAACCGTTCTGGCGGAGCTGGAACAACTGGGCGGCAGCATCAGCGCTTCGGCCCGTGAAGCGGCGCAAGGCGCGGAACTGGTGATCACCATGCTGCCCGCCGCTGTGCATGTCCGCAGTGTCTGGCTGGGTGAGGACGGCGTTCTCGCCGGTATCGGCAAAGGCGTGCCAGCCGTGGATTGCAGCACCATCGATCCGCAGACTGCGCGCGATGTGGCAGCCGCTGCGGCCAAGCAGGGCGTGGCCATGGCCGATGCGCCAGTCTCTGGCGGTACGGGCGGTGCGGCGGCGGGGACGCTGACTTTCATGGTCGGCGCCACGCCTGAACTGTTTGCGACCCTGCAACCGGTGCTGGCGCAGATGGGCCGCAACATCGTTCATTGCGGTGAAGTAGGCACCGGGCAAATCGCCAAGATCTGCAACAACCTGCTGCTGGCGATTTCCATGGTCGGCGTCAGTGAAGCCATGGCGCTGGGCGATGCCCTCGGCATCGACACCACCGTGCTGGCAGGAATCATCAACAGTTCCACCGGGCGTTGCTGGAGTTCGGAGATGTACAACCCGTGGCCCGGCATCGTCGAAACGGCACCGGCCTCGCGCGGTTATACCGGTGGTTTCGGTGCCGAACTGATGCTCAAGGATCTGGGGCTGGCCACTGAGGCGGCACGTCAGGCGCACCAACCGGTGGTGCTCGGCGCGGTGGCCCAGCAGTTGTATCAGGCGATGAGCCAGCGTGGGGAGGGTGGCAAGGACTTCTCGGCGATCATCAACAGCTATCGCAAACCCCAGTAAGAAGTTTTTCCGGGGAGTGTGATTAAAGGCTTTTGTGGCGAGGGAGCTTGCTCCCGCTGGTTCGCGAAGCGGACCTGATGCCCGTGAACGAGGTGCGTCAGATAAAACGCAGTTGCTGATTTTACGGCTGCTTTGCAACCGAGCGGGAGCAAGCTCCCTCGCCACAAGGAATGCGTATTTACCGGGAGACCACGTCGGGTGGTCTCCCGGTTTTTTGTATCAGGCAAACACGAAATACTTGCGCACGGTTTCAACCACTTCCCACGTGCCTTTCATCCCCGGCTCAATGACGAAAATATCACCAGCACGCAGATGGATCGGCTCTTTGCCTTCCGGGGTGATGATGCAATACCCCTCGCGGAAATCGCAGTATTCCCACTTCACGTATTCCACATACCACTTGCCCGGCGTGCAGATCCAGGTGCCCATGATCTTGCTGCCGTCTTCGCTGGTGTAGGCGTTGAGGTTGACGGTGTGCGGGTCGCCTTCGAGTTTTTCCCATTTGCAGGCGTCGAGCACCGGCAGCGGATGAGTGTCGCGAAGAACGGTAATAGGTGCGGTCATGTGGACTCCGGGGCAGTGGATTAGAGAACTGAAGCCGCACCCTATAGCGCCCCGCACTCGGTCAGTTGTCTGTGCTCGACACTCAGTTACCCAGAAGCGCTGTGCCGATTTGCCTGATCGGCTTCTAAATCCTCAAGGCGCATTATCTAAGGGCTAGGTTGAAAGTTATGAAGTTATAACTGTTTTCTTATCCGGTTTTTATTATTGGTACGTCTGTGCTGTCAGCCAGAAGTTAATACTTTCGAGCCTCTCTCTATTTAGCCGGCGATACAGTGTGCACCCCACCATACGCAGCCTTTGTTAAGTAAATAAGTCAAAAGGCATGGGGCTTCGCACCAATCGAGTGCGGTGCGCAGGCCTGTTAGGACGTCTGTCTCAAGTGGTTAAAAAACTTTGAATAGTTCGTTGACTCTCCCCTTAAGGGCAGAGTTTAGATTTCCGCCGCGTCAGAAGTTGCTGTGGGAAAAGTTACTTCTCACATACGGAATTTATGAAGCAATCACGATATAGGGAGATAGAGATGAACAATCCATTGGAGTTGGAAAACGTCATTGTCAGCACCCGCGAGATCCTCGCGCAACTGTTGGTAATGAGCGCCGATGATATCGATGAGAACAGCAGTATCGTCGAGGATCTCAGCGCCGATTCGCTGGACATCGTCGACCTGAGCTTTCAACTGGGCCGTCAGTATGGCTGCACCTTGCCCAAAACCAGCGTGCTCGATCACGCCGTCGCTGTCTGCGGCGACGCCGGCGAGTTCCTGGCCGGCGGTCGCATCACTGAAAACGGCAAGGCCTTGCTTGAACAGAGCCTCAGCGCCTACTCCCCGGATCAACTCCAGTCCGGTATGCAACCGGCGCAGGTATTTGCCGCCACCACCGTGCGCAACTGGGCGCAACAGTGCCGCAACCTCTTCAACTATCTGCCGCAGAACTGCCCCGATTGCGGCGCTCAAAAAGCCGTGCTGAACGAACGTCAGCAAGTGGTCTGTGACGCGTGCAGTGCGCGGCTGGTGCCGGCCGACGGCGACGAGGTTTCACGCCAACTGGTGGAGCAATTTGTGGCCACTCACGTCAAAGAGACGGTGTAGGAGTTCTCATGCGGGCACGAGAAGTCTATGTGACCGGATTCGGTCTGGTGGCGCCCATGGCACTGGACGCCGCCACGTTGTTCGAGCGGATCTGCCAGAAGCAGTCCTGTGTTCGCGAACATCCACGGTTCAAGGCGCTGGGCTTCAACAACAGCGCCGCCGGGTTTATCGATGACGGCCAGTGGCAGCAGATCGCCGCGGGTTTCGGCGGCAATGCTGCGCTGCATCCACGGCAAAGTGTGCTGGCCGAGTTCGTCGTTCGACAAGCCATTCAGCATGCCGGTCTGACCCCGACAGCCTTTGCTCACACCCGCAGTGGATTGTTCCTGGGTGCCAACAAGTACTGCGCGGACAGTCACGATCTGCACCGGGCCAGTCGCTGCATGGATGAGTCCGGGCGTGTCGATCTGGATCAACTGCTGGATAACCCGGCGGCGTCGAGCGCGGTCTTCGGGCGCCGGGTCGATCAGCAGACCCAGCACCTGGCCGAGATGCTCGGTATCCGCGATCACATTTCGACCCACTCCGATGCCTGCGCCGCCGGCACCATGGCGATCGGCAGCGCCTACCGGGCGATCGAGCGCGGTGAAATCGACCTGGCCATTTGCGGTGCCGTCGAACTGATGGCCAACGAGTTGCCGTACTACATGTTCAACAGCCTGGGCGCGCTGTGCCAGGCCGACCTGCCGGCAAGCGAGCAGAGTCGACCGTTCATGCCGGACCGCTGTGGCTTCGTGATCAGCGAGGGCGCAGCCATGATCATTCTCGAATCCGCCGAGCATGCGCAACGTCGCAAAGCCGCGCCGTTGGGGCGCGTGCTGGGTTACGCGAATATGTGCGAGGCACAAAAAATGACCTCCAGCAGCCGGGACGGCAGCAAATACGAGGAATGCATGGAAGCTGCAATCGAAGACGCCGGGCTGCTCAGCAGCGCCGTGCAACACGTCAACACCCATGGCACGTCTACCCAGGCCAACGACAGCTGCGAGGCTTTGGCCTTGCAGCGCGTGTTCGGCGAGTGCCAGGAACATGTGACGTTCACTGCCAACAAATCGGCCATCGGTCATTCCCTGGCGGGCAGCGGCGCGATTGAAGCGGTGCTGTCATTGATCAGCCTGCGGGACGGCGTGCTGTTGCCGACCTTGAACTACGATCACGATCGCGCCGAATACCCCTCATTGAAGTTTCTCAGCGAGCCGGTGCGTCAGTCGATCAATGTGGTGATGTCCAATTCGTTCGGGTTCGGCGGCGTCAACAGCTCGCTGGTTCTGGGGAGGGCATGACATGAGCATTGCCGTTTTCATCCATTCTGCCGCCGTGCTGAACGCCGCCGGCAGCGAATGTGCCGACCTGCTCGGAACGCCACCTTCGCCGCAACCGCTGGCATTTGACGCGACGCGACGGGCATACCCGCTGCCGACACCGCGTCTGGCCAGCGATCTGTTCGACCGCAAAATCCAGCGTAGCGTCGAACCACAAGGCCTGCGGCTTTTGCATTGCACGGCGCGCCTGGCGCCCGCGCTGGCGGCCCTGCAACTGCCTCCGGCACGGATTGCCCTGACGGCGGCCATTCCAGAAGTCGACGCGCCAAGCCCTTGCTGGGACGCGGTGCAAGCGATCGGCGAGCAACCGCAAAAGCCACTGGCGCAACTGTTGGCCAATACACCGCCGCTGCATGCCCTGATGCTGCTCAACAGCAGCGTGATGGCCTACGTGGCCGAAGCGTTGCAATGCCACGGGCCGATGGGTGGGTTCTGTTCCCAGGAAAACGCCGGGCTCGATGCCTTGATCGAAGCCTGCCAGCAAATTGTCGAGCAACGTGCCGAAGCGGCGCTGGTGGTCAGCAGCAGTCCGAACCTGACGCCCGCCCTGTATCTGCGTGAACCCTATCAGGCAGACGAGCCGACTTATGGCGAAGGCGCCGCGGCACTGCTGCTCGGCTCGACGCCTTCGCGCACCAACCCGAAGGCCTTGCGCATTGCCGGGTTCGCTCGGGGTTACAGCGCTGATCCGCAACGGGGCGCAGCGGTTGCCCGGCGGGTGATCGACCAGGCACTGAGCCTGGAAAAACTGTGCCTCGGTGACGTCCAGCAAATCGTCGCCAATCCTGAGGATGCGCAACTGATGAGCCTGTTCGCCGACCGACCGCAGGACGTTCGCAGCACTCATGCCATGACCGGCGATCTTGGCGCCAGCGCCTTGCTGACCGAAATCGCGCTGGCCTTGCACCTTACCCACAACGCTTCGGCGACACCGGGCTATACGCTGTTGGTCAGCCATAGCCGCGCCGGTCATTGGGGCGCCTTGCTGCTGGCCAGTGAAACCATGGAGAAGCACACATGAGTGCGACACGGATTGTGATTACCGGCATGGGCGCCGTGACCGGGTTCGGTTTCGAATGGCAGACCCTCTGGGAAAAAATGCTTGGCGCCGAACATTGCGTGCGTCCATGGCAGCCCGACGGGGTGGAAGACGGCACGTTCCCGGTGCGCTACGCCGCGGCCGTGGATATGAGCCTGTTGCCTGAGGCCCTGCAGGACCACCCGGCCTGGACCGTTGCATTGGAAAAACGCAGCCGTTTTGGCTGGGTGGCCGCCACCCAAGCGGTGAAAGACAGCGGACTTGCTCTTGAAAAGCTACGTGAAGCCGCCGTGCTCTGCGCTTCGGGCGCGCCCCAACACATGCTGGCCGACATGCTGTTGACCCAGGCACCGGATGGCTGCACCCCGGGCTGGCAACACCTGATGCCCCGCGCCGGGCAGGTCAGTACCGAGGGCTCGCTGCGTCAGAGCAATGATCGACTGGCTCGGGTGATTGCCGACGGTTTGGGTTGCGAAGGCCCGGTGATCAATATCAGCAGCGCATGCGCCGGAGCCTCCCAGGCCATCGGCAATGCTTTTCAGATGATTCGTCGCGGTGAAGTGAACGTGGCGATTGCCGGCGGCGCCGATTCGGTGCTGAACCTCGACACCATGGCCGCGCTGTACCTGCTCGGCGCGGCATCGAGCGAACAGCGCTGGGGTGTCGATTTGTGCCGGCCATTCGACCGTGATCGCAGTGGCCTGATTGCCGGCGAGGGCGGTGGTTTCTTGGTACTGGAAAGCCTTGAGCATGCGTTGGCGCGAGGAGCGACGCCGTATGCCGAAGTGCTCGGTTTCGGCAGCAGCCTGGACGCCTACAAAGTCACCGCCCCGCAACCCGAAGGTCGGGGCGCGGCGCTGGCGATGCAAGCCGCGCTGGACGACGCCGGCCTGCGTGCGCAACAGATCGATCTGATCAACGCCCACGGCACCTCGACGCCGCTCAATGATGTCGCCGAAACCCTGGCGATCAAAAGTGTGTTCGCCGAGCACAAGCACTACCGGTCCCTGGCCATCAGCGCCAACAAGTCGCAGTTCGGGCATTTGATTGCCGCCGCCGGCGCACCCGAATGCATGGTCACCGCGCTGGCGTGCCTGAACGATCTGGTCACTCCGACAGTGAACCTGCATGAGGTCGATGAGCAATGCGACCTGGACTATTGCGCCGGACAAGCGGTCAGCCGCCGGGTGGATTTTGCCTTGAGCAACTCCTTCGGTTTTGGCGGCCTCAACACTTCGCTGGCCTTGGGCAAATATCGGGAGCACGGACAATGACGGGCGCTACTGTGCGCGTTGCCATCGCCGGCAGCGGTTGCGTATTACCCAGCGGCTGGGGCGTGCAACGCTTTTGGTCAGCGGCCAGTGAAGCCCGCAGCGGTATCGCTTTGCTGCAGTCGAAACTGTTCCACAGTGAGCGCGTGACGGCGTTCGGGCATGTCAGTGATGAAGACCATCAAACCAGTCGCCAGGACGTGGCCCAGAACCTCCAGCGTTACTGCCCGCCGGCCGTGATCTGGGGCGTCAGCGCGGTGCGTCAGGCGTTGGTCGAAGCCGGGCTTGAACCAGGCAATGACGGGCTGCGCTACGGCCTCTATTGCTGCCAGGGCGGTTATACCCATCCGTCGTTGGCGGCCTATGGCGAGTTGCTCCACGAGTGCCGCGATGAGTCCGGTGCCGACATGCGGCGCCTTGCTCAACGGGTGTTGCGGGAGCGCGCGCTCGACCCGTTCCTGGTGCTCAAGAGCCTGAGCAACGGCTTGCTCGGGGTTGTCAGTCTGGCGCTGAAACTGGAGTGCGAATGCAACGCCTACATGCAAGGCGTGGCCGGCAATCTGGCGGCGTTGCGCGAGGCATGCGCGGCGTTGCAAAGCGGTCGTATCGATGCGGCGATTGTGGTCGGTGCCGGCAGTGAACTCGATCCGTTGGCGCTGGCCGCACTGGCCGAGGCTGGCGTGATCAGCACCGACGGTTCGCAAACCTTGCGTGCATTCGATCGCCAAGGCTCGGGTGGGATTGCCGGTGAAGGCGCGGCGGCATTGATTTTGCGCCGGGCCGACGACCTACCGGATGGGCCGCAGACCTGCCTGTCGGGACTCACCGCCCATCCACGACTGGGGTCGTTGAACCTGCCGGACAAACAGGTCGATCTGCTGGTCAGCAGCGCCAGTGGCGATCCGCACAAGGACACCGACCTGGCACGGACGCTGGCCCGCGCCGGTGCCTCGCATATCACCAGTAGCGTGCCGGTGACCGGCATTCTCAGCGGCGCGCCGAGCCTGGTCGACCTGATCCTGGCCCGTCATGCACTGCAGGACCAGCGTGTGCCGCCGATCATCGGGTTGCAGCAACCGGTGGAACCGCAGCTGCCGTTTGTGCTCGGTGAGGGCCGGGACGCGGTGCTGCGCGACTGCCTGATCATCAACCGTGACGACAACGGTTTCAGCGCCTGTTACCAGCTCGACTATCAGGCGGCCGGTCAGCCGTTTTGAACGTAATGAATCGCTTCTATTTTCTGATCAAGGGATATGACTTTTATGGATTACCGCGATTACGTACGACCTAAATTCGTTGAATTGATGCAGGCCCTGGGCCTGGAATGCCAGTTCCACCGGGCGCTGGGCAGCAAGCTGTTTTACCTCGACAAACAAGGCGCAGAGGTGACCGTCACCGACTTTCTGGGCGGTTACGGTGCGGCGTTGTTTGGCCACAATGACCCGCAGTTCGTCGACCAACTCTGCGGCCTGTTGCGCGCCGATGTGCCGTTCAATGCGCAGATGTCCGTGCGTGGCGCCGCCGGTATGCTGGGGCGCGAACTCAGCGAGGCGTTCAATCGGGAGTTGAACAACAACGAGCGCTACATTTCGACCTTCTCCAACAGTGGCGCCGAATCGGTGGAAATCGCCGTCAAGCATGCCGAATACCGCCGTCAGAAAACCTTGCAGAAGCAGTTCGACGAACGGGATTTCGCCCTGGCCAACCTGACCGCCAGCGACAAGGCCTATGTCGAACTGGACGTTGATGACCTCGACCTGCCGGCCGGATTACTGCCGGAAAATCTGTCTTACGTGACCGTGCGCCAAGTGGTGGAAGCGGTGCGTCAACACAACCTCGCGCAGTTGCATGTCGAGCCGGTATTCGTCGCCCTTCGCGGCAGCTTTCACGGCAAACTGGTGAACACCGTCCAGCTGACGTACGGCAAACAGTACCGTCAGCCGTTCGCCCGTTTTGGTCTTAACGTCGAGTTCATCGATCCGCAGCAACCCCAGCAGCTCTTGGATTTGCCGGCCCGCCACACGCGGCATTGGCTTAGCCTTGAGTGGAGCGGCGAGACCTTGCAGGTACGTCGTGACGCTTTCAGCGCGATCACGGCGGTGTTGCTCGAACCGATCCAGGGCGAGGGCGGCATCAACGAGTTCGCCAACGAGTTCTACCTGGGCCTGCGTCGCCTGTGCAACGAGCAGCAATGCCCGCTGATCATCGACGAAGTGCAATCGGGTTTCGGCCGCACCGGCACTTTGCTCGGCGCCAGCCATTTCAACTTGCAGGGCGATTACTACTGCCTGTCCAAAGCGTTGGGCGGTGGCCTGATGAAAATTGCCGCGACGGTCATCCGTGCCAGCCACTACGAAAACGATTTCAGCTACATCCACAGCTCGACCTTCGCCGAAGACGATGCCTCGTGCCATATCGCCCTGTCGGCATTGCGCCGCTTGTTTGCCAACGACAGCGCGATGCTCAAGGAGGTGAACAGGAAAGGCGAATACCTCAAGTCGTCATTGCTCGAACTCAAAGCCGCGTACCCGGACGTGATTGCCGACGTGCGTGGTCGAGGGTTGCTGCTGGGGTTCGAACTGCACGACTTGACCGGCACCAGTTCGCTGGTGCAGGCGTCGGCGCAGTACAACGATGCGCTGGGTTACATCATTGCCGGCTACCTGCTGCAATTCGAATCGCTGCGGGTCGCGCCGTCGGGCAGCAACGCCAACGTGATTCGCCTGGAGCCGCCGGTGTGCATCACCTTCGAGGAAATCGACGGCTTGATCGGCTCGTTGCAAAAGGTCTGCGACATGCTGCGTCGACGCGATGCCTTCCCGCTGGCGGCCGGGGTGTGTGCCGACAGCATCCCCGAAGTACCGGCCCGCGAGGTGAGCTTCAAGGAACCTGAAAACCTCCCAAAGCCTGACGAGAACGTTCGCGTGGTGGCGCGCGTGGCGTTCATCAATCACCTGATCGATTCAGACATGCTCAGTGATGTTGACCCGTCGCTGTCGACCCTCAGCGCCGAACAGAAGCGCGAGTTCATCAAGCGTATGGCCCCGGAGCGGCGTGCTGCGCCAATCGGCCCGGTGCTGATTCGTTCGAAACTTGGCACCGCCGTGGAATTCACCCTGTACCCGTTGTGCATGGACTCCGATGCCATGGCTGCGTACATCGCCAGTGGCGACCTGGACACCATCCGCGACGAAGTCAGTAATCGCATCCGTGATGCCCGGGCGGATGGCTACAGCGTGGCCGGTCTGGGCATGTACACCTCGATCGTCACCAACAATTGTCAGGCGCTGAAAATCCCCGACATGGCGCTGACTTCCGGCAATGCGCTGACCATCGGCATGGGCCTGGAAGCGATCGAGCAAGGTTGCAAGCAGCAAGGCCTGGAACTGAGCCAACAGACGGCGGCGGTGGTCGGTGCGGCGGGCAACATTGCTTCGACTTACGCTTCGTTGCTGTCCACCAGTGTCGAACACCTGATCCTCATCGGCAGCGGTCGCGACGGCTCACTGCGGCGCCTGGAGAAGACCGCCCAGCTGATTTACGCCGAGGCCGCCCGCGCGATTCTCAAAGGTGTCGCCGAGCACGACCGCCTCGCCAGCCGCTTGCAGAAACTCGACGGCATCGACGCGTTGTTACAGGCCCACGGTGCTGGCGCGGACCTCGGTTTGCGAGTGCAGCGTCTGGTCGAAGAGCGCCTGGGTGCGAATGCGTTCATCACGGTCAGCAATGATCTTGAGGTGCTGAAACAGGCGCGCATCGTGCTCTGTGCGGCGAATGCCCCTCAACCGTTTCTCGGTGCCGATCACTTCGCCGAAAACAGCGTGATCTGCGACATCGCGGTGCCGCTGAACGTCGATCAGAACCTCTCCGGGCAACGGGCCGACGTGTTGTACATGCACGGCGGGATTGTCCAGACACCGTTGGGCGATGGCCTGATTCGTAACGTGCGCGCCTACCTCAAGGAAGGCCAGTTGTATGCCTGCATGGCGGAGTCGGTGTTGATGGGGTTGTCCGGGATGAAACAGCACTACTCCTACGGCGATATCAGCCGCGAGCAAGTGCAGCAGATTCGTGCCCTGGCCGCGACCCACGGCTTCAGCCTCGCGCAGTTCAAGACTGACAACTCACTCTAAGGAACGGTCATGCCGAATAAAGTAGCAGTGGTGACCGGTGGCAGTCGTGGTATCGGCCGGGCGATTGTCCTGGCCCTGGCCGGCGCGGGCTATCAGATTGCATTCAGTTATGTACGCGACGAAGTGGCCGCCATGTCCTTGCGCGACGAGGTTCAGGCACTGGGCCTCGAGTGCCTGGCGCTGCAATGCGATGTCAGCAGCGGCGACAGCATCAAAGGCTTTTTCGAACGGGTCGACGAGCATTTCCAGCGCGTCGATCTGCTGGTCAACAACGCTGGCATCACCCGTGACGGGTTGCTGGCGACGATGCCAAGCCGCGACATCGTCGAGGTGATCCAGACCAACCTGATCGGCACCTTGCTCTGCTGTCAGCAAGTGGTGCCGGGCATGATGCGCCAGCGCAGCGGTTGCATCGTCAACATCAGCTCGGTGGCAGCGCAGAAACCCGGCAAGGGGCAAAGCAACTATGCCGCGGCCAAGGGCGGTGTCGAAGCGCTGACCCGTGCCCTGGCAGTGGAACTGGCGCCGCGCAACATTCGGGTGAATGCGGTGGCGCCGGGCATCGTCAACACCGAAATGAGCACGGCGCTGATCGGCAGCCAGGAACAGGAAATCCAGTCACGGTTGCTGATCAAGCGTTACGCCGAACCTCATGAGATAGCCGAGGCGGTGCTGTACATCGCCGATCGCGGTTTGTACCTGACGGGTGAGGTCCTGCCGGTCAACGGCGGGTTGAAGATGCCATGAGCCGGACCATTCTGATTACTGGTGCCGCCAAAGGCATCGGCCGGGCGGTGGCAGAAAATTTTGCCGCCGATGCCGGGCACCGCTTGATCCTGCTGGATCTGGATTTACCGGAACTGCAACGCTGGGTCGACGAGCAACACGGACAGATCAAGGCCCGTGTCGAAACCCATTCGGCGAACATTGCCGACCTGGAGGGCATGGAAGCCTTCTTCAAAATGCTCGCCAAACAGGTGGACTACGTCGATGTGCTGGTCAACAGCGCCGGCATCTGCAACGAGAACGAACCGGAAGATTTGCACAACTGGCACAAGGTGATTTCGGTCAACCTCAACGGTACGTTCTACGTCACTTCTTTGTGCCTGCCGTTGATGCCGGACCGCGGGCGGATCATCAACATGTCGTCGATCCTCGGCCGCGCCGGCAAGGTCCGCAACACCGCGTACTGCGCTTCCAAACACGGCATCGTCGGCATGACCAAAGCCCTGGCGCTGGACCTGGCACCACGGTTGATCACCGTCAACGCGATTCTGCCCGCATGGATCGACACGCCCATGCTGCAAGGTGAACTGGCGGCGCAAGCGGCCATTGCCGGGCTGACCCAGGAACAGATCCTGCGCAACGCCAAGAAAAAACTGCCGATGCGCCGCTTCATTCAAAGCGAAGAAGTCGCGGCGATGGTGCGTTACCTGGCCAGCCCCGAAGCGGGCGGGGTGACCGCGCAGAGCCTGGTGATCGACGGTGGTGTCGGGTTGGGAATGTAACCATGCCGGGATCACACATTAACCGCGCCGCGTGGGCGTTATTAGCCTGCATGGTCGCGCCGCCGGCGCTGGCTGAATTGACGGTCGACGACCTCAAGCCGGATTACGCCGACGCCGAGGTCGGCGTCGCCACCGCGTTGCGCCTGCACGGTGACGACCAGATCACCCAGAAGGCCATGTATTTCAAGGCCAACCTGGAAGACAACTGGGACGGTGGTTACTACAAGGCCAAAGGCCGGGTGCGTTACGACGCCCGGTATGACGGCAACAATCCGTACAGCGAACGGGCGCGGGACAAATACCGCTTCGACGCCGACTGGCGGCATTTGTACTGGGGCCAGTCGGTGGGCGACGGCGAGGTGACTGTCGGCTGGCAGCAAGTGGTCTGGGGTCGTGCCGATGAGTTGCGGGTGCTCGACCAGATCAACCCGGTGGACTATCGCGATGGCCTGACTCCGCTGCTGGAAGACAGCCGGATCGCGGTGCCCATGGTGCGGTTTGCGCAACCGGTGGGCGAGTGGGAACTGGAGGCGCTGTGGGTCACCGACTTTGTGAAAAACCAGCCGCCGGTGGCAGGCAGCGAGTTCGACGCGCCGCTGTTTGCCGCGCCGGATCCTCAGTATTTCCTGCTCGATTCCAAGCCCGGCTACGACGGTGACAAGGGCTTTTCGTATGGCCTGAGCGCCAACGGCCGGATCGGTTCGGTGGACACCAGTTTCGTCGCACTGAACGCGCGCCAGCAGGACCCGGTGTACGCCGTCGAAGGCCTGGCCGATGACGGCCGCACGCGACTGGAACGCCAGTTTCCCCGTTACACCATGGGCGGCGCGGGGCTGGCGATCGACGCCGGTCACAGCATCGTGGTGCGCAGCGAAATTGCCTGGTTCGACAACTGGCGGGTGACCAATCCGACCCGCGCTTACGGCGCCGACAGCACCTCGATGGTCAAGTCGTTGCTGGGCGTCGACTACTTGCTGCGTGACTGGCTGATTTCCGTGCAGTGGCAGCAACAGCAATTGCTCGACTGGCAGGACGGCATGCTGCAAGACAAGCGCGAGCACCTGTTCACCTTATCCGCCGAGGGCACCCATTGGCAGGACCGACTCAAGAGCCGGCTGGTGGTCGCCGCCTCGCCACCGTTTAACGACGATGCGCTGTTGCAAGGCATCTTCACTTACAAACCGGTGGACTGGATCAAGCTCGGGCTGGAAGTGGATGTGTTCTTCGGCAAGCCCGACAAGCCCTTCGGCGAGTATGACAACCGCGATCAAGTGCGGTTGTCCGCCGGTTACCTGTTTTAACCCTATGACGCCTGCGTGCCCCTGGCGCATGGGCTCGACCATATTCATCTGACGAAAAGGGAAGTTCCCATGTTGCCGCTATTCAAAAGTCTGACCGCCGCCGCATTGATCCTGAGCGGCGCTTGCGCCACCGCCGCCGACGGCAAGAATGCCGATGAAATCATCCGCCAGGTGCGGGATCGAAACGACGGCAAAAGCTTCATGTCCCAAGTGTCGCTGATCCTCCACGACAAAAAGGGCAATACCCGGGTTCGCGAGTTCACTTACCTGCAAAAGGATTACCCGGACAGCGACAAATTCAGCATGTATTTCTCCGCCCCCACTGACGTGCGCGACGTGGCTTTTCATATCGAAAACCCCCACGAAACCCTGGGCCAGGAAGACAGCCAGTGGATGTACTTGCCGGTCAGCCGCCAGACGCGGCGGATCTCCACCACCGACAAGCGCGGCTCGTTCATGGGCAGCGAGTACTCCTACGCCGACCTGGACAAGATCCGGGTCAAGGATTACACCCAGACGCTGGTCGGCGAAGAACAGGTCAAGGGCCGCGACTGCTACGTGATCGAGCGTGAACCGGCGTCGCCCGAGGTGCTGGCCAAGACTGGCTACAACAAGCTGAAAGTGTGGATCGACAAGCAGAATTTCCTGGTCATGCGCCAGGACTTCTTCGACGTCAAAGGCGTGCTGGTCAAGCAGATGCGCACGCAAAAGGTCGACACCATCGACTCGATCGACAGCATCGTGTTGAGCGAAACCGAACACTTCATCGACGGCACGCGTTCGGAGATGCGCTTCAACCACCTGCAATACAACGTGCAACTGGAAGACCGTTTGTTCACCCAGACCGCCATCAAGCGCGGGCTGAAAACCGGCGACGTGCCGGACTTTGCCGTGTCTGCCCGCTAAGCACCGATCCCGACGACCCTGGAACGCATGATCATGGAAAGATACCTGAACTTCGTCGAGCGCTATGCGCGGGCGATCGTTTTCCTGCTGGTGGCGGTCACGGCGTATTTCACCTATACACTGGGCTCGCTGATCTCCGACACCAACCCTTACTTGCTCAAGGAAACCCATCCGGCGCGCAAGACCATCATCGACTTGCAAAGCGAATTCACCGGCACGTTTGACTCGGTGATGGTGGCAATCAACAACCCGCAGACGGTGTTCAACAAGCCGACCCTCAACGCCCTGTTTTCAATGTCGCAATCGTTGCGCAAGATGATCCTGGCCAACGACGCCGACAAGGAACAGTTGACGCAAATCGTTGCGAAGCACCCAGACGACAGTCGTGCACAACTTTTGACACGCGACATTCTGGAGAACGGTTTTTCCCAGAACGACTACGCCCAGGCCAAGGCCCTGCGTGATTACGCCCAGAGCCAGAACTGGGATGCCCATGATCAGCTGTTCCTGACTTTTCTCGCCGAGCGAATCAACCCGATCCGTGAAATGGCGTCGATGGGCGACCTGGAAAACATCGTGCTGACCGGCGATGGCGAGTTGCTGATCCACAAGACCCTCAACGCCTACGACATGGACCCGGCGCTGGTCGAGTCGCAGATCATGGGCAACGAGCTGATGGTCGACGGGGTCGTCTCCAAGGACAAGAAAATCGCGATGCTGGTGGCCGAGCTGGGCACCAAGCAAGACGACGCCCAGGCGCAACTGCGCGCCTACCAGATCGTGCGCGGCATTGTCGCGGACTATCAGGCAGCGCACCCGGAGTTCAAGGATGAGATCTTCATTGCCGGCATGCCGATCTTCATCGCGGCCCAGCAGGAGATCATCGACCACGACCTGGCGGTGCTGTTCCCGATTGTCTTTTTGTTGATCACCCTGCTGTTGATTTTCTTCTTCCGCAAACCGCTGGGCGTGCTGTTGCCGCTGTTCAATATTCTGTTCTGCACCATCTGGACACTGGGCCTGATGGCTTTGTTGCGGGTGCCGTTCGACTTGCTGACCAGTGTCCTGCCGGTGTTTCTGTTCACCATTTGCTGCTCGGATGCGATCCATGTGATGGCCGAGTATTACGAGCAGAAAAACGCCGGTAAAAGTAACCGTGAAGCCAATCGCGAGACGCAACGGCTGATGGTGGTGCCGGTGGTGTTGACGACGGTGACCACCATCGCCACCTTCATGATTTCCACGACCAACAACATCGTCAGCATCCGCAATTTCGGCGTATTCATGTCCATCGGCCTGACGGCGGCGCTGATTATTTCACTGTTGCTGATTCCGGCCTGGATTTCGATCTGGGGCAAGGACCAGACTCCGAAAACCCTCGCTGCCGTGCACAAGGAATCGATCATTTCGCGTTATCTGGTGGCGTTCTGCGCGCGGTTGATCCGATGGCGCAAACCGATCTTGATCGTGACGCTGCCCTTGCTGATCTTGATGACGGTGTTCACCTTTCGCGTCGATATCGAAGACTCGGGCATCGCCTACTTCAAGCCCGAGAGTCATATTCGCGTTTCGGACGAGTTCATCAACCAAGCCGGGGTCGCGGGCACGGCACCGGGCTGGATCGCCATCGACAGCAAAGAGCCGCGCGGCGTGCTGACCACTGAAGTGGTGCAGTTCATCGACAAGCTCGACCACTTCATCAAGCAGCAACCGCACGTCAGTTACGGCTATTCCCTGGCGACTTACGTCAAGCGCATGAACCTGGTGCTCAACGACATGAACCCCGACTACTTGCGCGTGCCCCAGGCGCTGGAGCAGGTGACGTCGGTCAATGATGAGGGGCAGGTCGAGCGGTTCGAGGTGCCGGGCAATTCACTGATCGAGCAACACGTAATGCTGTTCGAGAACGGCGGCGGCTCGGACCTCAATAACGTGCTCAACGCCGACTATTCCAAGGCGTTGACGCTGTACACCATGACGTCGTCGGTGGCCAGCGACTACCAGGCCATGCTGGATCAGCTCGATGCCTGGTTGCTGGTGAACAAACCGGCCAATCTCGAAGTGACGCACGCCGGCACGCCGTTGATCTGGACCGGCGTGTTGCAGGAAATCACCCAGGGCCAGGTCTTGAGTTTTTCCCTGGCGTTGCTGGTGGTCACGCTGATGATGATGTATTGGCTCAAGTCGGTACGGTTGGGCGTACTCGGCATGCTGACCCTGTTGACCACCTCGGTGACAGTCTATGGCTTCATGTTCCTGTTCGGCATCGAGCTGAACATCGGTACGACACTGGTGACCTTCCTGGTGGTGGGTGTGGTCGATTACGCGGTGCACCTGCTGTCACGGATCAAACTGTTGGTGCAGCAAGGCATTCATATCGACGCGGCCATTTTGCAGGCGATGCACAGCGTCGGCCGTTCGACCGTGGTCAACGTGGTGATTTTCTCCGTGGGATTCATGGCGCTGCTGTTTTCCGACTTCAAGCCGATTGTCGATTTGGGCGCACTGGTGGCGATGGCGCTGTTTTCCAGCGGTGTCATGACCATTCTGCTGGTGACGCTGGTGTCGCCGTGGTTCTTCGCCGCGATTGTTCCGGTAGCGCCGCTGCCGGAAAAAGATCGAGCCGCAGGGAAGCCCGCCTTGATCTGACCTGATGACCGGCAGCGCAGGCGCGCCAGTGACATGCGAGGGATCATCCTGCGCAGCAGGGTAGTCAGTTCAGCGTAGTGCCCGGGTTTTTTTCGCCATAGCGGGCGATACGCTCGAACTGACATTCATCTCGGGCATCGTTGAGGTTGTTTTCGAATTCTTCGAGGCCGTTGTGCAGTTGCTGTAGAGCGCCGATCTGGGAGACCAGCTCGGCCTTTTTTTCGGCGATCGCTTTTTGCGCCATGTCCCACGGGAATTCGTCACCGTGGTAGTTGTTCAACATCAACCGCAGCTCTTTGAGCTTGAAACCCAGTTGCTGGGCGCACTTGATGAACGTCAACACCTCGACACTCTGCTGGCTGTAGATACGGTATTTGCCTTCACGCTTGGGCTCGGGCAATAGGCCTATTTCTTCGTAATGGCGAATGCTTTTGACTGTGGTGCCCGACAGCTGGGCGGCTTTGCCGATATACATAAAGATCCGTCTCGATGATCAAACAGGGCGTAGCGCGACCAGACCTCATGCCTGATCGGAGCGAATAATATAGTGAATAACATTCAATGGTTGCAGCGGCGTGTAAATGACGCGCACAGCCGACGAACGACCGCTTGAGAGGGGGACGTGAGGACGGGCTGACGGCGAGGGTGCGCCGTCAGCAGGCAGCGGAGGGTGCGTCAGCTACCGGCGGTAACCCGGGCCTGTTCGAGCCAGGCGTCACGCTGGGTCGACTTCGAACCCAGGATCGGCCCGAAAGTCAGGGTCTTCAACGGCTTGATGCCGCAGAACTCCAGGGTCGTCTTGCGCATCTGGTGCAGACCGGGCATGTGATAGACCCATTTGTAATACCAGGGCGGCGTGTCCATGGTCACCAGCAGATGCGCGGTCCGGCCCTTGAGCAGTTTGTCGGGGAAGGCCTTGCCCTCACGGTATTTGAAAGCAAAACCGGGCAGGAAAATGCGGTCGAGAAAGCCCTTCATCAACGCCGGTATGCCGCCCCACCAGATCGGATAAACGAACGTCAGGTGTTCGGCCCAGGTGATATCGGCCTGGGCTTGCAACAGGTCCGGCTCCAGCGGCTGGATAGTGTTATAGCCGTGGTGCAAGACCGGATCAAAGTCCAGCGCATCCAGACGCAGCAGGCGCACGTCATGTCCGGCATCCTTGGCGGCCTGGACGTAAGTTTCGCTCAACGCCCCGCAGAAACTGTCGGTGGAGGGGTGGCCCAGAATCACGAGCATTCGTTTGCTCATCGCGTGTACTCCTGAAATGAAGCCCGCAGCATAGAGTCTGCCCCTTACGGTAGAGTCAAGGCGTTCCCGGCGTCAGTGCCTCCAGCAAGGCCCGGGCGTAACCGGGCAGGCTGTCGACATCACGGGCACAGATTTTCAAGGTGCGGTTGGCCCAGTCTTCGGGAAGAGCGCGGGTCGTGACCCCTTGTACCTGTGGCCAGCGCTCGATGGCCACCCGCGGCACGATGGCCAGTCCTGCGCCGCGCGCAACCATGCGAATGACCCCGTCGAAGCCGTCGGCACGAATGCGGATCGGCATGCGCTGGCCAATGTGCAGGGCCTGTTCTTCCACGTGGATGGCCAAGGCACTGCTGGCGCCCAGGGCCACATAGTCGTGGTTCAAGGTGTCGGCGAAGGTCAATGATGGCTGGTCGGCCAAGGGATGATCAGGAGGCAGAATCAACACCAGCGGGTCCTCGCGAAACGGCCGGGTGTGCAGGTCATCGGTGTCCACCGCGTCGGACACGATGCCGAGGTCTGCCGCCCCTTGGCGCAACGCATGGGTGATGCGGGCGCTGGGCAATTCTTGAAGGTCGATGTCGAGGTTCGGATGCTCGCGCAGAAAGTCGGCGAGCAACTCCGGCAGGTATTCGGTGATCGCGGTGGTGTTGCACAGCAATCGCACCTGACCTTTGACCCCCTTGGCGTATTCGGCCAGATCCTGTTGCAGGCGCTCGGCTTGTTGCAGCAGGGCACGGGCGTGTTTCGCCAGGGCTTTGCCGGCCGGGGTGGGTGTGACACCGCGCCGGCCACGCTCAAGGAAGTCGATGCCGAGGGAGGATTCCATGGCCCGGATTCGGGCGCTGGCCGCTGCCAGGGATAAGTGGCTGCGGGCGGCACCGGCGGTGATGTTGCCGGTGTCGAGGATGTTCAGGTAGAGGCGCAGGTCGGTCAGGTCGAAGTGCATGGCAGCAACCTCTAAATATGTGTTGCCTGGAGGGGCGCCTTCGCGAGCAGGCTCGCTCCCACATTGGAATGCGTTTTAACTGTGGGAGCGAGCCTGCTCGCGAAGGCGTCAGTCGTAACGACGCAGTTGTCAGCCTCTTGTCAAGCAAGAGGCAGCCTCAGTATATGGCAGATTTTCAACCCGCCAATCCAGGCTCACCATGGCCCCATGAATACTCTCTCTGCGTTCTATCAAAACCTCGGTCTGACCCTTTCCTTGCTGGTGATCGCCACATTCCTGCTGGCTGGGATGATCAAAGGCGTGATCGGCCTCGGATTACCCACCATCGCCATGGGCCTGCTCGGTCTGGCTATGGCCCCGTCACAGGCTGCCGCGCTGCTGATCATCCCGGCAACCTTCACCAATGTCTGGCAACTGGCATTCGGTGGGCATTTGCTCGGTTTGATCAAACGGTTGTGGCCGATGCTCCTGGCGATCTTCATCGGTACCGGGGCAGGCACGGTGTGGATCGGCATGGCCGGTGGTCAGTGGGTGGTGCGGGCGTTGGGCGGGGCGCTGATGCTTTATGCACTGAGCGGTCTATTCCTGCCGGCCTTGCGCGTGGGGGGGCAGAGCGAACGCTGGCTTGGTCCGCTGTGTGGAGTTGTGACGGGCGTCATCACTTCGGCCACCGGCGTCTTCGTGATTCCGGCGGTGCCGTATCTGCAAGCACTGGGCTTGAGCAAGGATGAACTGGTGCAGGCCCTGGGCCTGTCGTTCACCGTCTCGACCCTCGCCCTGGCCGCCGGCCTGTTATGGCGCGGCGTCCTTGGCGGTGGTGAACTGAGTGCGTCGTTGCTGGCGTTGATTCCTGCAGTGCTCGGCATGTTGCTCGGCCAATGGCTGCGTCAGCGGATCAGCGCCGTGCTGTTCAAGCGAGTGTTCTTCATCGGCCTCGGTGTGCTCGGCGGCCATTTGCTAATCAACGGGTAGCGGAGGACGGGCTAAGCATCTCGATGGCGCGGATATCAAAATCCCGTTCCAGGTATTCCATGCGCATGTCGCGGAACTGCTGCATGTGCGGCAGGTTCGAGTGCACGTCGAGGTGCGCCTGGGACTGCCAGATCTCGTAGAAGATAAACAGGGTCGGGTCCTGTTTGTCGCGCAGCATGTGGTACTCGATGCAGCCGGGCTCGGCGCGACTCGCTTCTACATGGCCGCTGAAAAACGCTTCGAAGGCGTCGGATTTTTCCGGGCGGGTCTTGGCGTGCAGGATGAAGCCTTGCAGTTCACTCATCAAAAATCTCCTCAAGTTCAGAATCGGCGCAAGTTTATGGCAATAATCTCCTGTCTATTCGTGCGTATTGGTCAAATGTATTTTGCGAATTCAGCGCTTATTCCGCGCGAGGCAGCTCGTTACTCTGCCGCCATCGAATTCCTGACCTTCCGAGATTTCTCATGAAAAAAGTTCTGTTGCTCAATGGCGGCAAAAAGTTCGCCCACTCCGATGGCCGCTACAACACCACCCTGCATGAAGCCGCGTTGAGCGTGCTGGATCGCGGGGGCATCGATGTAAAAGCCACCTTCATCGACGAGGGCTACGACGTTGCTGAAGAAGTCGCCAAATATCTCTGGGCCGACGTGATCATTTATCAAATGCCCGGTTGGTGGATGGGCGCACCGTGGACGGTGAAGAAGTACATCGACGAAGTCTTCACTGAAGGCCATGGCAGCCTTTACGCCAGCGACGGCCGCACCCGTTCCGACGCCTCGCAAAAATACGGCAGCGGCGGTTTGGTGCACGGCAAGCAATACATGTTGTCGCTGACCTGGAACGCACCGCAGCAAGCCTTTGACGACCCGACCGACTTCTTCGAAGGCAAAGGCGTGGACGCGGTGTACTTCCCGTTTCACAAGGCCAACGAATTTCTCGGCATGAGCGGTTTGCCGACCTTCCTGGCGGTCGATGTGATGAAACGTCCGAATATCGAGGCTGATGTGGCGCGCTATGAGCAGCACCTGACCGAGGTGTTCGGCCTCAAGGCGTGAGCTCGGTTACTATCGATACCTGAAGCCAGAACCTGTAGGAGCCAGGCTTGCCGGCGAAGGCGTTTTAGCGGACGCCTTCGCCGGCAAGCCAGGCTCCTACAGAGGCCGGCGCTGAATTGATCGATGAGGGGCGTCCGTGAAAGCCAGATCCGATGAGTTGCAGATTTTCGTCTGCGTGATTGAGTGCGGGTCGATTTCCGCGGCGGCCGAACAGGTTGGGCAGACGCCTTCGGCGGTCAGCCGCACGCTGTCGCGGCTGGAGGCCAAGCTCGATACCACGCTGATCAACCGCACCACGCGGCGCATGGACCTGACGGAGGAGGGCAAGTATTTCTTCGAGCACGCCAAGCTGATTCTCGATCAGATGGACGAGCTCGAAGAACGCCTGACCTCACGCCAGCAAACCCCGTCCGGGCGTCTGCGGATCAACGCCGCCTCGCCGTTCATGCTGCACGCCATCGTGCCGTACATCGACGAGTTCCGCCGCCTCTACCCCGACATTCAGCTCGAACTCAACAGCAACGACCTGATCATCGACTTGCTGGAACAAAGCACCGATATCGCCATCCGCATCGGCGCACTGGCCGATTCAACCCTGCACGCACGCTCACTGGGTTGCAGCCCGCTGCACATCCTCGCCAGCCCGGCGTACCTTGAGCAACACGGCACGCCAACGGCGGTTGCAGACCTGGCCGGGCATGCGTTGCTGGGCTTTACCCAGAACGAGGGCCTCAACCAGTGGCCGCTACGGTATGTGCACGGTGATCGCTGGCCGATTCAGGCGTCGATCAGCGCCTCCAGCGGCGAGACGATCCGGCACCTGGCGCTGGAAGGCCAGGGGATTGCCTGTCTGTCGCACTTCATGACGATCGACGACATTCGTGCCGGTCGCTTGCAGGTGCTGCTGGCGGATTTCAACAGCGGCTATCGCCAACCGATCAACGCGGTGTACTACCGCAACTCGCAACTGGCCCTGCGCATTCAATGCTTCCTGGACTTCATTCAGGGCAAGTTGGCGGCTTATGCGAATGCGGACTTCACAGGCTGATTCGTGATCCCTGCGCAAGAGTGATTTGGGTCAGCGGGTCTGTTTCACCACGGGACGGTCCTCGATACTCAATGCATCACTTATTCACGCAGGGAGTTTCTCCATGAACGTATTCGTTACCGGCGCTGCTGGTTTCATCGGCGGCTCCATTGCCACCGGTCTTGTCCGTGCGGGCCATAAAGTCACCGGCCTGGTTCGCAACGCCGACCAAGCCACTGAACTGAGCGCAATCGGTATCATCCCGGTGATCGGCACTCTTGACGACAGCGCACTACTGGCTGAACAGGCCCGCGCCGCCGATGCCGTGATCAACGCTGCGAGCAGCGATCATCGTGGCGCGGTGGAAGCCTTGCTCAATGCGTTGCGCGGCTCCCACAAAGTGTTCCTGCACACCAGCGGTTCGAGCATCGTCGGCGATGCCTCCGGCGGTAAAGCCAGTGACGTCATCTACTTCGAAGACAACCTGCCGGAACCGACCGTCGACAAGGCTGCCCGCGTGGCCATCGACAACCTGATCCTCGCCGCGGCGAAAGACGGCGTGAACTCGGCCGTGATCTGCAACACCCTGATTTACGGCCACAGCCTGGGCGTCAATCGCGACAGCGTGCAATTGCCGCGCTTGCTCAAACAGGCGCGTAAAAGCGGTGTGGTCCGACATGTCGGCACGGGTCAGAACATCTGGTCCAACGTACACATCGAAGACGTGGTGTCCCTGTATCTGCTGGCACTGACCAAAAACGTCCCGGGCACGTTCTACTTCGTCGAAAGCGGTGAAGCGTCCTTCATCGACATGACCACGGCCATGGCTGAAGCCCTGAAACTGGGCAAGGCGCAAGACTGGCCGTTGAAAGACGCCGAAGCCGAATGGGGTTATGAAATGGCCAACTATGGCCTGGGCTCCAACAGCCGGGTGCGCGGCAAGCATGCGCGTGAATTGCTGGGCTGGGAGCCGAAACGGACGTTGGTGGTTGAATGGATTCGGGACGAGATGGTTTGAGTTCGCTTTAGACCGCGTCGCTGCAATCGCGAGCAGGCTCGCTCCCACAGTTTGATCTTCACAGGACACAGATTTTGTGTGTAACGGAGATCCACTGTGGGAGCGAGCCTGCTCGCGATTGCGTTTTCAGCAACTCAACAACTGGCCGGGTCGCCCCCGATTCCGTAACATCCGCACCCTCTCTCCCTGTCGTGTTCGATCCTCCATGAAACCAAAACGTCTGCGCGCCGATGTCCTGGCCGGACTCACCACTTCTTTCGCCCTGCTCCCCGAATGCATTGCCTTCGCGTTGGTGGCCCACCTCAATCCGCTGATGGGGCTTTACGGCGCGTTCATCATTTGTACCCTGACCGCGCTTTTCGGCGGGCGGCCGGGGATGGTGTCCGGTGCGGCGGGTTCGATGGCGGTGGTGATCGTCGCGCTGGTGGTGCAACACGGCGTGCAGTATCTGCTCGCGACCGTGTTGCTCGGTGGCCTGATCATGCTGGCGTTCGGGCTGCTGAGGCTTGGCAAACTGGTGCGCATGGTGCCGCACCCGGTGATGCTTGGGTTCGTCAACGGCCTGGCGATCATCATTGCGCTGGCGCAACTCGAACACTTCAAGGATGGCGAAACCTGGCTCAGTGGCACGCCGTTGTACCTGATGACCGGGTTGGTGGTGTTGACGATGGCGATCGTTTACCTGCTGCCGCGCCTGACGCGTGCCGTGCCGCCGGCGCTGGTGGCGATCCTGAGTGTCGGGCTGGCGGTGTATCTGCTCGGCCTGCCGACGCGCACCTTGGGCGACATGGCGCACATCGCCGGCGGCTTGCCGACGTTCGCGCTGCCAGACATTCCCTGGAGCCTGGACACCCTGCGCATCATCGCCCCCTACGCGATCTTGATGGCGCTGGTCGGCCTGCTGGAAACCCTGCTGACCCTGAACCTCACCGATGAGATCACCGAAAGCCGTGGCTTCCCGGATCGCGAGTGCGTGGCGTTGGGCGCGGCCAATATGGTCTCGGGGTTTTTTGGCGGCATGGGTGGCTGCGCGATGATCGGTCAGACCGTCATCAACCTCAGTTCCGGTGGTCGTGGCCGGCTGTCCGGGGTGGTGGCCGGGGTGCTGATTCTGCTGTTCATTCTGTTTCTGTCGCCGCTGATCGAGCGCATCCCGTTGGCCGCGCTGGTCGGCGTGATGTTTGTTGTGTCGCAGCAAACGTTCGCCTGGGCGTCGTTGCGGGTGGTGAACAAGGTGCCGCTGAACGATGTGTTGGTGATTGTGGCGGTCACAGTCATCACCGTGTTCACCGACCTGGCCACTGCCGTGTTGTGCGGGATCATCATCGCGGCGCTCAATTTTGCCTGGCAGCAGGCGCGCGAGCTGTATGCCGATGCTCATCTCGAAGCTGACGGAAGCAAGCACTATCACCTGCATGGCACGTTGTTCTTTGCCTCGACTACGCCGTTTCTCAATCAGTTCGACCCCGCCAACGATCCGCCTGTCGTGACCATCGACTGCCGCCACCTGAGTTTTGTCGACTATTCGGCCATCGCCGCGCTGAAGACTTTGCGTGAACGCTACGCCAAGGCCGGCAAGCATCTGCGGGTGCTGCATTTGTCCGAGCGCTGCAAGAAGCTGCTCAAACGTGCCCGCGTGAATCACGACTGAAATCAACGCAGGCGCGATGTAAATCCGCCTGCCTGATTTTCATATCCACCGACCTGGCATACCTCTGCGCGACATCCCTTACCTCTGCACGAAAATAACTTTCACCTCGTTTGAATGTCACGCCTCGAAATGATTTAAGAGTTTCACAATCCATTCGACGTGACCCTTTCGAGGAGTACCGCATGACCCTGTCCTTCGGCTATTGGCTGCTGGTGTATGCCGCCATCGCCATCATTGCCCTGATCGTTCTGATCGCCCGTTACCGACTCAATCCGTTCATTGTCATTACCCTGGTCTCCATCGGCCTCGCGCTGCTGGCGGGCATGCCAGCGTCCGGGGTGGTCGGCGCTTACGAGGCCGGGGTTGGCAAAACCCTGGGGCACATTGCCCTGGTGGTGGCGCTGGGTACGATGCTCGGCAAGATGATGGCCGAGTCCGGCGGCGCGGAGCAGGTGGCGCGGACCTTGATCGACCGTTTTGGCGAGAAGAACGCGCACTGGGCGATGGTTTGCATCGCCTTTCTGGTCGGGCTGCCGCTGTTCTTCGAGGTCGGTTTTGTATTGCTGGTGCCGATCGCCTTTACCGTGGCCCGGCGGGTTGGCGTGTCGATCCTGATGGTCGGTTTGCCGATGGTCGCTGGCTTGTCGGTGGTGCATGCGCTGGTGCCGCCGCACCCGGCGGCAATGCTGGCGGTGCAGGTGTATGGGGCGTCGGTCGGACAGACCTTGATGTACGCGATTCTGATCGGCATTCCGACCGCAATCATCGCCGGTCCCTTGTACGCCAAGTTCATCGTGCCGCGCATTCAACTGCCGGCGGAGAACCCGCTGGAGCGGCAGTTCCTCGACCGTGAACCGCGCGACAGCCTGCCGGGTTTCGGCATCACCATGGCGACCATTCTGTTGCCGGTGGTGCTGATGCTGATCGGTGGCTGGGCCAACCTGATCTCCACGCCGGGCAGCGGTTTCAACCAGTTCCTGCTGTTCATCGGCAACTCGGTGATCGCGCTGCTGCTGGCGACGTTGCTGAGCTTCTGGACCCTCGGCATCGCCCAGGGCTTCAGCCGCGAATCGATCCTCAAGTTCACCAACGAATGCCTGGCGCCAACCGCCAGCATCACCTTGCTGGTCGGTGCCGGCGGTGGCTTGAACCGGATCCTGGTGGACGCCGGCGTGACCAACCAGATCGTCAGCCTGGCCGATGAATTTCACCTGTCGCCGCTGATCATGGGTTGGCTGTTCGCGGCGTTGATGCGCATCGCGACCGGTTCCGCCACCGTGGCGATGACCACGGCCTCGGGCATCGTCGCGCCGGTGGCCATCGGTCTGGGGTATCCGCACCCCGAGTTGCTGGTGCTGGCGACCGGCGCCGGGTCGGTGATTTTTTCCCACGTCAACGACGGCGGCTTCTGGTTGATCAAGGAATACTTCAACATGACCGTTGCCCAGACCTTCAAGACCTGGACGGTGCTTGAAACCATTATTTCGGTGGTGGCTTTCGCGCTGACCGTGGGTCTTTCTTACTTGATCTAACCGGAGCCGCCTGCCATGGACATCCTCTACCAGATCCGCGCCCGCCAGGATTCCTTCAGCGCCGGTGAAGGACGCATCGCGCGGCTGATGCTCAACGACGTCGGCTTTGCCTCCGCCGCCAGCCTCGATGAGCTGGCGCAGAGGGCAGAGGTCAGCACCGCCACGCTGTCGCGGTTTGCCCGCACGGTGGGCTGTCGCGACCTGCGTGATCTGCGCCTGCAACTGGCCCAGGCCAGCGGCGTCGGCAGCCGCTTCCTTGACCCGGCGGGGACGCCGGATCAGTCGGCGTTCTATGGGCAGATCGTCGGCGATATCGAGTCGACCCTGCGTCAGCATCTGTCGGCGTTCGACGAGTCGCGGTTCGCCGATGCCGTGAAACTGCTGGGCAAGGCGCGGATGATTCATGCATTCGGCCTGGGCGGTTGTTCAACCTTGTGCAGCGATGAGCTGCAAGTGCGGCTGGTGCGATTTGGCTACCCGATTGCGGCGTGCCACGACCCGGTGATGATGCGCGTCACCGCCGCCAGCCTTGATGCCGAACGCGCGGTCATTGCCTGCTCGCTGACCGGCATCACCCCCGAACTCATCGACGCCGTCGAACTGGCCCGCAACTACGGTGCACGGATTATCGCCATCACCCGGGCCGACTCGCCGCTGGCGCAATTGGCCGATGTGCTGCTGCCGCTGCAAGGCGTCGAAACCTCGTTTATCTACAAACCGACGGCGGCGCGCTACGGCATGCTGCTGGCCATCGACGTGCTTGCCACCGAGCTCGCGCTGGCCAACCCTGAAGACAATCAAGAACGTCTGCGGCGGATCAAACTCGCCCTGGACGATTACCGCGGCGGCGACGATCGTTTGCCGCTGGGAGACTGACATGATGTACGACACGCTGATCCGCAACGCCTTGGTCATCGATGGCAGCAACAGCCCCGGTTACCCCGCCGATGTGGCGATTCAGAACGGCCGAATCGCGCGCATCGGCGACTTGCATGAGGCGACCGCCCGCGAGGAAATCGACGCTGCCGGCCGCGTGCTGGCGCCGGGTTTTATCGACGTGCACACCCATGACGACACGGTGGTGATCCGCCAGCCGCAGATGCTGCCCAAGCTCAGCCAGGGCGTGACCACGGTGATTGTCGGCAACTGCGGGATCAGCGCGTCACCGGTGAGCCTGCGTGGCGATCCGCCCGATCCGATGAACCTGCTCGGCACTTCGGCAGCCTTCGTTTATCCGACGTTCAGTGATTACCGCGCAGCGGTCGAAGCGGCGAACACTACGCTGAACGTCGCCGCGCTGGTGGGCCACACCGCGTTGCGCAGCAACCATCTCGACGACCTGTATCGCACCGCCACGCCTGATGAAATCAGCGCGATGCGCGAGCAGTTGCGTGAAAGTCTTGAGGCGGGCGCCTTGGGGTTATCCACCGGTCTGGCCTACGCCAGCGCGTTCTCGGCGTCCACCGACGAAGTGATGCAACTGACTGAAGAGCTGACGGCGTTCGGCGCCGTGTACACCACCCATTTGCGTAGTGAATTCGAACCGGTGCTGGAGGCGATGGACGAGGCGTTCCAGATCGGCCGGCATGCGAAATCCCCGGTGATCATTTCTCACCTCAAATGCGCGGGGGCCGGTAACTGGGGGCGCAGTCCGCAATTGCTGGCCTCGCTTGAGGAAGCGGCGAAAACTCACCCGGTGGGCTGCGATTGTTATCCCTACGCGGCGAGTTCTTCGACCCTGGACCTCAAGCAAGTCACCGACGCCCATCGCATCACCATCACCTGGTCCACGCCGCACCCGGAATTGGGCGGCCGCGACTTGATGGACATCGCCGCCGAATGGAGCGTGCCGTTGCTTGACGCTGCACGCCGTCTGCAACCGGCCGGCGCGGTGTACTACGGCATGGACGAGGCCGATGTGCGAAGAATCCTCGCCCATCCCTTGTCGATGGTGGGGTCCGACGGATTGCCGGAAGATCCGTTCCCGCATCCGCGCTTGTGGGGCGCTTTCCCACGTGTGCTCGGACATTTCAGTCGCGACGTCGGCCTGTTTCCGCTGCATACCGCCGTACACAAAATGACCGGATTGTCGGCGGCACGTTTTGGCTTGAAGCAAAGGGGTGAGATTCGTGAAGGGCATTGGGCGGACCTGGTGTTGTTCGATCCGCTGAGCATTCGCGACGTGGCGGACTTCAGTGACCCGCAACAGGCGGCCGAGGGGATTGAAGGTGTATGGGTCAACGGCGTGTTGAGTTACAGCGATGGCCAGGCGAACGGGAAACGGGAAGGACGGTTTCTGGCGCGGGAAGGGGATTTGCGTGACGGGTTTCAGTAGTTATTCCGAGAAATACGTCACAGTGATGGCACATTGCAATTAAAGAAAGCCAGCGCCAAGCCGAAGCGCTGACATCCAGCCCAACTTCAACGGGTGTCTTTTCAGTCAGGGAGCAACCCAATGAGCTTCGGCAAAACCACCTCGATCCTGCGGATTTTCGACGAGGCCAAGGCATTGGAATTCTACGTCGACTTTCTGGGGTTCACGGTCGACTGGCAGCATCGCTTCGAGCCGAATTCCCCGCTGTACCTGCAAGTCTCCCGTGGCGAATGCGTGCTGCACCTGTCCGAGCACCATGGCGACGGCACGCCGGGTTCGGCCCTGCGCATCGAGACCGATGAGCTCGAGGCCTTCCAGCAGCAACTGCTGGCGAAGGCGTATCCGTTTTCGCACCCGCAGATCCAGGCCATGCCCTGGGGAAGCCAGGACATGACCATCAGTGATCCGTTCGGCAACCGGTTGGTGTTTACCAACGCGATCTGCCTGTAAAAAGCTTCATCAGTTCCTCCAAATCACCCGTGAGCGTTACGGACGGATAAACGCTTCGTAAAAATGACGAAGCCCTTTATTTAAAGGGCTTCTGCGGGGCTGGAGAGCGGCGGTGCTTTAAACCCTGAAGTGACTGACCATCATCTGCAACTGATTCCCCAACCGCGCCAGCTCAACGCTGGACTTGGCCGTTTCATCGCTGGCGGCGGCGGTTTGCTCCGACACGTCGCGCACGTTGATGATGCTGCGGCTGATTTCTTCGGCCACGGCGCTTTGTTGCTCGGCGGCGGCAGCGATCTGCTGGTTCATCGACTGGATGTTGGACACCGTGCGGGTGATGTTTTCCAGCGACGTGCCAGCCTTGCGGGTCAAGGCCACGCTGCTGTCGGTCAGGGCGCGGCTGTTGTTCATCACGGTCGACACTTGTTGGGTGCCATTCTGCAGACCGGCCACCAGGCCTTCGATTTCTTCGGTGGACTTCTGTGTGCGCTGGGCCAGACCACGGACTTCGTCGGCCACCACCGCAAAACCACGACCGGCTTCACCGGCGCGCGCGGCTTCAATGGCGGCGTTGAGGGCCAGCAGGTTGGTCTGTTCGGCGACGGCCTTGATCACGTCCATGACGCTGCCGATCTTGTCGCTTTCCTGTTGCAGCACACTCATGGCTTCGGTGGAGCGCGCCACTTCAGTGGCCAGGCGTTCGATCTGGGCGATGGCTTCGTTGACCACTTTATCGCCTTCGCGGGCTTCACCATCAGCGGCGGCTGCGGCCAGGGAGGCTTCTTCGGCGTTGCGCGCGACTTCCTGCACGGTGGCCGTCATCTCGTGCATGGCGGTGGCCACTTGATCGGTTTCGATCTTCTGGCTGTTGACGCCGGCACTGGTTTGCTCGGTGACGGCGGACAGTTCTTCCGCGGCGCTCGCGATCTGGGTGACACCGTCGCGGATGCCGCTGATCAAGTCACGCAGGGTCACGCCCATGCGTGCGATGCCTTGCTGCAACACGCCGAGTTCATCGCGGCGCGTCACTTTGACGTCCTGGGACAGGTCGCCGCTGGCGATGCGTTCGACCACGGCCAGGGTGTCGCGTAGCGGGCCGGTGATCTGACGGGTGATGATCACGGCTGCAATGATGCCCACCAGCAATGCCAGCAATGTGCTGATCAACTGCAGTGTGCGCGCCTGGGCGCTTTCGGCGTCGCGACGGTCGAGCTGGATCTGATACAGCTGCTCGCTCAGGGTCACGATGGCGGCGCCCTGGTCGGTCATTTCCTTGCGCGCCTGCACGGCATCGCTGTTGGCGGCTTTATAGGCGATCAACGCGCTACGGTAATTGCCAAGTGCGGTTTCCAGCTGACGCAGGGCATCTTGCTGGGTCTCGGCGAAATGCACGTTCAGCGGTTTCAGGCTGGCAATTGCTGAATCCAGTTGGGTGACGGCTTTTTGCTCGGTCTCGGCATTGGTGGTGGCGGTGTAGCCGCGCACTTCGTAGCGGGCCAGGATGAACGCTTCCTTGGCGGTGGTGACGGCCTGGAACTGTTCGAAACGCTGGTCACTCAGGGCCATTTGTTGCACGCGGGTGCTGATGGCGTCGATTAGCGTGCTGGCTGTTTCAGCGTTGGCGGCCATGGTGTCGCGGGCGCTGTTGCCGGTGCGGTAGGCGCTGCGCATCTTGTTCAGCGACGTCTTGTAGGCGTCGATGTAAGTGCCTTGCTCTTTGAGCAGCTTGAGGTTTTCCGGGCTCTTGAACTTCGACAACAGCGATTGTTGCTGAGCGGAAAAGGCGTCAAGGGTGGTCTGTACGTTCTGAGCGGCGGTTTCGTCGCCGTTGGTCAGCATGTATTGCAGGCGAACCACACGAAGCTTGGTCAAGCCGGAGTTGAGCTGGGTGATGTCGCTCATCCAGTTGCTGCGGTCAATCAAGCCGCCCAGGCTCGTCCAGCCGGTCAGGGCCAGTACGCAGGTCAGTGCCAGGACCAGGCCGAACCCCAGGCCCAGTTTCATGTTCACGCTGATGTTGCCGAACCAGCTATTCATCAAATTCCTCCAGGAACGTTGCGCTTTCGATCGTCAGTTGGCTGGAAGATTGTTGTTTTTTTAGGTGCCAGCAAGGGTGTGTAGCAGGCCTGTATCGGCAGCAATCGCGAGAGCTGAAAGGTTTTTGTCGGACTGATTCTGTAACAAGGTTTTTGTGAGCGGCTTAAGCTTTTTTTCACATGGGTTTCACCGGCTGCCGACGCGCGCCTCTCTACCCTCGCGGCTTCGAATAACAATGGTGCATGCCGGCGAGGCGGCTTGATGTGGAATTGAGACTGAGTCTGTTCGGGATAAAACGCTCAATTAACCTGAGCTGTTTGACCCGCCATCGAAACACCGTAGTGGTGCTGGCCTCGGCGCTGCTGGTCATTCCAGTGATCGTATGGCTGTTGCAGCCGGCCGCTGTGCCGGACCTGGCCCATGGCAATGTGGCGGGCGCACGAACGTTGGCCACCGAATGGGCCAAAGGCGACGTCATCGTGCTGGTCCGCCATGTCGAGCGCTGCGATCACTCGAAAGCCGCGTGCCTGAGTGGCAACGATGGCATTACCGATCGCTCGCGCAGCGTCGCGGTCAGTGTCGGTGCGCGGTTCGAACAGTTGGGGTTGGACAAGACCGATATCTACAACAGCCCGATGATGCGCACGTCACAGACGGCCGGCTACATGTTCAACAAGGTCGGTGTGGGCGAGGACTGGCTGGTGAGCTGCAAGGGCACGATGCTGCGCGACGCCCTGGCGCACAAAGTGGCGGGTCGCAATTTGATCCTGGTGACCCACAGCGAATGCATGGCGCAACTTGAAAAAGACCTCAAGGTGTCGACCTCCACGCTCGGTTATGGCGCTTCATTGTTTATTTCCGCCAGAAAACCTCTGACACCGAAAATGCTCGGCTTCATTGAAGCCTCTGACTGGCGTTCGGTGACCACCGAATGAATTTTTCCTATGGATCTGGACAGACGATGCTGACTTCTTCCCGCAACCGCTTTTACTGGGCGAACTTCGGTATCCCGTTGGCCTGCGCGGCCCTGGTTTTCCTGATGTTCGACATGACCCGGATCGACATCGCCTTCAGTAATCTTCTGTTTGATCCGGTCGCTCAGATCTTCCCGCTCGACAAGGTTCACTTCTTCGAAAAGCTCACCCACAAGTGGGCGCGCATCATTCCGAACTGGACCGCCGAGATTGCCTTGATCGGTGCGATGCTGTCGTTTGTCTGGCCGCTGATCAACACTTCAAAGCATCCTCGCCTCGGTGGTTTTCTGGAACGGAGCAAGGCGGCATCGGTGTTGCGATTTGCCAACGAACATCGTCGGGATTTTCTGTTCGTCGTCTTCGCATTTGCCATCTGCACCGGCGTGATCCATTTCCTCAAGGCGCACACCAGCGTGTACTGCCCGATCGAAACAACCCTCTACGGTGGGAAATTGCCCCACGTGGAGTGGTACAACAACTTCCAGCTGTTCAGGGAGGCCGGTGATGGCCGTTGCTGGCCGGGTGGCCATGCTTCCGGCGGTTTTACCATGCTCGCGCTGTATTTCGTGGCTCGCCGCTACCGCTGGCGCTACTCCAAGGCGCTGATGTACGGAGCGTTGCTGCTCGGTTTCGTCTATGGCACGACACGTGTCCTGCAAGGCTGGCACTACATGTCCCACACCTTTTGGGCCGGGATCTTCGTGTGGCTGGCCTGTTTGCTGACGGCGTTGCCATTTTACGGACGAGCGCTGCTGGAGATGCCGGTGCTGCAAAAGGCTGAAGCGCCAACCGCCGAGCCGCTTATTGGTTCACAAAGTAGTAAGCCTGACGCCCCACCTTCATGCTCTTGAGCACTTTCAACGGCGCGGCCGGTTCGACTTCACCAGACATGACCACCACGTTGCTGGGTGAGGCCGCCAGAAACTCATGCAGTTGCGCCTCGGTGTCCAGGCCCTTGAGCACTTGTCGGGTGTAGAACACGCTGGCACCGCCCACCCGTTCGTTGGCCTGGAACAGGGCGATGTGTTGCCCGTTGGCCTGCATCGTCTGGATCTGTGCAGTCAACGGCAGGAAGGACAGTTTGCGGTCCGCATGGGGCAGCGCCCATTGAGCGGCGGCCAGGTAGCTGCCGATCACCAACGCGATCACGCCAATGGCTGCGCCGCGTCGATGCCGTGCGATGTGCCCCAAAAGGTTCGAGGCCCCTTCGCGCATCTTCAGCCGCTCGAACAGAACGCCCGCATACTCCGCCGCAATCACCGCCGCCGCAGGCGTCATCGACATGAGATACACCGTGCGCTTGCTCGACGCCAATGTCAGCATCACAAACTGCGCCACGATCCACAGGGTGAAAAACAGCAAGTAACGATTGGCCATCAGGCTTTTGCGAAAATGCCACAGCCCCAGGTACACCAGAATATTCCACGGCAGAAACGCCTGGGGCAGCTTGGCCAGATAGTAGTAGTACGGTTCGTAATGCCCGGCCTCGACAAAGGATCCACTGAAGCGCCCGACACTGTTGGTCAGCAGCACTTCCCCCACGGCATGCGCGCCACCACGCTGGTACAGCACGGCGAGCCAAATCATCAGCGGGATCAATCCAGCCAGTGTCAGTAAACCGGGACGCAACCAGTCGTGGATTTTCAGGCGCCTGTCCATCAAGGTCTCGGCCAGCAGATAGGCGAAAATCACCACGCCCGGCATCGCCAGGCCGAGGACGCCTTTGCTCAGTGTGGCGATAGCGATTCCCGAGGCGAACAGCAGCGCGTTGCCGGGCGTCGATTGACGTTGCCCCTGAAAGAACGCCAGCAACGCCAGGGTCACGCCGAGGGAGAGCAACGCGTCTTCACCGACGCCGCGTACGTTGCTCCAATAACTGGCCATGGTTGCCAGAAAGATTCCCGCCGTCCAGGCAATCGCCTTGGGCCGGCCGAACCGCCGCAGCATCGCGTACAACAGCATCACGCTGAACAGCCCGGCGAACGCCGAGGCCAGTCGCACCGCCCACGGCGTGCCGCCAAATGCACGGATGGCGCCGGCATCGAGCCACAAGCTCAAAGGTGGTTTTTCCAGAAACGGTTCGCCGAACAAACGGGGCGTTACCCAGTCGTTGTCCAGGTGCATCTGCATGGCGATCCCGGCCACCCGGGCCTCGGTGGACCCTTGCAGTTGATGATTGCCCAAGGCAAAGAAAAACAGCAGGGCGGCCAGCAGGAACAGTGAAGTGGCGGGACGCGACATAGGCTTCTGGCTACCGAGCAGGTGGACCGGGAAGCCCGAGCATACGGTGTGAATCCTTAATGAATTGTGAACGGCCGCGAAATATTACGAGAGGCGCCTGGACCAGCGCTGTTCCGGGGTTTCAAAGCGATCATTGATCAACGCGGTCAACACGTGATCCTGCCAGCGCCCGGCGATACTCAGGTAGGCCTTGGCGTAGCCTTCACGTTCAAATCCCAGACGCTCCAGCAGCCGCGCGCTGCGTTCGTTGCCGGGGATGTAATTGGCCATGATCCGGTGCAGTTTCTGCTCATCGAACATGTAGCCGATGCCTGCTTCCAGTGCTTCCTGCATCAAGCCCTGGCCCTGACGGGATTCGTCGATGTGGTAACCGAGATAACACGCCTGAAACGCTCCGCGAGTGATGCCGCTGAAATTGCAGGCGCCGATCATCTGGCCGTTGTCCGGGTCCAGCAGCGCGAAATGCACCGCCAGGCCGGCCTCGAACGCACTGGCTTGCACCTCAAGGCGCGGACGAATGTTTTCTGGGCTGTGGTAGTCGGAAGGGCGAATCGGCGACCACCGGGCAAGGTGCCTTTGGTTGCGCCGGTAGAAATCGCTTTCCAGCGCCGCCTGTTCGGGGGCGAGCACCGCCAGCGTCAAGCGTTTGCAGGGCAGGGACAACAACGGCATAGGGCGCTCCGGTTCGGGGGGATCGTCGCGCAAGCATTACGCGACCAGCGGAAAAACTCTGCAGGCCGTTATCATCGATGCTGTACAGGCGCAATTCATCGGAATGGGCGCTGGCCTGTACCTTGACCACCGCCATGATGCCAACAAGCGGCTCTGCACTTCGATGTAGCGCTGGACAATGATTGCATCGGTGAGAAACGCCGTGCCGTAAGGGCTGAAACGCAGGTCGGTGCAGTGGTCTTCCAGTTCCGAGGTCAGCAACACACTGACACCGATGCTCGTCAGTGCGGTGACGAAAACTCCGGCAAACCTCCGCCCAGCACCTCGTCCAGTCCTGGCACGCCGGTGGCAGACATCGAGGGTACACACAATAAGGTGGTTGGGCGTGATTGGCGACAGTTCCAAAGAAAACACTGGGTGACACCGACCGCCGCTGGTCGATCAAAAGGCAAAAAAAAGCCCGCGGGAGGGCGGGCAAACCGTAGTTTCTTGAATGAGCGGGAGCACTGTACCGGTTGGGGGGAGGTGGTGGGGTGAAGAAAAGTTCATGTGTGGATGGACCGCGTTACCCGCTTAGGGTAAATGATCTGCCGCAAAGTCTGCCTCGGAGCGAGCCTGTAACCGGCCCTTGCGGCAGGCCTGCTGGAATCGCTCAAAGTCTTGCTCATTCTGCGTTGCATAACTTTTCGCATACTTGAACAGCGCGTCGGCCAGCGCATCGCTCTTGCCGATGTAACCGCTGATCTGCGCGGCCTGCCCGGACGATTTGGCATGCGCGCGAGCGAGGGCTCGACCACAGACGCGACCATACGCGGCGAAGGTGTCCGCATCGAACGTCTCGAGTTCGGCCGAGATTTTCATGTCGCGCAATTGCCGCACGTAGAAGTGTCGACCGCTGGGGCCGGTGGTCCAACCGAGAAACAGGTCACTGGCCGATTGCATCAATCGTTGACCCTCAACCACCCGCTGACCGTTATGCCGCACTGTTGATTTCGTCTTCACGTAATCAGCCAGCACCGAGCGCCGTGCTTCCTTGAATTGCAGGAACAGCGGGAATTCCTGATCGTCGGTCAGCAAGACCACCAGACAACGGGTGCCAACACTGCCGACACCCACCACTTTGAACGCCATGTCCTGGGCGTGAAAACGTGAAAACAACGCCCGTCGGTCAGCCTGCAGCGTGCCGGGATACTCGCGCATGAAGGCGTCGTAGATTGGCCGCCAATCCGAGTGGCGTAGCCAGTCATCATCGGCATCCAGCAATGTGGTGTTTTTGTGCAGGTGGAAAATTTCCGGCAGGTCATCGCGAATGATCAGACGACCATGGGCGTCACGTTCGCTGATTTTCGGCAGTAGCTCGGCGTGGGATCGGCCCTCGGCCTTTTCGATGGCACGCTCGATATGCTCCAGCGTTTTTTTGTTCGCCTGCTTGCGCAAGTCGTCGTAACAGATGGACTCGTACCAGGTTTCCAGCGAGCTTTGTTCGGCGCACTCGAGCATGGTTTCCTGATAAGCGCTGACCACTTCGCGGCTGACCGTCTCTTCGATCGTTTCGCCATGACGCAGATCGCGGGCGGCCACTACGATACTCGCCACCAGCCTTTTAACGTCCCACTCCCAAGGGCCGGGATGGACCTCGTCGAAGTCGTGGACGCCGAACAACAGATTGCGTTCGGGCGTGGCGAACCCGCCGAAATTCATCAGGTGGCAATCGCCGCAGATGGGCGATGTCAGTCCCATGGTTGGCGTTGCGGCGAGGTCGTGAGCCTGCAACAGCGCGTTGCCGCGATAGAAGGTGAAGGGGGAAACGAGCATTCGACCGTAGCGTAATTCGACCAGGGATTTGATCCGGCCCTCGCTGGACGCTTTGATCAGCGGGAGTGGGTCGCGGCTCATTTTTCCCGTTGACGCTTGAGTATTGCGGGGGCAGTTCTTGCGCGCATCCTTGCCTTGCTTCAAGCGGTCTTTGAGGGTGGTCATGGGGGCTCGTTTGATGGGGGCGTATGCGGATTGAGTGTAGAAGGCCTTTGCCGGATCACCCGTAGTTTGGGCAGCGGCTAATCTATCCTTCAGAGACCTGTTCGATGTGGCGGCCCGGAAACAAGGAGGCCTGTGCTTTCCCTGCTGATTTCACTGCTGTTGGCCTTCCTTATCGGTTGGGTATCCCAGCGCATGGGCATGTGCCTGGTCAATGCCACCGGGTTGTTGCTCAGACGCCGGCCGACACTGTTTGTGTCGCTCATCTCTTGCGGTCTGTTCGGCCTGTTACTGGCACCGTTTTACCGGCTGTTTGGCATCAGTCAGCCGTTGTTCGTTCCTGACGTCGGCTACGTGTCGCTGGTCGGGGGCGGGTTGCTGTTCGGCATCGCCTCGGTGCTCAACGACGGTTGCAGCGTCGGCACCCTCACCAAACTCGCCAGCGGCAACCTCAGCAAAGCCTTCACGATTGTTGGCTGGGTGGTGGGGATCGTCCTCTGGTATCACCTGAACATGCTGACCGAACACAAAACCCTGCAAATGCCGACGATCTCCAGCCACCAATACTGGCTGACCATCGGCATCGTGCTGATGGCATTACTCTTCCTGATCCGCGTTCACGGCGACAAACACCTGGTGCTGTCCAGCATGCTCCTGGGCGCTTTGACCAGCGCCCTCTACACCTTCGAACCGCTGTGGACCCCGAGCGTGTTCTTTTACGACCTCTCGCAAATGTTCTGGGCCTCGGGCGACGGCTCACTGACCAGCCAGCGCGTCGCGGTGTTCGTCATGCTCATGGTGGGGATGCTCAGCTACACGTTGCATCGACGGACGTTCAGCTATCAGCGGTTTGAATGGCGGGCCGCGGGGAAGCATTTACTGGCGGGGGTGCTGATGGGGATTGGTGCGTCGATGATGTTGGGTGGAAATGATTCGCAGATTTTGCTGGTGTTTCCGACGATGACTTGGGTGGGCGCGGTGCCGTTGGGGGCGATTGTGGTGGGGATATTGGTGGGGATTGGGGTGAGGCGGGTGAGGGGGCGGATTCGTGAGACTAGAAGTTGAGTTGGCTTTAATGTGCCGTATACAATACATTTGTCTTTCAATGTTGCGGTAACGACACATGGATTACGCTCTGCTAATTTCCCGTCTCGGCAACCAAATACGCGAAAAGCGTATGAATCGTGGCCTGACGCAAGCTCAGCTTGCCGAGCTCGCAGGACTGACACGATACAAAATCATTGCCGTAGAGAAGGGGACCCTTTCTGTAGGAATGATCGCCTATGCGCGGATGCTGGCAGCGCTGGATTGCGAATTAGCGGTCATTCCGGCAGCTATGCCGACGCTTGAAGAGCTTGGGGGGCTGTTCGAATGAAAATGACTTCTCTTAAAGTCAGCACGCCAGAGGGGAACAGCGGCAGCATCCTCACCAGTGCTGAGGATTTCCTGTTTCGCTATGACGAAGATGCATTGCCCCCCATGGCAATCAGTTTGTCGATGCCTGTACGCCCCGACGAGTTTCGCCGCCGAGACCTGCACCCGATTTTCCAGATGAACCTGCCGGAAGGTTATGTCCTGGAACAACTACGTAATCGCCTGGCTAAAACCGTCAACGTCGATCCGATGCTGTTGTTGGCACTGTCTGGTAGCAGTTCGCCAATCGGTCGGGTTCAGGTGCATTCCGAAACGGTCGATTCTTTGCTTGCCGGACAGCAGTTTCCCGGGGAAAGGCTCGATGAGATTCTGACGTGGGACGGTGCCGAAGATATCTTCGCTGACCTGCTCGATCGTTACATCCTGCGGGCGGGCATTTCGGGTGTTCAACCTAAAGTGTTAGTGCCTGAACAGCAGGAAACGGCCTTGCCGCGAGTCACCTCGAAAACCTCGGACTTGATCATCAAAAGTGGTCGAGAGGAGTTTCCAGGCCTGGCGATCAACGAGTTCCTTTGCATGTCCATTGCCAAGGAAGCAGGTATTCCCGTTCCGGAGTTTTTCCTGTCCGATAATGCACAGCTGTTTGTCATGCGGCGCTTTGACCGAGACGATCAGCAAAACCCGATCGGTTTCGAAGACATGGCTGCGTTGATGGGGCTTTCGGCCGATCAGAAATACAGCAAAAGTTACGCGGCAATCGCCAAGGCGGTACGGCTGTTCTGCCCCGCTAAACATCAGCGAACTTCCCTTGATCAACTGTTCGATAGCGTCGCATTGAGCTGCATCGTCGGAAACGGTGATGCTCACTTGAAGAATTTTGGCTTGCTCTACTCGGAACCTACGCAACGCGATGCGTGCCTGGCACCGGCTTACGACATCGTCAACACCACGGCCTATATCCCCGAGGATGTATTGGCGCTGGATCTGGCGGGTAACAAGTCTTTGTTCGCCTCCCGGCAAGGGTTGCTGGAGTTTGCACATACGTGTGAGATCGAACGGCCAAAGGAGCGTATTCAGAACTTGCTTACTGCACTCGAAGTGGTGCTTGAACGTTACCCGCAGCATCGGGAGCGAGCACCTCATGTTGTCAGTGCCATTCAACAAGCGGCTGCGCCATTTGCGCTGACGTTCGGGTAATGCTTGTTTTGGGTTACGGCCGAAAAAAGAATATTGGCTTTTTCAATGACTCAACAGTAAGTTACACAAAGTGAAACCTTCTGTAGAGTCATGGGTATGCATCCACACTCAAAATCCACCCAGCCAATGGGGCGGCTTCTCCGAAAACTGACCCGTCTGGCCAGCGAAGAACGCTACCTGTTCACCCCCGAAGATCTCAGAGGGGTGGTGCCCGATATTTCCGAAGGTGCTTACAAAACCTTGTTGAGCCGCGCAGCTTCGGAAGGTCATCTGACTCGGGTGTGCAGAGGGCTTTACCTGTTTGAAGCGGCCAAACCGTCTAGCGGATTGGTGCTGTTTCATGCCGCTGCCAGGCTACGTGCCAAGGAGTTCAACTACATCAGCCTTGAAACGGCATTGAGCGATAGCGGCGTTATCTCTCAGATCCCCATCAATTGGATCACGCTGATGTCTTCCGGTCGCAGCAGCACCATTTCATGCGGACGCTGGGGCACCATCGAATTCGTGCACACCCGCCAGAAACCTCAAGATCTGGTTGGCCTGGTTCACTATGACGCGCGTTGCCGCCTATGGCGGGCAACACCGCAACAAGCATTGCGGGACATGAAGGCCGCGAAACGAAACATGGATTTGATCGATTGGAGCGTCGCCAATGAGTTTGTTTGATGAACTGGTAGATGAAGCACTTAAACACAAACAGGATCTGGCGCCATTGCGGGTCGTGGTGGAAAAGGAATTGCTGCACCACGACATCATGCTCGCACTGAGCTCTGCCGGCATGCTCGCCAAACTCACCTTCATCGGTGGAACCTGCTTGCGTGCCTGTTACGGCTCAAACCGCTTGAGCGAGGATCTGGATTTCACTGGTGGCGCTGACTTCAATCGCGAGAGTCTGACTGAGCTTGCTCACGTTCTTGTCTCAACGCTGAAAACCAAATATGGCCTTGAAGTTGAAGTCGGTGAACCTGTTCGTGAGGAGGGGAATGTTGATACCTGGAAGCTGAAGGTTCAGACCCGACCCGGGCGCAAAGACCTTCCGGCGCAACGCATCAACATCGATGTGTGCTCCATTCCGAGTTATCAGCCACAACCCATGTTGCTGCTGAATCCGTATGGCGTCGACATGGGCACGAGTGGCCTTATTTTGCAGGCAGAAACGCGCGAAGAAATCTATGCCGACAAAATTGTGGCTTTTGCTCTGCGCCCTAACCGAATCAAGAACCGGGATCTCTGGGACATGGTCTGGCTACGTCAGCAAGGTGTAACGCCGCAGCTGGATTTGATTGGGAAGAAACTCAGCGATCATTGCTGTGGGCAGGATGAGTTCTTGAGGTTGTTCAAGGAGCGTTCAGAGCAGCTCGATGCAGATCCGAAAGTGGTGCTCGAATTCCGCAAGGAAATGAATCGGTTCCTGCCAGCAGACTTGGTCGCTCAAACCGTCAATGACCCGGCGTTCTGGACGTTTTTGGTCGGACATATACGTGAATTGTATGTGACGACGGAGAAAGCGTTGACCGGAATGGATAGCGCTCAGGGGTTTGGTTTCAAGATGTAAAGTCCAGTAGTCATAAACAATGGGCGATCTCAGGGAGATCGCCCATTTTTTTATGCCGAAACTTGAGCCTGCAATCGACGGCCGACCACATCCATCAAATCGCAGCCATCGCGCAGCGAAGTCACCAACACCCGCGCCAGTTCACTGTGAACCCCCTCGTTCACAGCAAAACTCTCCAGCAATTGAGTTGCCGTGCGAATTCGGTAATCCGCAGTTTCGTGCAATACGTCCAGCGGTGCTTCAGTGTCGATCAGCAGCGACGCGATGGTGCAGTCGATGCCGGTGACAGGCATGTATCGATCCATGACAAAACCTCCATTTGGTAAAAGAGCGCGACCACTCAGTGGTGGCGGGCGGACGGAATTTCGGACACGCCATCGGGCGGGTCGAGGTTGTCCAGCGCTCGGTTTACCAACAGTTCGCCCAGCACCGCCAACTGCTGAATCGCCAGTGCCACGTTACGGCGCGAGCCTTCGAGGTCGCAGGCCAGGTCGGTGGTCATGACGTTGAGTGAGGTGAGGGTTTCGCAGGCGTGAGCGAGCAGGGTTGGCGTGTCGACGGCGGGGAGGAGGGTAAAGACGTGACTGATGGGATCGGGGTGGTTCGGGTTGCGCAGGCGTGCGCTGATGATGCGTTCGGTGGTTTCGGAGAGTTGGCTTAAATCGGGTGCGTCTGCTTCTGAAAGTGCGGCAGATTCGGGCGGATTTGGGGTGATCTTTTTCATGATGGAGCTCCTTGCGTTGGTGGGAGCTGCCAGTCCCCTGCTGTCAAACAGGATTGGGTGGCGGCTGTACGCGGGTTGACAGACCGGAAACGCAAGCATCCAGTGCACCCGAAGATGCCCCACGCACAGCCACCAGAACGGAACTGCACACGTGAAAGGATGCCGTTTTATCCGGAGGAGTGAAAGCTTGCGGTTCTTCAGCCTGTCAAAGCCGATCGCTGATTTGCAGCGATACCTGAAGGCTATCGATGCAGAACCGCTTCCGCCAGTTCATGAAAGCCGATACGAGTTGCGGGAAGTTTCCTAGGACGGACTACACGCCTCTCAGGCCCGCGTTCATACAAATAAAAAAAGCCCGGCGCTTGGCCGGGCTTCTTTATCAGAACCGTGAGTTAACCTCGTTTGGCTTCAGCTTCCATCATCACGAGGTTTTGCTGCTTGGTAGCCTCCGTCAGCACTTCACTGTAGACACGCTTTTTCTGCTCCGACTTGGCGTTACGAATAAAGTCGGCAAAGGGGCTCTTGGTGCCCTTAGTAAAACCTAGCTTGATCGATATCATGAATGTGCTCCTGATCCTAACCCGAGCTGAGCCATTAAATCGGCTCGCGTGTGTCGCTCAGGGATATGGTAGTCAATTTTATCGACCCCAGCTTTGTAGAGACGTCCCGAATTGTCGATGTGCTTGAGTAGCAAATCCACGTGAACGTTTCCGCCGTACTCTAGCTTAAGAGCATTTACCACGTCACGTGCGGCGAAATATTGATCGACGAAATGCTCTGGCCGAATTCTTCTGCCTTCGGCTTCTTCACGGGCTTTGACGAATTCCCATGCCAAGAGCGGATTTTGGTAGACGTAAAGGATTTGCACGAATCTACCCCTTCCAAGGGATCGCTCCACATTCCTTCTCGCCACATCAATATTAGAAAGTGTTCCATCCAGTACAAAAGACTGTCTCTGGTCGAAAGCACAATCTAGAATTTTTTCGACCAAAATCGACACTCCGCTTTGGAAAACCCAGGCGTTTCCTCCCGCATAGTCAGTAAATTCGCTGCGTAGCTCATCAGGGTCAATTCTAAGGATTGCTGTATCAGCAAATAGATTCACTAAGGCAATTGATGCCTCTGTCTTCCCTGCTCCTGGTGAGCCAGCCATAAATACTGACACGGGATCTTGCTCCGGAGGGTACAACAATTTGTCGGTCCGGCGCCTAGCTATGGCTTTCTTATTCGATCGCGCAAAATAGATAGCTTCGTCTCGCATGAGCTGTTCAGCAGGAGTCATTTGTTCATTCCTGTGCTAAGCAAAATGTCAGGGGGAACAGAAAACGACGACGAATCTGTTTGGACGAAAGAATAACGATTTGCTTGCAAAGCTCCAGTTCATGGCAATCGCCAAAACTTGAAGGAAATCTCCTAGGACCGTATACCGACGTTGTGCAGGCTCTCCAGTTACCGAATGCTCAATACACGATAACTTCACCCCTCCGCAAAACCCACCCAGCCTCCCCAGCCATCAACCGATACTGAACCTCGCGCATCTTCCCCGTCCTCCCGGCCCCGGCGTCCGCACTCTCATAAACCGGAAAGCGCCGCACCAGCACATTTTCCACCACCGCAAACTCATCCTCGCCCTGATAGCCCTCGGCTGCTTTGGCGTCCTCACTCACCGGCGGAAGATAAATCTCGCTGAGCGATTTTTTGCGATTCGCCGAATAGGCGACGAGTTCACCCGGCAATCCGCGTCCCGGTGATCGGGCAAAGACGTAAAGCTCTGGCGAGCCATCCCGATCAAGGTCCGCCACCTCGGCCCGGACGACGTTTCCCGTCAATGGCCGTGTGAAGTCTGAATTATCGGTTTCCAGCCCTTGAGGTGAAATACGCAGCACACGGTGGTCATCGATCCCCTCCGTCGTCACATGAAACCGGATGCCCTGTAATTCAAGCGTCTGGTCAAACGGCCGAGTGCTGTCCGAGGTGTCAGCGGGGCTGAGGTTCAATGAAAGGTTGTAGTTCGCCACCTCATTGCGTCGTGCGGCGTTGCGCATGAGGTACACCTGAACCGTGTACTCACCATCGGCGGGTAACGGACCCATGAAATGGTTGCCCATGATCGAGCCGTTGAACAGCGCGTAGTCCGCGCCTTTGGCGGTGATGTTGAAGTAGGCAGATGTATTGGAAGGCTTGAGGTCGACGGTCAGTATTTGGCCCGCCTTTGCACTCACTCGGTATTGCGCGGTGAGCGGGCCCTGGATGGACTGGTTGAACTCGACAGCGTCGGCGCCTTTTTCGAAAGTGACTCGTTCGACTCGTGGCGTAACTTTAGTGGCCGCTTGTGCAGACAGGGAAACAATGGCCGCAAGCGCGGCGGCAAGCCAGATGTTCATGTTTGATTTCCTGCAAGCGCGACAGCGCCCAATAGCCCGACCCAAATTGATTACAGCTCATCTGATCATATCGTGTGCTTGAAATGATGCTCCCAAGGCTTCACGCCAGCGCGCCGGTCTGATTCGCGAAGCTGAGCTGAAGCGTCGATGATGAGGAGGGCTTGAAGCCTGGCGTGAGTTCCGGCGCAGACGGAGTTTGCGGGTCAGAAGTGGCAATTGTATGACGGCCTGTAACTGATAACTGCCGTCAAATAAGTGACGATTTTGGGGGCGAATTACCGCTCGGCGATAAATTAGACAAAGTATTGACAGTGCCAATCTGATCTCCCATTATCGGCCGCGTTTTGATGGCCTTGCGCCACAAAGTTGGCGGACTTCAACCACTCGTATCCGCTCTAATGTTCAGGGAGAGATTTCATGTTTGTTGAGCGAATACTGGTGACTGGCGGTGCCGGTTTTATTGGGTCGCACCTCGTAGAAGCCTTGCTGGGCAAGGGCTACAAGGTTCGCGTGCTGGATAATTTGTCGACTGGAAAAGTCAGCAATCTGCCGATGGACAATGCCAATCTGAACCTGGTCATCGGTGATGTCGCGGACGGCGCCGTAGTGGCACAAGCCATGCGCGATTGCGGTGCTGTCGTTCACCTGGCCGCAGTGGCCTCGGTGCAAGCATCGGTGGATGATCCGGTCAGCACCCATCAAAGCAACTTCGTCGGCACCCTCAACGTGTGCGAAAGCATGGTGAAGGCCGGGATCAAGCGCGTGGTGTTCGCGTCCAGCGCTGCTATCTACGGCAACAACGGCGAAGGCACGGCGATTCACGAAGACACGCCAAAATCCCCGCTCACGCCGTATGCCAGCGACAAACTGGCCAGCGAGCAATACCTCGATTTCTATCGCCGCGAACATGGTCTGGAGCCGATGATCTTTCGGTTCTTCAACATCTTCGGCCCACGCCAGGATCCGTCATCGCCGTACTCCGGCGTGATCAGCATCTTTACCAAGCTGGCCTTGGCCGAGCAGTCGGTGGCGATTTTCGGCGACGGTTCGCAGACCCGCGACTTCGTCTATGTCCAGGACCTGGTGAGTATTCTCGTGCAGTCCCTGGAAGTCAGTGAACCGAGCCCCGGCGCGGTGAACGTTGGCCTGAGTCGTTCCACCAGCCTCAACGATCTGATCGCCGAATTGGGCACCGTCACCGGCAGCCCGTTGAAGGTGATTCATCACGCGCCACGTCAAGGCGACATTCGCCATTCGCGCGCCAACAACAGTCGCCTGCTGGAGCGTTTCAAGCTCCCGGAACCGACCGCCATCGGCAAGGGGCTGTCGCAGCTTATTCGCAGCCTGTAACCCGGCCGGTTCCACTGTCCGACATCCAAGCAGTATCGGTTCAGTCCATTCAAGAGTGAGTTATGGAAATCGTTTTTCGCAGGACGCGTGTCCGCGCGGCCGCTAAACGGCTGCTCGCCGCTTTAGCGTTGTTCGTGAGTGGGCCCGCTGTTCAGGCCGCAGCATTGCCGCAACCCGCCAGCGTGGTTTTCTGGTACGCCGATCAACCACCCATTTCCGAGTTGGCTCAGTTCGACTGGTCAGTGGTCGAGCCGGGGCATCTGACCGCGGGCGACGTCAAAACCCTGCGCAAGTTGGGCAGCCAGCCGTTCGCCTACCTGTCGGTGGGCGAGTTCCATGGTGGGAAGGCCGAGCTCGAAAAGGCATCCCTCACGGGAGCGGTCAGCCCGGTGCGCAATGGCGCGTGGGACAGCCAGGTCATGGACCTCGCGGCACCTGCCTGGCGTGAACATTTGTTCGGCCGAGCCAAGGCGTTGCAGGCTGAAGGCTACGCCGGGTTGTTCCTCGATACCCTCGACAGCTTCCAGTTGCTGCCGGAGTCGGCACGAGAAACTCAGCGTGTTGCACTCGCCGGTTTCCTGCGGGAATTGCATCAGCGTCAGCCAAACCTGAAGCTGTTTTTCAACCGTGGCTTCGAAGTGCTGCCCGACCTCAATGGCGTGGCCGCCGCCGTGGCGATCGAATCGATTCATGCCGGTTGGGACGCTTCCGCCAAGCGTTATCGCCCGGTACCGGAAGCCGACCGCGAATGGCTGGAAACCCAGATCCAGCCGTTGCGCGCCAAAGGTATTCCGCTGGTAGCGATTGACTATCTGCCGCCGGAGCGCCGCGATGAAGCGCGCAAACTGGCCAAGCGTCTGCGCGATGAGGGCTTCATTCCCTATATCGGCACGCCTGAGCTGGACTCGATGGGCATCAGCAGCATCGAAATCCAGCCGCGCCGAATCGCGATGCTTTACGACCCGCGCGAAGGCGATCTGGTGCGCAACGCCGGGCACACCTTGCTCGGCGGTTTGCTCGAATACCTCGGCTACCGGGTCGATTACCTGCCGGTCGACGGCTCGCTGCCGGAGCACCGTTTCAGCGGTTTGTACGCCGGGATCGTGACCTGGATGACCAGCGGCCCGCCGCAGGACGCATCGGCTTTCAATAGCTGGATCGGCAAACGTCTGGACGAACAGGTGCCGGTGGTGTTCTTTTCCGGCCTGCCGATTCAAGACCCGCTGCTGCTCAAGCGCCTGGGCCTGAATCGCTCGGCGCCGATTGGTACTCAGGCCTTGACCATCAGCTATCAGGACAAGGCGCTGATCGGCGCTTTCGAAGCCCCGGTGCAGCCCCGGTCCCGTGACCTGACCGCAATCTCCCTGCTGCCCAAAGGCCCGAAAGCCGCGTTGCTGCTGACCGCTGCCGACGGTCAGACATTTGCCCCGGTGGCGACGGCCGAGTGGGGCGGTGTTGCCCTTGCGCCATACATTCTCGAAACGAATAACGAGCGCAGCCGCTGGATTCTCGATCCGTTCGCTTTCCTCCAGGCCAGCTTGCGCCTGCCGGTTCAGCCACGCCCCGACACCACCACCGAAAACGGCCGCCGCATCGCCACCGTGCACATCGACGGCGATGGTTTCCCGTCGCGCGCTGAAGTGCGCGGCACGCCGTATGCCGGCAAGCAGGTGCTCGACGATTTCATCCGGCCCAACCCGTTCCTGACTTCGGTGTCGATCGTCGAAGGCGAGATTTCACCGCGCGGCATGTTCCCGTTCCTGGCGCGCGAACTGGAACCCATTGCCCGTGAGTTGTTTGCCAACCCGAAAGTCGAAGTCGCCACCCACACCTTCAGCCATCCGTTTTTCATGCAGCCGGAAGTGGCGCAGAAACGTGAGAACTTCAACCCGGAATACGGCTTGAAGATGGCCATTCCGGGCTACGACAAAATCAATTTCCGCCGCGAGATTTTTGGCTCGCGCGACTACATCAACCAGCAGCTCACCACCCCGGAAAAACCGGTGAAGCTGGTCTTCTGGCCGGGCGATGCCTTGCCCTCGGCAGCGACCTTGAAGCTGGCCTACGACGCGGGCCTGAAAAACGTCAACGGCGCCGAAACCATGCTGACCAAGGCCAACCCGTCGCTGACCGGCCTCAATCCTTTGCTGCGTCCCACCGAAGGCGGCCTGCAGTACTACGCGCCGATCATCAACGAGAACCTCTACACCAACCTGTGGAAGGGGCCGTATTACGGTTTCCGCGATGTGATCGACACCTTCGAACTCACCGACAGCCCACGGCGCTTGCGCGGCCTGCACCTGTATTACCACTTCTATTCGAGCACCAAGCAGGCCTCGATCAAGGCGATGAACGAGATCTACGGCTACATGAAGGACCAGCAACCGATGTCGCTGTGGATGAGCGACTACCTCGATCGTGTGCACGGTTTGTATCAGGCCAGTCTGGCGCGCACCGCCGAGGGTGACTGGCAGGTTCGCGGCATGGACGCGCTGCGCACCCTTCGACTCGACCCGCAAATGGGCTGGCCGGACCTGCTGCGTTCGCAAGGCGTTGCCGGTGTTCGTGACTTGCCGCAAGGCCGGTATGTGGCGTTGAGCAGCGACCAGGCGTTGCTGGTGTTGCGTCCCGACCGGGATGAACGGCCGGCGCTGGAGGAGGCCAACCTGCCGTTGGTGGACTGGAAATATGTGGATGAGAAACACGTGAGCTTTTCGTTTGCCGGTCAAGTGGACCTGAGCTTCTCCGTGCGCTCGGCGAGCAGTTGCCGGGTGGAAGTGGACGGGCAAACTTTTGCAGGCAAGGCATCCGCCGGTCTGTGGACTTTTCAATTACCAATGAAGCAGGTGAGTCATGGTCAGCTCTACTGCATCTAACGCCTCAGCAACTAAAAGCCGCCGCCTGCTCAATCCCTGGGCATTGGCGGTGGTGGCTGTGGCCGTGGGGGGCCTGTTGTGGCTGACGTTCCAGCGCGAAGAAGTGTTCCAGCCGGACGGCCGTGAGCCCGATGCGGTCTCGGCCAATTACGCCGAATTGCTGCTGGCCGCGCACCCGGATGACGATCACCTGCGCTTGCAGCTGGTCGATCTGCTGATCCGTCTCGGCGACTACCCGAAAGCGCGCCTGCACCTTGAGAACTGGCCGAAACCGGTCGTTGAGTTGCAGGCCTATTACCGGCTGGAACTCGATGCATTGGAAGCGGCGAAAGCCGATGATCCGATCGCGCAGAAAGCCTTGATCGAACGCCTGCAAAGCTTCGATCACCGTCTGTTGCCGCTGCCGCAATTGCACAACCTGGCCAAGCTGGCGTTGACCTTACAGGCGCCAGCTTTCGCTGCCAGCGTCTACGAAGAAATCGCCGATCGCGACCCGGCCCAGCGCATCGCTTCGCTCAAGTCCGCCGCGCAGTGGTACCTGGCCGGTGAGCAACCTGGTCGCGCCGCCGACATTTATCTGCTGCTCAAACAGGACAGCCAACAAGCGTCCGAGCGTCGCGAATACGCGCAACTGGCGTTCAACAGTCTGTTGGCCGCCGGTCGCGGTGAACAGGCTGCGCGCGTACTGGCCGATGAAGTGGATCAGCTCAAGGATCCGCAAACCGATTCGCCGTGGCTGGAGCAGGGCGTCGACGTTGCCGTTGGCAGCAAGCGCTTTGATCTGGCGCAGCGCTTTCTGGATCAGTGGCGCGTGTTGCAGCCGGACAACCCACAAATCCTGCGCAAGGAATTCAGCATGCGCCTGGCCCTCGGCGATTTGGCCGGTGCGTGGGACAGTGGTCAGCAGCTGGTGGCTGAGCACCCGGATGACTTGGCATTGCTCGAGCAAATGGGGCATCTGGGCGAATGGCGTGGCGACAGTCAGGCCGCCTTGGGTTACTGGATTCGTCTGCTGAAACTGCACGAAGACCCGCAAACCCGTGAACACGCCTGGCGTCTGGCGAGTCAGCAGTTCGACTTTGACCATGCGATTCCCTTGCTCGCCGAGATCATGGAGCAACGTGCGCTGACCGACGTCGAACTCGATGCGCTGATCTACGCTCACGAATCGCGCGGCACACCGGCCCAGGCCGAAGCCTGGTTGCACGCCTACTTGCGCAAGTACCCGGCGCATCGCCTGGCCTGGACACGCCTGCTGCAGAACCTGGAAAACACCGGGCAGTTCGCACAGAAAACCGAGGTCTATCAGCGCTACTCGAAACGCTTCGCGCTGACGACGACCGAGCGCATCGACTGGGCCAATACCGACCTTAAGCTGTTTGATAATCAGGCGGCGTGGGAGGTATTGCAGGTTGATAACCGCAAGATCACCGATGAGGGTTACTGGCGCTTGCGTGCTGCGCTGGCGTGGGATCTGGAGCTCGATGACGAGCTGCAGTTTTCCCTGGAGAAACTCCTCGCGCTCAAGGGTTCGCTGAACAGTGGCGACGAGAGTCAGTTGATCACGATGTACCGCACCAGCGATCCGAAGCGGGCGCTGACCATGATGGTCGGCAGCTGGAAGCGCACCCGGGATCCGCAGCGTCTGGTTGAATCCTTGCAGCAAGCCCAGGAATTGCAGGACTGGCCGCAAGTGGTCGCGCTGCTCAAAGACGCCGAGCAATACCCGGAAGCCAACGAGCAAGCACAAGTGCTGGCGATTCGCGGTGCCTTGGCGGTGCAGCAGGGAAATATCGACGAGGCGCAGCGTTTGTACCTGTTGGGCCTGTCGCGTTTCCCGGATGACAACCTGTTCCGCGAGCGCCTGATGTGGCTGTACGTTGATCAAGGCAACACCGCCGCGCTCAAGCCTTTGCTGACGGAATGGAAACCCCAGGCGCGTCAGGACCGAATCCTCTGGCTGCCGTTCGCCAGTGCCAGCCAGATGCTCGGTCGCGATACCGAAGCGTTGGCCTGGTATCGGATGTACCTCAAGACCAGTCCGCAGGATTGGCTGGTGCGTGCGGCCTACGCCGATGCATTGGAAAGCGCCGGTTATCAGGACGCGGCCCAACGGTTGCGCCTGAAGCTGCTGCGCAGCCCCGAAGGCGAAAACATTCAGCCATCGTCCCAGCGTTATGCGATCTGGTTGCGCTTGATGGCCAGCAGTTATTCGCCGGCCAAGGCACAGCAGGAGGTGGCGAAGTGGAAAGACGGCTCGCCGGCCATGCTGCAATTGTGGTTCGAGCGGTTGCTGGCGCGTCTCGACGCGACGAACCAGGAATCGCAGAAAGACCAGTGGCTGGAGTGGGCGCGCAGCCAAGGCTTGAAGGTTCAGCGTTACGAAGAAATCCAGCAAGCCTTGCGCAGCCGCAACAAGGCGCAAGTCGAAACGCTGTTGGCCAGTAGCGACCTCAACCCGGCGCAACGCGCCCAGGCCTTGAGTCGTCTCGGCCGCTTCGACGAAGCTCTAGACCTCAGCCAGTCCGCGCTGGGTGACGATCAACCGGCTGCCGTGCGCGAGCAGTTGCGCCGTCAGGCTGCCGAGTTGCAGGAATTGACGCCGCAGGGCGCGCAGCTGTCCTGGCATCAACAGGATTTCGGTGGCCTGGAATTCAACGCCCCGCGCCTGCAAATCGCGCACAACCTTGGCGCTCAGTGGTACGCCAATCTTGAGTTGGAGAATGGCACCTACAACAGCGATCAGCTGATCGAATCGCGCATGGGCGATGAGCGCAACGCTGCGCTGACCCTGCAACGTTCGGTGGAAGACGGCGGCTACAAACTGTTCGCCGACACCAGCCAGCGCAAGGACGACGACCGCACCGGCCTGGGCCTGTCCCGGACCTGGCAGTTGAGCGCCAGCGACCAGATCGAGACCGGTCTGGACTGGCATCGCAAAAGCGAAGACAGCGGCCTGATGCGCGCTTTCGGCCAGCACGACAGTGTGTGGGTCGGCGGTCGTCACGGGTTCTCGGCGCGGGATCAGATCAGCTGGGAAGTGGCGCAGAAATCGTTCTCGACTCGTGCGGGCGATTCCTTGGGCAACGGCCAGGCGCTGAAGATGGAATACAACCACACGCTGGAATTCGCCGGACCTAACTGGACTGTTCGCAGCGGTGTCGATTATCAGCACAACAACGTCAAGGACCGCACGCTGGAGTACCTGTCCAGCGCCAACGACGGTCCGGTGAAAAGCGTTGATGACTCGGACGATCCCGCGATCGTGACGGCCAACGATCTGCTGCAAAGCCGTTACGGCCAACTGTATGTCGGTAGCTCATGGCGTCGCGGCTTGCCGGGCGCCCTGGTGCGTACTCGCCCGCAATACACCTGGCTGGTGGACGTGACGGCGGGCTGGCAATGGCTGGATCAAACCTTCAACTACGGCATCAACACCGGGATCGGCGTCGAGGTGCTGGGCGGTGACGAATTGGCCCTCACCGTTGGCTACCAATCCGCGCCACAAGGCGGGGACGGTCAGGCGGGCGGAACACTGGGTGTGAGCTACGGCGTGCGATTCGGACGCTGATCATGAAATGTTTACGGGAGAAAAACTGATGCAAGCAATTCGTAATCTGAGCCTGGCTCTGGCAGTCCTGTTCGTCGCCGGTTGCGCCAGCTTTACCGGCGACACCAGCCCGAACTTTGCGCGTACTGCGAAGTGGGGCACCGTGCCGATGATCAACTACTCGCAAACTCCGCAAGCCGGCGAGCGTGCCGAGCAGATCCTGCTCAGCGTGCTCAGCAGCCACGGTCTGCAACCACGTGTTTACCCGGTCAGTACGCAGGGCGAACAAGCGCTGATGGACGACAACGAACGCTTGGCCGGCGCCCTCGATTGGGCACGTGATCAGAAGCTTGATTACGTGGTCGCCGGCAGCGTTGAAGAGTGGCAGTACAAGAACGGTCTGGACGGCGAACCGGCAGTGGGCATCAGCCTGCGCGTGCTCGAGGCCAGCAGCGGTCGTGTGCTCTGGAGCAAGAGCGGCGCGCGTGCGGGCTGGTCCCGTGAAAGCCTCGCCGGCACCGCGCAAACGGTGCTCGACACACTTGTTGGCGCCCTTCGGTTCGAGTGAATGCAATGAATTCTCCTCACATGGATTACAGCCTCGCGCCGCGTGCCAGCGGCCCGGTGTCTTGGCTGGAAACGCTGTTGGTCACCGGCGCGGCGATTGGCCTGGGCTTGTGGCTGACCCCGCAAGACCCGTTGCAAATGCACGCCGGTTTTCCCTGGCCGGTGCTGGCGCCGCTGCTGTTGGGTGTGCGCTACGGTTTCGTGCGCGGCTTGCTCAGCGCCAGTCTGCTGGTGATGGCGTTGTTCGCCCTGCGCTACAGTGGGCATGAAGCCTACGCCCAGCTTGATCCGTCATTCATTGTTGGCGTGCTGGTCAGCGGCATGCTGGTGGGCGAGGTTCGCGATCTGTGGGAACGGCGCTTGCAGCGTCTGCAGATGGCCAACGATTACCGCCAGTATCGACTCGACGAATTCACCCGCGCGCACCAGATTTTGCGGGTCTCCCACGACCTGCTGGAGCAGCGCGTGGCGGGCAGCGATCAAAGCTTGCGCAGTTCCTTGCTGGGCTTGCGCGACAAACTGCGGGTGATGCCGGACGAAGGCGATGCACTGGCCGCGCTGGCCGAGCCGATCGTGGCCATGCTCGGTCAGTACGGTGCGCTACGCGTGGCCGGGCTGTATCGCGTCGATGAACGCGAAGAGAACGTGTTGCCCGAAGCCTTGGCGACCATCGGCGTCATGGGGCCGTTGGGCACCGAAGACGGTCTGGTCAAGCTGTGCCTGGAACGCGGTGAGCTGGTCAGCGTGCGTCAGGAACTGATTGATGCCGGCAGCTCGGCGCAATTCTCGTCATTGCAGGCCTGCATTCCGCTGATCGATGCCGAAGGTCGTTTGCTGGCGATTCTGGCGGTGCGGCAGATGCCGTTCTTCGCCTTCCAGGATCGCACGCTGAGCCTGTTGGCGCTGCTCGCCGGGCACATCGCCGACCTGCTGCGCCGCGACCCGCAAGTGCTGCAACTGGCCGACGCCGATGCGCAGCAGTTCACGCTGCAACTCAAGCGTTCGCTGGTGGATGTCGAGCAGCACAAACTGGCGGCCGGCCTTTTTGCCTTCGAATTGACCCGCCCCAACGATGAGCTGTCGCGTCTGTTCGAGCGCAGCCAGCGTGGCCTCGACCTGCAATTGCCGCTGCGTAATAACCGCGATCATCAGCTGTTGCTGGTGCTGTTGCCGTTGACCAGTCCGCAAGGCACCGAAGGTTATCTGGCGCGGATGAACCTGATGCTGCACGAGCACTTTGGCATTGAAAGCAGCCTCGACAGCCTCGGCGTGCGCGTGTTGCCGTTCAACCTGGAGCCTGGCTGTGAACGCAACGGGCTGCGTAATTTCCTGTTCAACGAGTGTGGCCTGAATGATCAGCAAGTGGCTGTTTAGCGGAGCCTTGTTGTTAGAGGCGGGCAGTTGGGCCAGCTTGTGGCTTGCGGCGCCCGAGTTGCAACAATTGCTGGTGTTCACCCTCAGCCACGGCCTGGCGTGCGTGATGTTGTGCGCGGCCGTGTGGCTGTTGCTGCCGGCGCGCTACCGTTCGCCGCTGCCGTGGAGCCCGCTGTTTATCTTCAGCCTGGCGTTCTTCGTGCCGGTGCTCGGCGCGGTCGGCGTGGTGGCGGCGATTTTCCCGGCGCTGTACCTGCCGCGCAAACGCGACAAGCAAGCGTGGCAAGCGGTGGGCATCCCGAAACTGCCGTTCCGCGCGCAATTGCAACTGCACTCGCCGATCTTTGCCGATGGCGGTTTGCAGGACGTGTTGCGCCATGCCCCGGATCCGGATCAGCGTCTGGCCGCCCTCTTGGCGACTCGGCGCATGCCCGGCAAAGAAGCGGTGCCGATCCTCAAACTGGCCCTCGGTGACCCGAGTGACGATGTGCGGCTGCTGGCGTATTCGATGCTCGACAAGCAGGAAAGCGACATCAACCTGCACATCCAGATCGCGCTCGGCGAACTGGTCAACGCCAACGCCAAAACGGCGGGTGCGCTGCACGGCCGGCTGGCGCGCTGGTATTGGGAGCTGGCGTATCTGGGCCTGGCGCAAGGCAGCGTGCTTGATCACGTGCTGACCCAGGCCAGCGAACATGCCGAGCAAGGCTTGAAAGCGGGCGAGGGCGGTGAGCTGTTCCTGCTGGCCGGGCGCATCGCGCTGGAGCGTGGCGATGTCGAGCGTGCCGAAGTGCTGCTGAGTCAGGTTCAAGAGAACGGCATGGGCGCGGCGCAGGTGCTGCCGTTTCGCGCCGAGCTGGCGTTCGAGGCCGGTCGTTACCACGAAATTCCCGGTTTGCTCGCCCGTCTTCCCGAGGAAACCCGTCAGCGGCCGCCGTTCGCCGCATTGGTCAGGAGCTGGACATGAGTCACAAGGAACAGGCACCGGTTGCCGACATCTGTCTGCTGCTCGAAGGCACCTGGCCTTACGTGCGTGGCGGCGTTTCCAGCTGGATTCACCAGATGATCCTCGGCCTGCCGGAACTGACCTTTTCGGTGATGTTCATCGGCGGCCAGCGTCAGGCCTATCCGACCCGGCGCTACGAAATACCGGCCAACGTGCTGCACATCGAAGAAGTGTTCCTCGAAGATGCGACCCATCCGACCAACACGCACGTAGAGCCGCGCGAGGCTGACCCGCAGCAATTGCAGGATTTGTATCGCTTCCTGCATCACCCGGATGCGCCAGACCCGGCCCTGGGCGAACGCTTGCTCGACTGCATCGCCCAGGGCCACATGACCCTCGACGACGTGCTGCGCAGCCGCGCCAGTTGGGAGTCGCTGAGCGAAGGCTATCGCCAGCATTGCGCCGATCCGTCCTTCGTCAATTATTTCTGGACCTTGCGCGCGATGCAGTCGCCGTTGCTGATGCTCGCCGAAGCCGCGCAACGGATGCCGAAGGCGCGGGTGCTGCATTCGATTTCCACCGGGTACGCGGGCTTTCTGGGTTGCATCCTCAAGCAGCGTTGGAATTGCACCTACTTGCTCAGCGAACACGGGATCTACACCAAGGAACGCAAGATCGACCTGGCCCAGGCCAGCTGGATCGCCGAGAGTTCCGGCCAGGCGCTGAACCGCAGCCTCGATGCCGGCTCGGGTTACATCCGAACCTTGTGGGTGCGTTTCTTCGAGCGCATTGGCCAACTGACCTACAACAGCGCCGACAACATCATCGCGCTCTACGACGGCAACCGTCAGCGCCAGATCAAGGACGGCGCCCTCGCGACCCGTACTCAAGTCATTCCGAATGGCATTGACCTGCCGATGTGGACCGCAGCGCTGGAATCCCGCGCTCACGGCATTGCGCCTGTGGTCGGTTTGATCGGCCGTGTAGTGCCGATCAAGGACGTGAAAACCTATCTGCGTGCGATGCGCGGCGTGATCAGCGCCATGCCGCAAGCCGAGGGTTGGATTGTCGGCCCGGAAGAGGAAGATCCGGAATACGTCAGCGAATGCCGCAGCCTGATGGCCAGTCTGGGCCTGGAAGGCAAGGTGCATTTCCTCGGCTTCCAGCGCATTCAGGACATCCTGCCCAAACTCGGCCTGATGGTGCTGACCTCGATCAGTGAAGCGCAGCCGCTGGTGATCCTCGAAGCCTGGGCCGCCGGTACGCCGGTGGTCAGCAGCGACGTGGGTTCGTGCCGCGAGTTGATCGAAGGCGGCAGTGCCGAAGACCGTGACCTCGGACACGCCGGCAAAGTGGTGGCGATTGCCGACCCACAAGCCACGTGCGCCGCGATCCTTGAACTGTTGCGCAGCCCGCGACGCTGGCAGGCCGCCCAGGCCAGCGGCTTGTTGCGGGTCAATCGTTATTACACCGAAGCCTTGATGCTGCAGCGTTACCGCGACCTGTATCAAGCCGCCATGGAGAACAGCTAAATGGCCGGTATTGGCTTTGAACTGCGAAAAATCCTTTCGCGTGATTCCTACACGGCGACCTTGCACGCCTACGTCTACGCCGGGCTGATCAGCTCCGGGCCGTGGGTGTTGTCGATCATCAGTGTCATGCTGGTGGGCATCATCAGCATCGGCCTGTTGCTGCCGAACATGCTGGTCGGGCAGTTTCTGGTGACGGTGACGTACCTGATGGCCACCTCGTTGATCCTGACGGGCGGCTTGCAGCTGTTCTTCACGCGCTTCGTCTCCGACCGCTTGTTCGAGCACAAGTACGATCAGATCCTGCCCAACCTCTTGGGCGTGTTGTTGCTGGTCACCCTCGGCGCCGGGTTGTTGGGGATCGTCGTGCTGGGCTTGTTGTTCGATGAGCCGCTGATTTACCGCGTACTGGTGTTGGCGAACTTCGTGGTGCTGTGCAACTTGTGGCTGGTGATCATCTTCCTCTCGGGGATGAAGGCCTATAACCGCATTCTGCTGGTGATGCTGGTGGGTTACACGCTGATGGTCGCGAGCGCCTACCTGTTGAGCTTTTTGCAGATGCCGGGCTTGCTGCTGGCGCTGTTGATCGGGCACAGCACGCTGCTGTTCCTGTTCCTCTACGACATCCTGCGCGAGTACCGCGCCGAGAAACTGATCGCCTTCGATTTCCTCGACCGGCGCAACGTTTTCCTCAGCCTGCTGGCCACCGGTTTCTTCTACAACCTAGGGATCTGGATCGACAAGTTCCTGTTCTGGTTCAATCCCGGCACCTCCAACGAAATCGTTGGCCCGCTGCGCGCTTCGATCCTCTACGACTTGCCGATCTTCCTCGCGTATCTGGCGATCATCCCCGGCATGGCGGTGTTTCTGGTGCGCATCGAGACCGACTTTGCCGAGTGGTACGACCGCCTGTTCCGGGCGATCCGCGAAGGTGAAACCCTGCAACACATCGGGCAACTGAAAACCGAGATGACCTTGTCGATCCGCCAGGGCCTGCTGGAAATCTGCAAGGTGCAGGGGCTGACGGCGGTGCTGTTGTTCCTGTTCGCGCCGCGCCTGCTGGAATGGCTGGGTATCTCCAGTTATTACCTGCCGCTGTTCTACATCGACCTGATTGGTGTGAGCATCCAGGTGGTGTTCATGGCGTTGCTCAACGTGTTCTTCTACCTCGACAAGCGCACCGTGGTGCTGGAGCTGTGTGTGCTGTTTGCGGTGTTGAACGCGATGCTGACGTTGTTCAGCATGTACCTGGGGCCAAGCTTCTTCGGGTATGGGTTTACGCTGTCGTTGCTGATTTGTGTATTGCTGGGTTTGCACAGGCTTTCGACGGCGCTGGAAGATCTGGAGTACGACACTTTCATGCTGTCTCGCTGACGTTACGGTTCAGGCAAAAAAGGCACTGGCGATCATCGCCAGTGCCTTTTTTTTGTCCGACTGACGTCACTTGTCAGCCGGAGTTGCGCTGCTAGGCTTGTTCAGCCGGACCTTTCCGGCATGCCCATTATCTGCTTCAGACTGTAGAACGTTGTTCGCGGGGACCACATGTTTTTCAACTGGAGGTTTTCCCATGAGACTGCAGCTATTCAATGCCGCGATCATTGTCGCCAGCATGGCGGCCACCGACCCGTCTCTCGCCGGTGAAGCATCGACCGCATCAGCTTCACCCGACAAGACCCCGTCCACCCACGCAGCAAAACAGGAGATCAAGCTCACCCGCCTCACCCCCGAGTATTGGCGCGTCACCTTCCACAACCCGCCGTACAACATCTACGGCCCCGAGACCATGCCGCAACTGAATGAGGTCGTCACGGCCATCGAGACCGATCCGAAAGTGGTGGTCGTAGTCTTCGACAGTGACGTTCCAGACTTCTTCCTCACCCACTACGACTTCGTCCCGCCGCTGACCGACACCACCAGCCTGCCCAACGGCCCCACCGGCCTGCCACCGCTGCCCGATATGCTGGTTCGCTTGAGCAAGGCACCCGTGGTCTCGATAGTGTCCATTCGCGGTCGCGCCACCGGCGTCGGCAGCGAACTGGCCCTGGCCAGCGACATGCGTTTCGCCAGCCGTGAAAAAGCCATCCTCTCGCAATGGGAAATCGGCGCCGCCCTGGTGCCCGGCGGCGGTCCGATGGCACGCCTGCCACGGCTGATGGGCCGTGGGCGCGCGCTGGAAGTGCTGCTCACCGGCAACGACATCAATGGCGAACTCGCCGAACGCTACGGCTACGTCAACCGTGCGCTGCCCGATGCCGAACTCGATGCATTCGTCGACACCATGGCCCGGCGCATTGCCCGGTTCGACAAACAGTCGATCGCCGACATCAAGCGCCTGGTCGACGCCGCCAGCCTGCCACCCAACGAAGCCATCGCCGCCGAATGGGACGGTTTCATCGGCTCGGTCAAACGCCCGGCGGCGCAGCAACGCATCACCCAACTGATGGAGCTTGGCCTGCAGAAAAAAGCCGATGTCGAAAAACGCCTGGCGCACTACACCGGCACCCTGGGCGAGGCCTCGAAATGAGTTCGCCGTCGTTCAATCCTGATCAGGAGTCACTGTCATGAGTGCTGCACTGGAAACCGTTCTCTACACCGCAAAAACCCACACAGTCGGCGGCCGCACCGGCACCGGCAAATCCAGCGACGGCGAGCTGGACGTCAAATTCAGCTCGCCCGGCTCGGGCAAGCCGGGCACCAATCCGGAGCAACTGTTTGCGCTGGGGTATTCCGCCTGCTTCATCGGCGCGATACAGGTGGCGGCGGGCAAGATGAAGATCAAATTGCCGGAAGACACGTCGGTGGATGCCGAGGTCGATCTGGGCAAAACCGGCGCTGGGGATTTTCAATTGGCGGTCCGGTTGAACGTCAACTTTCCCGGGTTGGAAGAGAGGGTGAAACGGGAACTGGCTGAGGCTGCGCACGAGATGTGCCCATATTCGCGGATGACGCGGGGGCATGTGTCGGTGGATTTGAAGGTGCTTTGAATCCCCGCCACCCACCGGACTAATGTGGGAGCGAGCCTGCTCGCGAATACGGTTTGTCATTCAACAACAATGTCGACTGATTCGCCAATTTCGTGAGCAAGCCCGCTTTCACAGGGGTATCAACTGCGTGGTGAAGATCTCGGCACTTCAACGTTATCCAGCATCCGATTCACCGCCAGTTCAGCCAGCATCACAATCTGCTGAATCGCCATCGCCGTGTGTCGATGCGGACCTTCCAGATACCCCGCAAAATCACCCGCCATCACACTGGCCTGGGCCAACGATTCACAGGTATGGGCGAGCAGGTCTTCGTCCTTGATATCCGGCGCAACGAGAAACATCGTGCTCGGCTTGCGGATCATGGGGGATTTCAGGGCGCAGGGGTTCAGGTAGTGATCGAGCGCACGGTCGGCGGCTTCGTGGAGTTTTTTTGAATCGATGGATTCGTAGGGGGAAACGTCGTCCGGGGCGGGCGGGTTTGGTGTTTCTTTGATCATGGTGTAACTCCTTCTGCGTAATGGAGCTACCAATCTTTCGTTCCAAGCGAAAGGGTGGCAGCTATGCGCGGGCTGGAAACCGAGGCAGAAGGAGCCCGGCAGACCCGAAGGTCTCCCTCGCACAGCCGCCATAATGGAGAACTGCAATCAAAAAATCGCCGCAGTATCCCATTTGTTGAGCTGTTACGCCTTCAATACCTCGGGTTTCCAGGCCCGGTCGCTGATGTGCAGCGACCCACAAAGCCTATCCGCTGCGCTTCCTACCCGACAACCGCCGGAACCTGTCGGAAACGTCCCTGAAAATCACAGCGTCTGTAGGACCCAACCCGGATTTTTGTTTAAAAATGCTTCCAGGGTCAGAAGTTTCTGTCGGCCCCTGGCCTGGTTCGAAGCCCCTGCGCGAAATTTCAACCCGCCCACATTCCAGCACTCCCACGACTTCGTATAACTACCAAGCGAAGGCGAGCCGCTTATTCGGCTTATGATCCTGCGTAAACGTCGTTTAAATAAGGAGGTCCCGATGGCCACTGCACATGTTTTCATCGCCGTCAGTCTGGACGGCTTCATCGCCCGGCCAGATGGCGACATCGACTGGCTCCTGCAACGTGATGATCCAACTGAAGATCATGGCTACTCTGCCTTCATCGCCGACAAGGAGGTCATCGTGATGGGGCGGGGAAGCTATGAGAAGGTGCTGACCTTCGACACATGGTTTTACGATCGGCCCGTCGTGGTGCTTTCTGCACAGCTGGCCAATTCGCCGGTGCCCGAGGCCCTGAAGGGCAAGCTGCGTTTCTCGAACCTTGCCCCCAGGGACGCGATGGCGGAACTGGCGAGGCAGGGCGTGCATCGGGTCTATGTCGATGGCGGGCAGTTGGTGCAATCCTTCCTGCGCGATGGATTAGTCGCCGATATGGTGATTACCACTGTGCCCGTGCTGATCGGATCGGGAAGGCCATTGTTCGGAGCCCTTCAGCAGGACATTGGATTGAAACTGGTATCCAGCCGCAGCTTTCCTTCAGGTCTGGTGCAGTCCACCTATCGGTTGGCGCCATGACCCGCTCATAGTGCTAACGAGGTGGCAGGCACGCGTTTCAGGTCGCTTTGCAGCCGCCACCACCCATCCGACAGGCCCACAGGAAGGGGGTGCACTGATTCTCGCGGTGTTGACGGGACAGAACGAGAACTGGCGTATACGAGCGCATGAGCATGTGACGCGCTGGATTTTCAGACACAAAAAAAGACGTCCGTGGACATCTTTTTTCGTTGAAGTGGTGGGCCGGGGTAATTTGAAACGGTAATTTATCCTATTGATTATTATCGTTAATATTAGTTTTGTATTTTGATTGGAATACCAATTGGAATACCTCACGAAATAGCATTCCATTGACCCTCGCTTGTATTCGATCTGAAAACCTTGCTTCGCATCCATGATAAGCAGTGATCTTCTTACAGCGGTCGGGACAACAGGTAGCAATCGATCCGAGTCGGAAGGTGGCGACAGGCAGAAACCGGCCGATTCTGTTGAAAAAGTCGGCCATGGTTTGCGCATCAGAAAAGTACGCGTCCGAGATTGAAATTTTTACTTTTGGCAGGGGCTTCCGGATTCGGACTTCACGTAGCCGCGTGCAAAAAAGGCGTTTTCACCAGTCAATGATCAGGCAGTATGGGCAGACCGACTTTTCCAACAGAATCGGCCAAAAGCTGTCAGTCAGAGGTGCAAGATTTGGGTTCTAGCCCACCTATTTTTTGACAGGCAAGCCACCGTTAGCTGCGCGGGTTTGTGTCAGCCAAAAAACTTGGACGGAGCGACATCATATTGCTATCTTTCGTCAAGATTTAAGTTCAGAGTAAAAACGTAATGTTGGAATTGGTCTCATCGACAGAACACGTCAGCATGCAATCAGCTCTTTGGAATGGAGCCAATGTATAAAGCAAATCAATGGAATGTTGCCCGTGACGAATATCAATCTCATCTATCCTGAGTCATCTCCGGCCAAGCTTTGGGTAGATATCAACCGCCCTTTATCGCTTGCTCTTCAAGCTGAATTGATTCATAGAGGGTACGAGTTGCGGCAGGTGGACGCGGGCCTTCAGGCGCTTTGTTCAGAAAAATCGAACATTCCTACGTTCAATGAGCTTTTGACGCAACTGTTGGATGACGAAGTTACTCGTAGGAAAATTCCACTAAATACATTAGTGCGGCTGGATATGTTTATGGAGGCCTCTGAATGAACGCTAACTTCGTTGTGGGAAGCCTGCTGCCATTCGGTTTTCATCGGCTCGACGATCAGTCCGTTGTAGCCGTTAGTGCTGCAGGTGACCATGCCTTTTTGACGCAACAGGAATTGTCGGCTCTAGTCCAAGCACCTGAAAAATTAGAGTTCAAAAAGCGCGCGGAACTACAATCTAAGTATTTTTTGACCGGAAAAAGTTCTTTCGGAACTCTAGAGCTATTACGATCACGAATAGCGGCCCGGAAAGAAACTGTATTGGCAGGTCAGTCTTTGCACATAATTGTGCCTACCCTTCAATGCGAACATTCTTGTCAATACTGCCAAGTCAGCAGACGTCTTGAAGATGTGGGTCATTCAATGACCCCAATTCAGATTGATGCTGCTTGCGCGACTATTTTTCAAAGTCAGGCCAATGCTCTGACAATTGAGTTTCAAGGTGGCGACCCGCTGCTCCGTTTCGATCTTATTCAACGAGCAATTGATCTTATTCAAAAGATGAATCTGGAACACAAGCGCCGTATTCGTTTCGTGGTTGCATCAACGTTGCACCAATTAACCTCTGGAATGTGTGAGTACTTTAGAAATAATCAGGTCTACCTCTCAACGAGCCTTGACGGCCCGGCGACGTTGCACAATAAAAACCGCCCATTACCATCGCGTGATTCGCATGCCCGGACTTTGGCAGGAATCGAGCTGGCACGGCGTATCATGGGGCCACACGCGGTTGCAGCATTGATGACCACAACTAAAGCCTCTCTTGCGTACCCTGAGGCCATTGTGGATGAGTATGTAAAAAATGGATTCACCGAAATTTTCATACGACCGTTAAGCTTGTATGGATTTGCCAAACGCAACATCAAGCATTTGGGATACATCCTTCCAGAGTTCACAAACTTCTATCAGAAAGCTTTGCATCGTGTCTTAGAATGGAACGCCAGAGGTACTGAGTTGCGTGAAGGTACCGCTGCACTAATTTTTAACAAACTTTTATCACCCTTCGATGCGGGTTACGTCGATTTGCAAAGCCCGACAGGGTCTGGCCTTGCTGTTCTGGTCTACAACTACGATGGTTATGTCTATCCAAGCGACGAGGCACGGATGCTCGCCGAAACGGGAGATTGTTCTTTGCGTTTAGGTTCTATTGGTGAGTCCCTTGCACAGTTAATGACTTCTCCTGTCATGAGGCAGCTGATAGAAACAAGTATTTCTACTCAAGCAGTGGGCTGTGAAATTTGCGCGTTCAATAGTTTTTGCGGGCCTGATCCAGTGGGGGCGCAAGCTGAGTTTGGTGACATGAGGACTGTTGCTTTGCTTACTGAACACTGCAAACGATATAAATGGCTCTTCGAATACTTTTTTCGTAAGTTACGAACTGCCGACGACGATTTTCTCGATATTGCCTATCGCTGGGCTCACCCCGCTGGATATTCTGATGCGTAAGGTCCGTGTACGAACGCATGGCGTTGGATATCGAACAGTAGCTAGAGTCATTTCGCTCGAGAATTTGAGCGCGCAGTGGCGACCCGAATTGAGATTTTTAGTGAGGGCCGCAGATGCGGAGGGGATCACCAAAGTTGCGCAACTGCGTAGTGCTGGGCTAACCAACCTAATTTTACTGACACCTAATCTCCATGCCGCAGGCCAATGGCAGGCAGAGACTGTGGTTGAAACCGGCGGCATTCTGATGGACGAAGACGTAGTAGCCGTCGCCGACCACATGAATCACGCGCATGTTCTATTTCGGTATACAGACCAGCACCACACTGTTTTCCTCACCAATCGGTGCAATAGCTATTGCCTAATGTGCTCGCAGCCCCCGACAAAACATGACGATAGCTGGTTGGTGAACGAGGCGGTAGAAGTCGCCAATCATATAGCTAGCTCTCCGCATACATTGGGATTTTCCGGAGGAGAGCCTTTGTTGCTGGGTGAGCATCTGCGTCTAGTGCTTGATACCTTTGCTCATCAACATCCTAGCACTCGGTACGACGTGTTGAGCAACGGCAGGCTGTTAGCTGATCCGATCTATGCTGAGCACATGTTAAAGGGGTTGAGTGAGCGCGTGACATGGATGGTGCCGCTCTATGGGCATGCTGACTTTCTACATGACTTTGTCGTGCAGAGTCCGGGGGCATTTGAGGAGACACTGGCTGGTCTATTGAATCTTCGTCGATTTGGGCAAGCCGTTCAGTTGAGAATCGTGCTGATTCGCCCTGTTTTGGAAAACCTTGCAGCGCTTTGCGAATTCATTGGTCGTAATTTGCCTTTCGTCCGTGAGGTCGCATTAATGGCATGTGAACCCATTGGCTTTGCTTTGGCAAACCCTGAACTGACCGACATTGACCTTCGAGACTGGAGCACGGAGCTCAGTCACGGCTTCAGGACACTGAAGCGAGCGAAGGTACCTGCCATTTTGATGAATGCCCCACTCTGCGCTCTGCCACAAACTCTGTGGCCGTATGCACACAAAAGCATCTCCGATTGGAAACGTACGTTTGCTGAGGACTGTGCTACGTGCAGAGTGAAAACAGAGTGTGCAGGCCTTTTCTCATGGCATCACCCAGGTAAACATTCGATGAAAATCCAAAAAATTGAAGGGATTATCAATGTCTAAATTCATCACGTCGCTGTCAGCATTCATTGCCGGAACTTCTTTGGTGAACACGGATGTGCAAGCCCTGGAGCAGGGGCTGAAGAACCCTTTCGGCAGCAGACTCGATCCGGTCAGCTTGCGTCCGCTTAACATGCCCGGCGATAACCTATACGCAGCCCATCGATCCCACTCGTCACATTCCTCGCATTCATCTCACAGTTCAGGAAGCGGTTCCTACTCTGCTCCAAGCCGGACTTACACGGCTCCAAGTAAGACTTATTCCCCCCCTAGTCCTGCCTATTCAGCACCAAAAACACCTTACTCGAGCAACTTTGGAACGAGCGGTTCGAACAGTCTTGGTGGTTCCACCGGTAGCCGCAATCCTGTAGACGCAGGAAGGCCTTCGACAGTCAGCCCCATCAGCTCAGATTTCGATCCTAATAATAAAAAACTCATGGAGCTAATTCGGCGCGTACAGATGGGTTTGATTATCAAAGGTTATGAACCTGGCACCATAGACGGCGTGATGGGCGAGCAAACTCGTTTGGCACTGAAATTATTCCAGTCTCATAACAGCTTGCCTGCAGATGGCATGATGGGTACGCAAACACTGAACGCCTTAGGCGTGATTGTTCCCAAATGAATCATAAGGTCTATAGATATATTCGATTTTGGGCTCCCGTGATATCCGTGATCGGACTGGGCTTCATTGTCTTCCATGATTATGTTCGACCGCTTATTGCCGAATATAGTCACGGTGATGAGTACAAGCGACTCGCTTTAGAGTGCGACCTGGCAATGCATGAGGAAGCTGCGCTACGGGGATTGATCGGAAATGATCCACAGTCCGAACGTCTCAGGTTAAGTGCAGACGTTGGGATGATGGTCTGTCACGACTACGACATACTTCGTAAACAGCTATTAATTCAGGGTCTATCAGAAGACCAACTGGCGATGTTAGGCCTGGAGGTACTTGAAGTAGAACAAATCACGGTACAGCAGATGGTCGATGCTCATCGCATGGATAGATTTTAATATGAGGAAGTCGATTCTTACGTATTTTATTTTCCTCTCCTGGATTAGCCATCTGCAGGCGTCGCAACTTAACCATGAAGATCAACTTCTGAGGAAAGTGCTCACTGCCTATCGTGTTGAGCCCATGACTACCAGGCCGTTGTTCATGGGGCCGAAGGAAAAGTTAGGGCAGATGCTGTTTTTTGATCCCGTCATGGGGGGGCCAAACAACACGACTTGCGCGACTTGTCACGTCCGTAGCAAAGGCAGTGTTGACGGGTTGCCTATGGCTGTGGGTATCGGCTCAAGCGGAGTGGGAGAGCAAAGGCTTCAATCTCCAGAAGCTTTTGTCATACCCAGAAATGTGCTCCCGTTTTTTAATCGTGGAGAAAGCGATTTTACCGCTCTATTTTGGGATGGACGAGTACAGATGGGTGAAAATGGGAATTTTGAATCGCCTATGGGTAATAAACTGCCAAAGGGATTCGAAAATCTACTTGCCGTCGCAGCAAGCTTTCCCCAAGTTGAACCTGATGAGATGCTGGGCCGATCTGTACGCCGCGGAGGTGAGAACCAAGCCACCTACCATGCGGATCTAGTCGATATGACAGTCGACCCTGACAACTTTCAAGAGCGGACATTGAATGTTTATAGTAATTTGGTTAAACGTTTGTTAGGCACTTCGGCCGCCTCGACCCCTATGCAATCAGAATATAGAAAACTCTTCCAATCAGCTTATCCGGCTACAAGCGAGTTTGATATTACTCATATTGGCAATGCCTTGGCAGCTTACATTTCCTTGGCGTTTCAGCTTAAGCCAGCAGCTTGGGATAGCTATGTAAGAGGAGAAATCTCCGCTTTATCCCAGCAGCAAAAAAAAGGAGCGATGATTTTCTTCGGGAAAGGGCGCTGTGCGGTTTGTCATACAGGTGAGGAGTTCTCGGATTTTAAATATCACGGACTTGCCGTGCCGCAACTCGACGTTGGCAAACACGGAGGTTATTTAGATTATGGAAGGGCAAAAGCGACGGGGTTGGCCATAGATCGCTTTCAATTTCGCACTCCACCGCTACGTAATGTTACGCGCACTGGGCCATGGGGGCACAACGGTGTATTCACATCCTTGGAAGAAGTCATTAGTCATCACTTCAACCCCATTCCATTAATGTTTGCCGCGCAGAAAGGCCGACCTCGCGAAGCGGAACTCGCGGGGCGGCTGCTGAGGTACCGCTCCCCCATCCTTGCCGAGATCTACCCGATGGCGCCAAACGACGTGGGGGCAGTCGTCGCGTTTCTAGAGGCACTGCAATCAGATCCTATTTTGTCAACTGATGAAGCTCTGCCTAAATCAGTCCCCTCAGGGATGAATCAGTTCATTGTTGAATGAATCGTACTGCGCAGAACCGAAAACGTCATCGTCCAGGGGACTTTCAGGAAGCGTTTGAGGCCGGTTTTCTGCTGCGTTTGCAGCAGACGCTGCTCAACCTTCGTGAAGCTGCTGTATCCCGATCAACAAGTTTCGATGCTTGAGACTTTGCTTTTCCCGCCAAACCCTCTGATCAAGCGATCTTTGATCGCGCCGATCGGAGGGTTCACTCGCTTTTTGTCGAAGGCACTTCGTTCCATCCTTCCATTTCAAATTTGATTAGCGTCACTCCTCTTTTACCCATCAGTAATTGCCCTCAATCTCTGTCAAGTGCAACGCAGTTTCAGCATTAGAACCGAGCTTGTCGTAGAACTATGTCTAGAGATGTGGCGACTCCGGCGACAGCGGCGACAACCCATGCAGCACGGGGCCTGGAGCGTGGCGACAAAAGTGGCGACAGTCGCCACTTTTTGCACGCTTTGGCCGTGACGCTTGACCGTCTTTTCGAGTGGGTATAAAAATTGGTGCACGGACCGCTGTTGTTGACAGCACCAGCCCAGGTAGCCAGAACCTTTAAGGCTACGCCACTTGCGTGGTGGTTCTCCCGAAGTGCGATTAGCGTCCGGCGGCTCGCACGGTCACTCCCCAAGAGTGATGGATGCCCACTCGACTGATCTGCCCTCTGCGGCAGACGATGAACCTTCCTCGCTGCGCTGCAGCAACCTCACCTTTCGGCACACTTCGTTGCGCCAGACTGCGCCCGTCTCTTTCTGCTGGAAAGAGACGGGCGCTCGTACCACTGCTGCAAACCACGCCGTACAAGGCATTGCCGCAACTCTCCTCGTGACAATCGGCCTGACAAATCTGATTCGTCGCCATCCGCATCGATACAGGCACCGGTGCCGCAGCCTTTGGAAGGGCTGCACCTGACTGACAGTCAGGCATGCCCCAGGTGTCCATGTCGTTGCCTTCTCCTGCTCAGGATCTCCAGGTGCCGAACTCGTCAGTCGGCACAGCCTCCACCCGCCCGCATCTTCGGATGCGACTAAGGAGGCCAGATTCATGGGTTCATGCCCTCGCTCCCGGTCGTAAGGAGCCGTGTGTTCCGCGTCAGTGAACACCCTCACAGGCCGCAGGGGCCTTGATCCCTGATAACACTCAACAGCCGTGGCGGGACTACGTGAGGACAACCAGCAATTACCGAGGAGAGGGCCCATGCAGCAGTTAGATCCGAAGCTTGAACTACCACGACCGCCTCGACCGCTGATTGAGTCAAACCCCGTGGCCGAGCCTTATCCGGTCCAGGCACTGGGTGGAATTCTTGGGCCTGCGGTTGAGCGCATGGCCGAGGTCATCGGCGTGCCCCAGGCACTGGCCGCACAATCGGTCTTGGCTGCCTCGGCGCTAGCCACTCAAGGTCATGCGGGCTTGCAACTCGATGGACGAAATTACCCCCTGTCGCTGTTCCTGATTACAGTGGCCGCGTCAGGTGATCGCAAGACCGCGGCAGATCGTTTTGCATTGCTGCCAGCACGGCAATGGGAGCGTGAGCAGTGGCAGCGCTACCGTGAACAACTCGCCCGGTACCGTGTCGCGCAGCGGCAGGCGCAGCGTATCAACCCTGGCTATCCCGACCCCACAAACGGCGTACCGCTTGAAGCGGAGCCCTCTGCACCTAGGCTGATCACCACGGATCCGACTATCGAGGCCTTGATCAAGGGACTCTGCCATGACTTGCCGAGCATGGGCCTGTTCTGTGACGAGGGGGGACAATTCCTCGGTAGCAGCACCATGAGTCGAGATAACCGTTTGAAAGCGGTTACGACCTTGTCGTCACTCTGGGACGGCAGTCCGATAGATCGCGCGCGGTCCATGGTGGGTGAAAGCTTGCGAGCTTACGATCGACGCTTAAGCCTGCACCTGATGCTGCAACCGTATCTAGCCATGCAGTTACTCAGTGACCCGTTGCTGCTGGGGCAAGGCATTCTCGGTCGCTGCCTCATGACCTGGCCCACCAGCCTGGCCGGACAACGCAGTTACCAGGCTGTCGACTTGTCCAAAGACCCCGCCCTAAAGCGATATCACCACCGTCTTTCGGCCCTGTTTCATCAGCCTTGGTCGCTTTCCGCTGACGGTGCCTTGCGGCTGTCACCGCTGAGCCTCAGTCCACTGGCTCGTCGTCGCTGGATTGATCTGCATGATGCCATCGAGGCCCAGTTGGGTGAGTTTGGCGAGTTGGCCAGCGTACGGCCTAGCGGATCGAAGGCCGCCGACAACCTGCTGCGCGTCGCCGGCAATCTGGCAGTCGTGGAGGAGAGCAGCGTCGTGGAGGTCGATCATATCCAACGGGCCTCGGCCTTAGTCGGCTATTACCTCTCCGAGATCCAGCGCCTGACCGAACAGGAACCGGTGTGCCGGGTAAAAGAGGAGGCAGACCGGCTGCTGCGCTGGCTGCAGGTCAAAGATTGGAAGCGCTTCAGTATTCGGGAGCTGAATCGCAATGGTCCCCGATTTGCCCGTAAGAGCAGTCGCCATGCCGCCAAGCTGTTGGTCGAGTTGATTGATCATCAGTGGCTGAGCACCGACGGTTGTACCTTCGAGGTGCGCCATGTTCAATCTTGATGAAGCGCTGCGCAACCACCTGGCTCAGCGCCAAAAGGAGCCGAAAGCGCGGTTTGTCGCCGCGACTGTCGCCACTTTGTCGCCACGCTCAAAGCCAGGCAGGACAAGGGTTGTCGCCGGTGTCGCCGGTGTCGCCACCACCCATAAAGCTATCACCTCGCCGACAGCCATCATCCAATGGTTGAAAGAGGAGGGCGCGCATCTCTACGTCTCCGATAACAGGCTGTGTTTTCGTCCGACGGATTGGGCCCAGCTCGCCATCGTGAGTGCGTACTGGCAAGCCCTTTTGCATGATCTCGCTGCAGTCGATCAGGAACAGAAAAATGGCTCGGGTCGGTAAGCGAGCGGGACGTAATTTTGGCTTCGGTCGCCAGCTCAGCTATGCCGGAACGCAAGCACTGAGAGATCTGTTTGGCGACGGCCATTTTGCTACCGTCAAAGCCCATAGCGATCGCTGGCAGGCATTCGTGCGTTGGTGTCGATCCGAGGAAGGGCCAAGGCTCAATGACGCGCGACAGATCGACTGCGAGATCCTTATGCGGTACGCCTTCCATTTGCGCGAGCAGGTTGATCAGGGCAACGTCGGCATCGCCACCGCACAGAACCGCCTGTCCAGCGTGAACCGAACGATGGCCGCGCTGCGCGGTGATCAGTACGTCAAAATCCCCAGTCCGAGCAAGGCGCTTGGCTTGCAGCGCTCAGGTGTGCGTAGTGAGGCCCCGCAAGGCCAAGACCGTGTCCAGGTCGAGTTGATCACACAGGCGTTGTCAGAGCGAGGCCAGCAATCGAGGGTGAGTGCCATTGTGCTCCTTGCTCGGGAGACCGGCATGCGCCTGCGTGAAGCGATCTTGGCGGACTTGCCCCGGCTGCAACGTGAGGCTCGGCAACTGGGCAAGATCAATATCCAGGACGGCACCAAAGGCGGTCGATCAGGCGCATCTGCACCGCGTTGGATTGCGGTCACGGATCAAGTTCGTGGCGCCCTCGACAGGGCCAGCGAGGCTTCACCCAAGGGCAGTCGGAATCTGTTAACACCTGATGAAAGCTACAAAGATTTCTTACAGACAATCGTGCGACCGGCACGGGACATCCTGCATGAGCATGGATTGAAAGGCTTTCATGAACTGCGGGCGGCTTACGCCTGTGAGCGCTATGAGCAACTGACCGGCTTCTCCGCGCCCATCAATGGCGGTCGTGGTCATCGAGACGATCGAGCACTCGATCAGCGTGCACGCCAGCAGATCAGCCACGAGTTGGGGCATAACCGCATCGACGTGGTGAGTGCCTACATCGGAGGTCGTTGATGAAGTCCGAGTTCGATATGGCGTTGTTTCTGAGTCCCGTGCTCAAAGGTGCGCATGCCACGCGGCAGCGGCATATCAGGCAGGCAGAAAGGATGCACAAGGCGATTCGTGAGCGCTGGAGTTGTGCGACCCCCTGGTCCTGGAAGGAAAAGCACACCAGATGGTTTTTAGAGCACTATCTGCGTTGCTCAGCACCAGCGACCGTCTATTACTATGAGTTAACAGCAGGGCTGATCCGCCGCAGAAAGGCGCAACTCGTGGTTGTCTGATAGACGCTTTTAAGCGTGAGCCCCTGAGTATGGGAATGCGGAGCCTTCCCATACTCAGGGGCTTGGCCGAAGAAGCGCAGGCATGCGGCAGATTTAGCGACAGTCGCCACTTCAGTCGCCCTGCTGCACGACACGGATTGTCGCCGGCTCAGCGTATCGGCACGACGTTACGGTCCCTGGTTTGATTGATGGCGGATGCCGACAGGCTGCCGGTGGCTGCCTTCTGGATATGTTCACTCCACCAGGCCATCATCGGACGCCGGCGTTCGATGTAATCCGCCCGGTTGTAGGCGCTTCGAACTTCGTCTTTATCGACATGCGCCAGCGCGACTTCGATCAGCTCCGGATCCCATCCATGTTCGTTCAGAATTGTGCTGGCCATGGAGCGCATTCCGTGGCTGACCAAGCGGTCCTGAAAACCCATTCGTTTCAACGCCATGTTGGCTGTTTGGCTATTCGCGTGGGTGCGCGGGTTTCTATCTGACGGGAACACATATTCCCTGTGGGCGCTATGGGGCTTAAGCGTCTCCAATAACGAGAGTGCATGTTCGGTCAGCGGGATTGTGTGCGGACGACGCTTTTTCATTCGCTCCGGAGGGATGGTCCAGAGGCGTTTGTCGAAGTCGATATCTGCCCATCGGGTGGTCGCCGCTTCGGAGGGGCGGGTCATGGTGTGCAGCTGCCATTCGATCAGGCAGCGGGTCGTCCGCTTGATGCTGGCGTTCGCGATTTCCATCATGAGCTCGGGAAGCTCATCAGCTGGTAGCGCGGCCATGTTCTCTTTTTTGGGTTTCTTGAAGACCGCTCGAATGCCGCTGAGAGGATTGGCAAAGATCATTCCGGAATTGACCCCGTAGGTCATGATCTCGTTAAGGCGCTGGCTTACCCGCTTCACGGTCTCGAGGCTACCTTTGGCCTCAATCGGCCGAAGGAGCTTGATGACCATCGGGGCATTCACTTCTGATAGCGGCGTTGATTTCATGCTCGGAAATACATGCAGCGTGAGTGAGCGCCAGATGTCTTCGGCATACGCCGGGGTGACGGAATCCTTCTTCAATTCGAACCACGCGGTGGCTACGTTCTCGAACGTATGTTCCGTTTCCGCTCGTTTGGCTTCCTGCAGTTCATTACGCTGAGCTTTGGGGTCGATGCCCTGTGCAAGCAGCTCTCTAGCCTCAACGGTTTTCTTCCTGGCTTGCGCAAGAGAAACCTCGGGATAAGAGCCGAGTGCCATGTTGATTCGATTCTTGGTGACGGGATGCCGGTAGTTGAAATTCCACTGCATCGAGCGATTGACTCTGACACGGAGCTGAAGCCCGTCGCCATCGGTGAGGACGTAATCCTTGTCTCTCGGTTTGATCGCCTTGAGCTGGCGGTCGGAGAGGCGGGTGGTTTGAGCGCACATGAGAAGTACTCCATGACACTTTTTGGTATTCCCAAGATTAGCCCTGGGTAGCCGGGAATACCATTGGGAATACCAAATCGCCTGGAACTCTAAAAACCTCGAAAGCCCCCAATAGCCCTGAAACCCCCGTATTCACTGGATTTCAGGCACAAAAAAAGACGTCCGTGGACGTCTTTAGATGATGAAGTGGTGGAGCCGGGGGGATTTGAACCCCCGTCCGCCAGTACTCCGCTGTCGGTACTACATGCGTAGCCGTTTCTATTAAGTTAACCCTCAGCGACCCGAAGGGCAGGGTGCTTTGGGCGAGTTGTGTAAGTTTTAGCCGCTTCGTCCACAACGTACTGCACGGCGATTCTGTTCTATATGACAATCACTTTGGGTTTACAGACATCCCCTGATGATTGCTGGACCCGAAGGTACCAGGAGGGAAGGGCTAAGGCTGCTTACGCAGCGAGAGCGTATTCCCCGTAGGTTTCGTCATTGGCAACTATAGAAAGTTGCAACAGTGGATTTACGAGTTCTGTTACCAACTCGGCATGCACCTAAAGTTTCGCAACCGGCGTCGAATCCTAAACGGCCCCGAGCCTGTTGCTCGGTGAATCAAAGTGAGCAACAAGCCTGCGCATTGTACGCCAACACGCGTGAGAAGGCCAACCCGAAGGTTGGCCGCGAGTGGTTATGGGTTGGGTTCGCTGCTCAGTTTGTCAGCGCCAATGCCTGGATGGCCTCGGTGGCGCATTTTTTGTCGTCCCCGGCGGCTTTTGAGGTTTTGGCGCTGGCCAGCAGTCTTTTGATCTCCGGTGCGTTGGTGGAGGTCGCTGGTAGCGCATTCACTTTGGCTTCGAGTTCCTGCAGTTTGCTCGTGCAAAGGTCGTTGTCCGCTGCAAATACGGGAGAGGCCAACACTGCAGCAGACATGAACAAACACGCGAGTGCGGTACGTTTCATGGATATCTCCTTGTACTGATGGTCTCGGTGCTGCCGTATGAGCGGGCGGCTCGGGCCAGTCCGAAAAATAAGCCACGACTGATTGGGGCCTACCTAAAAGACTACGACACCGCGCAGAAATTCGGTTTTTACAGAATGGCTATGAAAAAACTGTTTGATAGTCGATGGGTGCAGTGGCACTAAAAATGGGGGCAATTGCCTCTGTATCGCGGGTGGGGTTGTGTAAGTTTTAGCTGCTTGAACCGGCGTCAAATCCTGAACGGCCCCGAGCCTGTTGCTCTGTGATTCAAAGTGAACAACACGCCCGCGCCGTGCGCGCCACCGCGGTGGATAAGGCCAACCCGAAGGTTGGCCTGGTCACACGGGATTACTTGTTGGTTGGGTTTCGCGTTTGAATTTTCTCAAGCAAACCGCTAGTGATTCCAACGCACCCCTTGTCGTCCCCTGCGGCTTGGGCTGCTTTTGCTTTGTCCAAACCGGCTTGTACGTTGTCCTTGGCGTTTTCTGATGTGGCGGGATCAGAGTCCAGTACCTGCTGAATTTGGCTTATGTTTTGTTTGCAAAGGTCTTTATCTGCCGCAAACACCGGCGAGGCCAACAGTGCGGTGGTGATGAACAATCCAGCAATTGCAGAGTGCTTCATGGGTATCTCCTTGCGCATGAGGGCTCGGTGCTGCCGGTGAAGTAGGCTGCTGGCCGAGGTGGTTATAAGCCCGTTCACAGGGCCTAGCTAAATGACTATAGCCGCATGCTGGAGTTCGGTTTTTTTTTGAAGGCGTGTCGAGAAGATTGGCGCAACAGCGGTGCATGAAAAAGGGGCGAAATCGCCCCATTTTCACCAAAGTGCCCTCAAGCCGGACGCACTTGCGTCACCCGATCCACCAAGTAAACCAGACCGTGATAGTCGATCCCGCCATGTTGGCTCAGGCCGATTTCGCAGGTGCGGCTGGTGGAAATGCCTTCTGCGCAGAACTGCACGGCGTCTTTCAGGCTGCGCAGTGAGTGAGCGTTCAGTTCGGGGGTGGTGAAGCCCTTGTCCCCCGCAAAACCACAGCAGTGAATGCCCTCTGGAATGACCACGTTTTTGCTGCATTTACGCGCCAGATCAATCAGCGCCTGACTCTCGCCAAGGTGCTGGGTGCTGCAAGTGACGTGCACGGCGATCGGCGCTTCCTGCGGTGTGAAATCCAGGCGATCCATCAAATGCGTACGGATGAATCGCACCGGGTCGTAAAGGTCGAGTCGGACTTCGCCCAAATCCTGAACCAGCCGTAACGTGCACGGGCTGGTGTCGCAATAGATCGGATCGAGCCCGCCGCGACTGGCGTGCAGCAATGCGCCGATCAGTTCCTGGCGTTTGTGCTCGGCCTGTTCCGCATAACCTTTGGAGGCAAATGGCTGACCGCAGCAGAGGCTGTCCTGATTGTCGGGAAAGACGACCTGGTAACCGGCTTTTTCCAGCAGCCCACGGGTTTTGTCGTACAGCGACATCTGCTCTTTATCACCCGCCGCCGGGCCCATGACCCGCGAGACGCACGCCGCCAGATACACCACACGAGGGCGTTGGTCCGATACGACCGGGCTGAAGCGAATGGCTTTTTCTGGCTGCGGCATAGCGTTGGTCCATTGCGGGACCTGACCTTTGGACAACTTGGTCAACGTCGCCGACAGCTTCGCCAGACGCGGTGCGCCCAGCAGCATCCGCGCACCGTTGGCGACATGCAGGGTGAAACGCGCGCCTTGCAGTGCCGTGGCGAAATTGCCTTCAAGCCAGTTGGCGGTTTTCGTATGCGTCGCCTTGCGGCCGCGAAGCTTTTTCACCAGCTCGCCGGTGTTGATGCCTACAGGGCAACGTTGCGCACACAAACCAGTGGCGGCGCAGGTGTCGATACCTTGGTATTCGTAGGCGGCTTCAAGTTCGGCGGTGTCGACGCCTGCGCGTTTCTTCGCCTGAATATCGCGCCAGATCACGATGCGCTGGCGCGGGCTCAGGGTCAGCCCTTTCGACGGGCAGACCGGTTCGCAGAAACCGCACTCGATGCACTTATCCACAATCTCGTCGGCGGCCGGCAGCGGTTTCAGGTGCTTGAGGTGGATCTGCGGATCTTCGCTGAGCACCACGTCCGGGTTGAGGATGCCATTAGGGTCGAGCAGCCGTTTGAGTTGCCACATCAGTTGATAGGCATCGCTGCCCCATTCCAGCTCGACAAAGGGCGCCATGTTGCGGCCGGTGCCGTGCTCGGCCTTCAACGATCCGCCAAACTCCACCGCCACCAACTGCGCCACGTCGTCCATGAATGCCTGGTAGCGTGCGACTTCTTCCGGGTTGTTGAAGCCTTGGGTGAAGACGAAGTGCAGATTGCCTTCCAGGGCATGGCCGAAGAGGATCGCCTCGTCGTAGTGATGTTTGTCGAACAGCTCGATCAGGCGGTTAACGCCAATGGCCAGCTGTTCCACCGGGAAGGTCACGTCTTCGATGATCACCGTGGTGCCGGTTTTGCGCACCGCACCGACGGCTGGGAAGGTGTCTTTGCGGATCGCCCAAAGTCGAGCGTTTTCCACGGGGTCCTCGGTGAAGTCGACTTGTTTTTCCACCGGGAAAGAAGTCAGCGACGCCATGATCTGCGCCAGTTGTTCCTGTAGCAAAGTGGACGATGCGGCGCGGGATTCGATCAGCAAGGCGCAGGCATTGTTCGACAGCTGTTGTACGAAAGCGGGCATGCCGGGTTTGTCCTGCACCGAGCGCAGGCTGCGACGGTCCAGCAGTTCCACGGCGGACACCGGCTGGCTTTTCAGCACGGTGACGGCGTTGCAGCAGGTCTCCACATCCGGAAACACGATCAGCGACGAAGCCTTGTTCGGGTGGTCGATGACCGTGTCGTAGGTCACCGCGCTGATGAAGCCGAGCGTGCCTTCGGAGCCCACCAGCAAATGGCTCAAGATATCCACAGGCTCGTCAAAATCCACCAGCGCATTGAGTGACAGGCCGGTGGTATTTTTCAGGCGGTACTTGTGGCGGATTCTCGCAGCCAGTTCGGCATTGGCGCGGGTTTCGCGGCCCAATGTCGCCAGACGTTCAAGCAGCGCGGCGTGGCTCTGGTGAAACGCGGCAACGCTCGCCGGATCTTCGGTATCGAGACGGCTGCCGTCGGCCAGGACCAGACGAATACCGGCCAGCGTGTGGTAGGTGTTCTGCGCGGTGCCGCAGCACATGCCGCTGGCGTTGTTGGCTACGATACCGCCGATTTTGCAGGCGTTGATCGAGGCCGGATCTGGACCAATCTTGCGCCCGAACGGCGCCAGCCAGGCGTTGGCCTGCGCGCCGATCACGCCCGGTTGCAGGCGGATTTGCGTGCCTTGGCCGCGGATCTCGCGACCGTTCCAGTTATCCCCAAGCACGATCAGCACCGAATCGCTGATGGCCTGGCCGGACAGGCTGGTACCAGCCGCACGGAAGGTCACCGGGACCTGGTCACGTTGCGCCAGTTTCAGTAGCGCCACCACTTCGTCTTCGGACTCGACACGGATCACCAGTTTCGGAATCAGTCGATAAAAGCTGGCGTCGGTGCCGAAGGCCAATGTCGACAATGGGTCGTCGAAGCGCCGCTCTTGGGGGATCAGTTGCTGCGCATCTCGCAGGAAAGCCGCCGGTAGAGTCATTGGTCCTCCAGAATCAAAACCACCAGGTCTTTCGGACCGTGCGCACCGTAGGCCAGGACTTGCTCGATGTCGGCCGTTTTCGATGGGCCGGACACCAGCAGGGCGTTGGTCGGCATGCCTTGCGCCCAGTTGAATTCCTGTTGGACCTGATAGAAGTTGTCGCGAATTTCACTGGCCTTCAGCAGGGCAAAATGCACGGGCGGAACCAGGCTCATCAAGCGCGGTTCCTCCCGTGTTGGCCAGAGAATCAGACTTCCGGTGGCGGCAATTGCGCCGAGGGTGGTGGTCAGGCTGGCCGGGGTGTCGTTGAACAGCTCGGCTTTCCACTCTTCAACCGGACGGTCGTAGGACTTGAGTGTCGGCAGATCAGGGTTGTTCGCCCAGTGTTGAGTGACGCGTTGCCCATGAGGCGTAGTCGGCGCGATCAACAAGCTCGGCAACTGACGGTCTCGCAACAACTGTGCGAGCAGCGCCGGCCAACCTTCGCCGGACGTGAGGTGGATCTCGGTGTGCACCGCTTCCATCAGTTTGCGCAATTGCGGGATGCGTTGCTCGGCGGTGTAGGTGTAAGGAGCAGTCACCAGCTCGACGTCGAATTCGTCGGGCACGGGCGTGGTGCCTGTCAGACTTTTCCGTAGCTTGGCGAGGATGTTTTGCTTGGCGCTCATCAACGATCTCCCTGTTTGGCCAGATGCTCACGGGCCATGTCATGCAGTGAGCGGGCAGCGGGTTTCGGTGCGCTGTGGTTTTGCGTCCACGGGCCAACATTGTTCGGTGCCAGGGCACGCAGTCGTGTGGCGACAAAGCCGAACAGACGATACAGCGTCGGCGAGCTGTTGAGTCTGGCCCAGGCGTTCCAGATAAAACGTTCCTTGCGCGAATATTTGCTGCCCTGACCGCGCATGACTTGATGCGCACTGTCCGGGGCTTTGACGTTCTCTTCCCGCAGGCGACGCAGCAGTGCCGGGATCGGAATTTTTACCGGGCAAACTTCACCGCAAGCACCGCAGAGCGACGATGCGCTCGGATGGTCCGGGACGTTCGCCAGGCCGACCATGTGCGGGGTGATGATTTTTCCGATAGGCCCAGGGTAAACCTCCCCATAGGCGTGACCGCCAATTCGGGTGTACACCGGGCAATGATTCATACAAGCACCGCAGCGGATGCAGTTCAGGGTCTGGCGCAATTCGCTGTCGGCGAAGGCCTGGCTGCGACCGTTGTCGAGCAGGACCAGATGCACTTCCTGCGGACCGTCGAGTTCATGTTCCTTGCGCGGGCCGGAGATCATGTTGACGTAGGTGGTGATCGGCTGGCCGAGGGCCGAGCGGGTCAACAGCGATAGCAGCGGGACCACGTCGCGCAGGTTTTCCACGACTTTTTCGATGCCGGTCACCGCGATGTGCACCGGCGGCACCGTGGTGGTCATGCGGCCGTTGCCTTCGTTTTCCACCAGCAGCAAGGTGCCGGTTTCGGCCACGGCGAAGTTGACGCCAGAAACGCCGATGTCCGCTTCGAAGAATTTCTGTCGCAAGACTTTGCGACCGATCTGAATGAGTTGGTCAACGTCCTTGGTGTACTCCACGCCAAGTTTGTCGTGGAACAAGGACGCGACCTGACCGGCATTCTTGTGGATCGCCGGCATAATAATGTGTGAAGGCTTCTCGTGATCGAGCTGGACGATGTACTCCCCCATGTCCGACTCCAGGCATTCAATGCCTTGAGCTTCGAGGACATGGTTCATCTCCATCTCTTCGCTGACCATCGATTTGCCCTTGATCACTTGCCGCCCCTCGTGAGCGCGGATGATCGATAGGACGATGCCATTGGCCTCGTCCACCGTTTCCGCCCAGTGCACTGTCACACCGTTGCGGGTCAGGTTCTGTTCCAGCTGCTCGAGCAGGTCGGGCAACTTGGATAACGCACGGGCACGGACTGCATTGCCCAGCGCTCGTAAATGTTCTCTTTCATGGGCATCGCTGAAGGACGCTGCCCGTTTTGTCATCAGAGAATCCATCGCAGTACGAAAGTTGTTTCGCAGCTGCTTGTCACCCAATGCCTTGTGAGCCCGGGTGCGAAAGTCTTCTTCCACGGCAACCGTAGGAATAATCGCGGAAGCGTTCATAGAACACCTCCGGTTCGCTGCCAAAGGAAACTGGCCAGGTGTTGGCCGCGCAACGCTTCCTTCTGTTTCTCCAGCGAGCCGTTGATGTTCATCAGGCAACCACAATCGGCACTGAGAACCTTGTGTGCGCCGGATTCCTTCAACGACCTTGTCTTGTCAGCCACCATCGCGCCGGAAATATCTGGCATACGGACGCTGAACGTTCCACCAAAGCCACAGCATTCACTTTCGTGGCTGTGGTCGACTCGCTCCACGTTGCTCAGTTGCGACAACAACTCGCGACCATGCAAGTGGGTGTTCATTTCACGCCGTGCCGAACACGAGGTGTGCAACGCCACTTTTACCGGCTCGCCGCCGTCCTTGAGCTGCACCTTGCAGACAAACAGCAGGAACTCGGCCAGTTCGTAAGTCCGGGCCGCCAGCGCCTGAACCTGCTTCAACGTCTGCGGCTCGTCCTTGAACAAGTCGGCGTAGTGTTCGCGCAACATCCCGGCACAGGATCCCGACGGCACCACCACCGGGTAATCCCCGGCGAACAGCGCCAGTTGCGAGCGCGCCACGGTCCTTGCCTGCTCGGTGTAACCCGAGGTGTAGGCCGGTTGTCCGCAGCAGCTCTGCCCTTGCGGGTACTCGACACGGATACCTTCGCGTTCCAGCAAGTGAATCGCGTCCATCCCGGCTTCGGGGTAGAACAAGTCCACCACGCAGGTCCCGAACAGGTAGACCCGTGACGGTTTCTCGCTGGGGTATTGCCGAGGCTCGGGCAGTGGCGGGGCGACGCGGGTCGCATTCGGCACGGCGTTGTAAAAAAGCTCGCTCATCAGGCGTGTCTCCGGGTGGACCCGGTTATCCGTCTGCTGAGGCTGCTGAATATAGAGAGGGAAACTTTCAGCAGCCTTACAGACCGGGTTGTGAATAGCTGACGCCGGAATCGTGGTCCGGCGTCGGTTTTTTCGATGTGGCTTGTAGTCCCTAGTGCACCAACATGCCAGTGAGCCAGTAGGCTTGGATGTAGGTGATCAGGCCGACGATGGTTGCAAAGAACAGACTGTGCTTGAGGGTGAAGCGGAACAGGTCCGATTCCTTGCCCACCAGACCGGTCGCGGCGCAAGCCACGGCGATCGATTGCGGCGAGATCATCTTGCCGGTCACGCCGCCGCTGGTGTTTGCCGCCACCAACAGCACATCGCTCACGCCGATCTGGTGCGCGGTGGTTGCTTGCAACGAACTGAACAGCGCGTTGGACGAGGTATCGGACCCGGTCAGGAACACGCCCAGCCAGCCGAGGAATGGCGAGAAGAACGGGAATGCCGCGCCAGTGCCTGCCAATACCAGTGCCATGGTCGAAGACATGCCCGAGTAGTTGGTGACGAAGGCGAACGCCAACACCATGCCGATCGACAGAATCGGCCAGCGCAGCTCGTAGAAGGTCTCTTTCAAAGTGGTAAGACCAGTTTTGATGTTGATCTTCAGCACCAGCATCGAGATCAGCGCGGAGAAGAAAATCGCCGTGCCGGTCGCGGAAATCGGATCGAGTTTGAACACCGCTGTAATGGCTGTCGGCGCAGTCACGATCGGTGCGACCTTGATCACCATCTGATCCAGGTGCGGGATGGCGAAGTTGAACACCCAGCTATACATCGAACCGCCGGCGGCGAACATGGCCTTGAACGGTTTCAGGGTCCAGATGGTGACCAGCACGGTGAGGATCAGGAACGGCGACCAGGCTTTGACGATTTCGAACAGGCTGTAAGGCGACGCCACGCTGGTGCGCGGCTGACCGAAACCACCGGCGCTGGCGGTCACAACGGAGGCCGAGACGGCACCGGCGATGTGTTGGCCGGCGGCGCGTTTTGGCTGCCAGACTTTCAGGAACAGCGTCAGGGAAATCAGGCTGGCCAGGGCCGAGGTGATGTCCGGCAACTCAGGGCCGATGAAGTTCGACGTGAAGTATTGGGTGATGGCAAAGCTCAAGCCGGCCACCAGCGCAGCAGGCCAGGTTTCCCGAACGCCGCGCAGGCCGTCCATCATGAACACCAGCCAGAACGGCACGAACAGCGACAGCAACGGCAGTTGGCGGCCGGTCATGGCGCCGATCTTGAACGCGTCAATGCCGGTCACTTGCCCGGCCACGATGATCGGAATCCCCAGGGCACCGAAGGCCACTGGCGCGGTGTTGGCGATCAGGCACAGGCCAGCGGCGTACAGTGGGTTGAAGCCCAGTCCTACAAGCAGCGCGGCGGTAATCGCTACCGGTGCACCGAAGCCGGCGGCACCTTCCAGGAACGCGCCGAAGCAGAAACCGATCAGCAGCACCTGCAAACGCTGGTCGTCGGTGATCGACAATACCGAGCTGCGGATCACTTCGAACTGACCACTCTTGACCGTCAGTTTGTAGAGGAACACGGCCGCGACAATGATCCAGGCAATCGGCCACAGACCGTAGGCAAAGCCATAGCCTGCGGCGGCGAAGGCCATATCGACCGGCATCTGGAAGGCAAAGATCGCAACGGCGATGGACAACGCCAGGGTGATGCTGCCGGCCACATGGCCTTTGAGGCGGAACACCGCCAACGCCAGGAAGAAAAACACGATGGGAATAACGGCCGCGAGCGCGGAGACGCCAAGGCTGCCGAGCGGGGTATAGAGCTGTTGCCAGGTTTGCATATGGGGTGGCCCCTAATTGTTGTTGGTCAGGCACTGGTCAGCGTTCTTGGATAATTGGTAATACCAATTTACAATCGCTGTTGGCTAGGGTAAAAGCCTTGTATGCGGTGTGTCAATTTGTCGCCCTAAAACTTTTGTCGAATAAGTGCTGAATCGTGGGCGTGATCCGCTTTAACAAATGCCGTCTGGTAGGTGCTGGCACAGCGCCGATAGGCCAGAATAGAGGGCCCGGCGAGCCGTCGGGACCGTGGAGAATTGAGTTATGGGGTTTGATCAGATTCGTCAGCGCCGTTTGTCTGACGATATTGTCGAGCAACTCGAGGGGATGATCCTCGAAGGCACGTTGAAGTCTGGCGAGCGCTTGCCGGCCGAGCGCGCGTTGGCCGAGCAGTTCGGCGTGTCACGCCCCTCGTTGCGCGAGGCGATTCAGAAACTGGCGGCCAAAGGCTTGTTGGTCAGTCGCCAGGGCGGCGGCAATTATGTGGTGGAGTCGCTGGGTTCGACCTTCAGCGATCCGCTGTTGCATCTGCTGGAAAGCAACCCGGAAGCCCAGCGCGATCTGCTGGAGTTTCGCCATACGCTGGAGGCGTCCTGCGCCTATTACGCGGCACTGCGCGCCACGGATGTCGATCGCGAGCGGCTGACGGCGGCATTCAATGAATTGCAGGACTGCTACACGCGTCACGATGAGGTGAGCCGGGCGGAAGAGGGCGCGGCGGATGCGAAATTTCACTTGGCGATTGCCGAAGCCAGTCACAACGCTGTGTTGCTGCACACCATTCGCGGGCTGTTCGATCTGCTCAAGCGCAACGTGGTGACCAACATTGGCGGCATGTATAAGCAGCGCACGGAAACCCGTGACATGCTGATCACGCAACATCGGGAGTTGTACCTGGCGATTATCGAAGGGCGGGCGGAACAGGCGCGAGAAGTCTCCAGCCGACATATTTTGTATGTGCAGGAAGTGCTGGAAGAAGTGCGTCAGGAAGTGCAGCGCATGGCCCGGGCGGAGCGGCGCAAGGGGATGTAGCCATGATCGTTCCCCGCTCCGCGTTGGAATGCATCCCGTGACGCTCCGCGTTACAAAGCGGACGCAGAACGTGCACTGCTGCATTTCCACGCAGAGCGTGGGAACGATCATCAGACCGAAAGATTAATCTTCCTTGCCCTTGTTGCGCACCGCACGCTGCAACTCGCGACCGGCGTCGCGTTCGCGTTCGGTATCACGCTTGTCGTATTCCTTCTTGCCCTTGCCCAGAGCGATCTCGCACTTGACCATGTGCTTGCTCCAATACCAGGACAGGCACACGCAGGCATAGCCTTTTTGCTGCACGGCGGCGGCCAGCTTTTCAAGCTCGCGGCGGTTGAGCAACAATTTGCGGGTGCGGGTCGGATCGGCGATGACGTGGGTGCTGGCGGTCATCAGCGGCGTAATGTGGCTGCCGAGCAGCCAGGCTTCGCCATCCTTGAGCAGCACGTAACTGTCAACCAGTTGCAGCTTGCTTGCCCGCAGACTTTTTACTTCCCAGCCGGCCAGGACCAGACCAGCCTCGAACTTATGCTCGATGAAGTAATCGTGTCGCGCCTTTTTGTTTTGCGCGATGGTCCCTGTTGGGTGTTTCTTCTGTTTAGCCATAGGGGCGGCATTATAGGGAGTTGCACGCGAGTCGGCTACGGTATCGCTACGTGCTTGAGCAGGTTGATCGAATCCCGGACAATGCGGCCTCTTTTTTGAACGCTTGGGCGTGATAACGATGTCGACAGACAAGGTTTCTGTCCACGGCAGTTGGGCTAGCCGCTGGGTCTTCATACTCGCCGCGACCGGTTCGGCCGTGGGCCTGGGTAGTATCTGGAAATTCCCGTACATGGTCGGCGTCTACGGCGGCGGCGCCTTCGTGCTGATGTTCCTGGCCTGTATCGCGCTGATCGGCGTGCCGGTCATGCTGGCCGAAACCCTGATCGGCCGCCGCGCGCGGCAGAGCCCGGCCAACGCCTTGAAGGTGCTGGCGGTGGAAGCAGGGCATTCGGGCAAGTGGTCCTGGGGCGCATTCGCCGGGATGATCACGGCGTTGCTGATCCTGTCTTTCTATAGTGTGGTCGGCGGCTGGTCGCTGGATTACATCATCGACATGGGCCGTGGCGACTTCCAGGGAGCAACGCCCGATCAGGTCGGCGCGTACTTTGGCAATGTGATCGCCGATCCGTGGCGCCTGACACTTTGGCACACGATTTTCATGCTGCTGTCTGCCGTCGTCATCGCCAAAGGCGTGGTCGCCGGGCTTGAACGCAGCCTGCGGATCATGATGCCGCTGCTTTTCGTGATGATTCTGGTGCTGCTGGGCTACAGCATGACCACCGGGCATTTCATGGAAGGCGTGCATTTCATGTTCGACTTCCACCCTGAAAAAGTCCTCGACGGCTTGTTGCCGGCCATGGGGCACGCGTTCTTCTCCCTGAGTGTGGGCGTTGGTTCGATCATGATTTACGGCGCTTACATGCCCAAGCATTCGTCGATCTCCGGCACCGTGGTCGGCGTGGCGCTGCTCGACACCTTCGTTTCCCTGGTGGCTGGTCTGGCATTGTTTCCGATTGTGTTCGCTGCGGGCTTGAACCCGAGCGAAGGCCCGGGCCTGATGTTTGTCAGCCTGCCGTTTGCCTTCGGTAACGTAGCGTTCGGCCAGTTGATGGGCGTAGTGTTCTTCGTACTGGTCGCGGTGGCTGCCTGGAGCTCGGCGATTTCTCTGCTCGAGCCGATGGTGGCTTACCTGGTCGAGCGTACGAAAGTCAGTCGCGCCTGGGTGACTTTCTGGCTGGCGTTTATCTGCTGGTTCGTGGGGTTGGGCACGGTGTTTTCCTTCAATATCTGGAAGGAAGCCAAATTTTTCGTGAACGAAGGCGGGATGTTCCATCTCTATCAATGGGGTGCGGCAGGTGGCCTGGACTTCTTTGGCGTGATCGATTTCTTCACGTCGCGGATCATGTTGCCACTCGGTGGTTTGTGTTTCGTGGTGTTTGCGGGCTGGGTGATGGGGCGTGAAGCGGTGCGCGACGAGTTGTCGGTCCGCAACCCTGCGCTGTTCGCCCTGTCCTTGTTCTTGATGCGCTATGTGGCGCCCATCGGCATTCTCGTAGTGTTTGCCGCACAGCTGTGGAAGTGACGCTGACATGACGACACACATTCAACGTTCGGCTCTGCTGCCTTACCCGGCGCAAGCGCTGTATGACCTGGTCAACGACGTGGCGCGTTACCCGGAATTTCTGCCGTGGTGTTCCACCGCTGAAGTGCTGGAAAGCACTCCCGAGCACATGCGTGCCAGTGTGGGCGTGGCCAAGGGTGGGTTGAGTCAGCATTTTGTTACCAGAAACACTTTAGTGCCCGGCCATTCAATCGAGATGAACCTCGAGGAAGGACCTTTCACCCAGTTGCATGGCATTTGGGTGTTCAAGCCGTTGGGCGAAAAGGCCTGCAAGATCAGTCTGGACCTGTCCTTCGATTACGCCGGGCCGATTGTTCGCGCAACCTTGGGGCCGCTGTTCAATCAGGCCGCAAACACGTTGGTGGACGCGTTTTGCCAGCGCGCCAAACAAATGCATGGTTGAGTCGAAGGTTGACGTCGAGGTGGTCTACGCCGCAGTTGATCGTCAGGTGCTTCTCGCAGTGTCGGTGCCAGCAGGAACGACGGTGCGCGCGGCTTTGCTGGCGTCAGGCGTTGGCGAGACCTTCGCGGAGCTGGATCTGACCCATTGCCCGGTGGGGATTTTCGGTAAAGTAATTACTGATGCGGACACTCGTCCTGTCCAGGCGGGTGATCGCATCGAGATTTACCGGCCATTGCTGGCAGATCCGAAAGAGGTTCGTCGGCTGCGTGCCGCCAAGGCTGCTGAGGCCAAGGCCCGGAATCAGTAAGCCGCCCAAGCGCCAGACAATAAAAAACCCGGACATGCCGGGTTTTTTATTGCGTCGCAAATTATTGCGGCGAGGTTTCCAGCGGTTCTGGCGTCGGGACCGGAACGGTTTCTACACCGTCTACGTCCTTCTGGATCTGGTCCAGCAACGAGCCTGGCTTGACCGGTTTTTCCGGTTTCGGCTTCTCGGCGTTTTCTGCTGGTGCAGTGACTGTTGTGCCACTGTCCTTGCCGAGAATGGCTTCGTCGCGGCTCACGCCTGGCATGAAATCACCAGAGAGGCTGACAAGTTGGTCATTTGGGTTGAAGATAACGCTAATGCGTTCCTGTTGGCGTTCACCGCCACCCGGTTGCAGGCTGTACAGATAATCCCAGCGATCGGCATGGAACGTGTCGGTCAGCAGAGGGTTGCCCATGATAAACCGTACTTGCTTACGGGTCATTCCCGGGCGTAACTGGTTTATCATGTCCTGCGTGACGACATTGCCCTGCTGGATGTCGATTTTGTAAACCCCGGGGAATGAACAACCGGCGAGTGCGAGCAGTCCCACAAAGGTGAAACTGGTTAGCAAGAGCTTGGTGTTTTGCATCGGTGGGCGACTTCCACTATCTTGGCTGGGACAACGTAAACGCCGATCATACCCGCATTAAGAGAAGCTGCGAAGCAGCATCGCGAGAAAGCTGACCATGGTTGAAAATAGCGAACTACGCAAAGCCGGCCTCAAAGTGACCCTTCCACGGGTCAAAATTCTGCAAATGCTCGATTCCGCCGAGCAACGCCACATGAGTGCCGAGGATGTTTACAAGGCGCTGATGGAGGCTGGTGAGGACGTCGGTCTGGCCACGGTTTACCGTGTACTGACTCAGTTCGAGGCAGCTGGCCTTGTGGTGCGGCACAACTTCGACGGAGGCCATGCGGTCTTCGAGCTGGATGACGGCAAGCATCACGACCATATGGTCAACGTCGAAACCAGCGAAGTGATCGAATTCTTCGACGAAGAAATCGAGCGTCTGCAGAAAGCCATCGTCGATAAGTACGGCTTCGAGATGGTTGATCACAATCTGGTGCTGTACGTGCGCAAGAAAAAGTAAGCATGTCGCGCGAATTTTACATTCGCGAAACGAGCGAAGGCGACCCAAGGGTCGCCTTCGTGCTTTCTGCCGTCCTTAAATTTTTGCGGTGACGACCATTTTTTTCGCGTGAGCCAGGGATTCCTTGGTCAGATCGATGCCACCCAGCATCCGCGCTACTTCTTCGACGCGATCATTCTTGCTCAGTTTGGAAACAGCCGTGTGGGTCGCCTCTTCGCCGCGCACCTTGTGCACGAATAGATGTTGATGGCCCTGGGCGGCCACTTGCGGCAAGTGGGTCACTGTCAGCACCTGTCCGCGTTCACCGAGGCGACGTAGCAGTTGGCCAACGATCTCGGCGGTGGGGCCTCCGATGCCCACGTCCACCTCATCGAATACAAGTGTCGGCACTCGTGAGGTCTGCGCGGTGATCACCTGAATAGCCAGGCTGATTCGTGACAGTTCGCCACCCGAGGCCACTTTGGCCAAGGCTTTTAATGGCTGACCGGGGTTGGCGCTGACCAGCAGCTCGACCTGCTCCAGTCCATTAGGCAGCAGTTCGTCGCTGCTGTTAGGGCGTAATTCGATAGTGAAGCGCCCGCCGGGCATGCCCAGTCGCTGGATTTCCTGTTCCACGGCGCTGGCCAGGCTGTTCGAGGCTTGATGGCGCAGGTCGCTTAGTTCTCGAGCCTTCTCCTGATAATGACGGGCATAAGAAGCCAGCTCATCGCTCAGTCGCTCGATGGATTCATCGTTGGCGTTCAGGGTTTCGATTTCATCCAGCAAGCGCTGCTGCATCTCGGCGACTTCGGTCGGCTGGATGCGGTGCTTGCGCGCCATGGTGTAGATCGCATCCAGGCGTTCTTCCAGGTATTGAAGGCGTGCCGGGTCGGCGTCGAAGTTGTCGAGAAAGCGGTTGAGCTCGCCCACGGCTTCTTCGACCTGTATCTGTGCGCTGGTCAGCAGGCTGCTGGCTTCACCCAGTGCGCCGATCGAGTTATTGACGCTCGATAGACGATTGAGGCTGGCGGTCAGCGCGTTCAGGACATTCCCGGAATCACTTTCGCTGCATTGCTCGACCACTTGCCGACAGATACCCAGCAGGGTTTCTGCGTTGGTGAGGTTCTTGTGCTCCTGTTCCAGGTGTTCCAGCTCGTTTTCGCCGAGGCCTAGGTTTTCCAGCTCTTCGAGCTGATAGCTGAGCAATTGATGGCGAGCGCGCTGCTCGTCGCCGGAATTGGAGAGGCGCTCCAGCTCCTGGCGAGTCTGGCGCCAGCGTTGGGCGGCCAGATGCACCTGGCGGGCAAGATCAGTGGCGCCGGCGTATTCGTCGAGCAAGCGGCGGTGAGTGTCGGTCTTGAGCAGGGATTGGTGTTCGTGCTGGCTGTGGATATCGATCAGCAGTTCGCCGAGGGCTTTGAGGTCGCCGAGCGGGCAGGGCGTGCCGTTGATATAGCCACGAGAGCGTCCTTCGGCGGTGATGACCCGTCGCAAGATGCACGGGCCGTCGCTTTCCAGGTCGCGCTCTGCCAGCCAGGCGCTGGCTTCCGGGATGTCGACCAGGTCGAAGGTTGCAAGGATGTCGGCCTTGTCGGCGCCGGGACGGACCACGCCGCTGTCGGCACGGTCGCCCAGGGTCAGGCCGAGGGCGTCGAGCATGATCGACTTGCCGGCACCGGTTTCCCCGGTTATCACGCTCATCCCGCGATCGAGCTCGAGATCGAGATGTTCAACGATGGCGTAGTTATGTACGGACAGGTGCACCAGCATAAAGGCCGCTCCCAGGCTTTAGGTCTGGTTATTTATACAGTGTTTTATTTGCGGCTGACAATGCCCCTGAAGTGCTCGATCGCCTCGGTCTGACGAAATGCCTGGTCGTCGCGTAATCACAATGCAGCGTTTTTTGTAGGGTTAATCGCAACCCGCCCCTTGAAGCTGATTTTTGCGGCCCCATATACCGGGACAGAAGCGCGAGTTGAGCTCGCGGACGTTATTGAAAGGAGAATTCTATGGCTGACGAACAGACAGTGGATACGCAAAATCTAGACGCCGATCAGGCTGCCCCGGATTCGGGTGATGAACTGGCGGCTCGCGTACAAGTGCTCGAGGAGCAATTGGCTGGCGCTCATGATCAAGCTTTGCGTGTAGCGGCTGATCTGCAGAACGTCCGCCGTCGAGCCGAGCAGGACGTAGAAAAAGCGCACAAATTCGCCCTGGAAAAATTTGCTGGCGATTTGTTGCCGATCATCGACAGCCTGGAGCGTGGCCTGGAGTTGTCCAACCCGGATGACGAAAGCATCCGCCCAATGCGCGAAGGCATCGAGCTGACCCTGAAAATGTTCCAGGACACCCTGAAGCGTTATCAGTTGGAAGTGATCGATCCGCATGGCGAGCCGTTCAATGCCGTTCAGCACCAGGCAATGGCCATGCAGGAAAGCGCCGACGTTGAGCCGAACAGCGTGCTCAAGGTGTTCCAGAAAGGGTATCAGCTCAACGGTCGTCTGCTGCGCCCGGCCATGGTTGTGGTGAGCAAGGCCCCTGCGCCAGTTTCGCCTTCTATTGATGAGCAGGCTTGAAATTAGCCACAAGGCCCCCATTTAGAAGTCAAGCGTTTAAGTGCTACCGCAGTTAGCCACCACTGCTGCGGCAACCAAATCCAAAAGTTTCGGGAGAATAAACATGGGCAAAATTATCGGTATCGACCTGGGGACTACCAACTCCTGCGTCTCCGTGCTTGAAAACGGCGTAGCCAAAGTTATCGAAAACGCTGAAGGCGCGCGTACCACGCCGTCGATCATCGCTTACGCCAACGACGGCGAAATCCTGGTTGGCCAGTCCGCCAAGCGTCAAGCTGTGACCAATCCGCATAACACCCTGTACGCGGTGAAGCGTCTGATAGGTCGTAAGTTCGACGAAGAAGTCGTACAGAAAGACATCAAGATGGTCCCGTACAAAATCGCCAAGGCTGACAACGGCGACGCATGGGTAGAAGTGAACGGCCAGAAAATGTCGCCGCCACAGATCTCGGCTGAAATTCTGAAGAAAATGAAGAAGACCGCCGAAGACTACCTCGGCGAGCCAGTGACCGAAGCGGTCATCACCGTTCCGGCTTACTTCAACGACAGCCAGCGTCAAGCCACCAAAGACGCCGGCCGTATTGCTGGCCTGGACGTAAAACGTATCATCAACGAACCAACCGCGGCCGCTCTGGCCTACGGTATGGACAAGGCGAAGGGCGATCACACCGTGATCGTTTACGACTTGGGCGGCGGTACCTTCGACGTTTCCGTGATCGAAATCGCTGAAGTCGATGGCGAGCACCAGTTCGAAGTATTGGCCACCAACGGTGACACTTTCCTGGGCGGTGAAGACTTTGACATTCGTCTGATCGACTACCTCGTCGACGAATTCAAGAAAGAAAGCGGCATGAACCTCAAAGGTGACCCGCTGGCCATGCAGCGCCTGAAAGAAGCCGCTGAAAAAGCCAAGATCGAACTGTCCTCGAGCATGTCGACTGATGTGAACCTGCCGTACATCACTGCAGACGCCACCGGCCCTAAGCACTTGAACGTGAAAATCTCCCGCGCCAAGCTCGAAGCGCTGGTAGAAGACCTGGTTCAGCGCACCATCGAACCTTGCCGCATCGCGCTGAAAGACTCCGGTATCGACGTTGGCGCCATCAACGACGTGATCCTGGTGGGCGGTCAGACCCGTATGCCACTGGTTCAGAAGTTGGTGACCGAGTTCTTCGGTAAAGAAGCACGTAAAGACGTGAACCCGGACGAAGCCGTTGCCATGGGTGCTGCTATCCAGGGTGCCGTACTGGCCGGTGACGTGAAAGACGTTCTGCTGCTCGACGTCAGCCCGCTGACCCTGGGTATCGAAACCATGGGTGGCGTGATGACCGCGCTGATCGAGAAAAACACCACGATTCCTACCAAGAAATCGCAAGTGTTCTCGACTGCCGACGACAACCAGGGCGCCGTGACCATTCACGTGCTGCAAGGTGAGCGTAAGCAAGCGGCACAGAACAAGTCCCTGGGCAAGTTCGACCTGGCCGAGATTCCACCAGCACCACGTGGCGTGCCACAAATTGAAGTGACCTTCGACATCGACGCCAACGGTATCCTGCACGTAGGCGCCAAAGACAAGGCCACCGGCAAGACTCAGTCGATCGTGATCAAGGCCAACTCCGGTCTGTCCGAGGAAGAGATTCAGCAGATGATTCGCGATGCTGAAGCCAACGCCGAAGAAGACAGCAAGTTCGAAGCGCTGGCCGCAGCCCGCAACCAGGGCGATGCACTGGTTCACTCGACTCGCAAAATGGTCGCTGACGCCGGCGATAAAGTGACGGCTGAAGAGAAGACTGCAATCGAAGCCGCTGTTGTTGCTCTGGAAGCCGCTGTCAAAGGCGACGACAAGGCTGCAATCGAAGCCAAGGTTGAAGAGTTGTCCAAAGTCTCCGCTCCAGTGGCGCAGAAGATGTACGCCGAACAGGCCCAGCCTGCCGAAGGCGCGGCACCTAACGACGAAAAAGCCGAAAAAGCCGACGACGTTGTTGATGCCGAGTTCGAAGAAGTCAAAGACCACAAGTAAGTTGTTGGTCGCCCGGTTGACTGCCTTCTGGCGGTGACTGGTAGGATGTCGCCGCGCGGGAGCTTGCTCCCGCGTTGGCGTGTCTGGAGTTAGCGAATTTTTACAGCATGCGACAACGCTCGAATGCTGGCGGTATGGCCGGGAATGCTCCTGCTTCTCGAGCTGAAAGTACCGCATTGAATCAAAGACCAGGATCGTTGAATTGACGTGAGTTGGGTCCGGGCCTGTATTGGGGCTCAACGAGTTTGGCGAGGCTCAGGAGGGGTTTGCCGGACGTCCTTAAGAGTGCAAAGACTTATGGCAAAGCGTGACTATTACGAAATATTGGGTGTTGAGCGTGGGTCAAGCGAAGCAGACCTGAAAAAGGCCTACCGTCGCCTGGCGATGAAGCATCACCCGGACCGTAATCCCGATGACAAAGCGTCGGAAGAGATGTTCAAGGAGGCCAACGAGGCCTACGAAGTACTGTCCGATTCCAGCAAACGCGCGGCCTACGACCAGTACGGTCATGCCGGCGTCGACCCGAGCATGGGTGGCGGCGGTGCCGGATTTGGCGGTCAGAACTTCTCCGACATCTTTGGTGATGTCTTCAGTGACTTCTTCGGTGGTGGTCGCGGCGGTGCCCGTGGCGGCGCTCAGCGCGGCAGCGACTTGCGTTACACCCTGGAGCTGAACCTGGAAGAAGCGGTGCGCGGCACGACCGTGAATATCCGCGTTCCGACACTGGTCAACTGCAAGCCCTGCGATGGTTCGGGTGCCAAGAAAGGCTCCTCGCCAGTGACCTGCCCGACATGCGGCGGTATTGGCCAGGTGCGCATGCAGCAGGGCTTCTTCTCGGTGCAGCAGACCTGCCCGCGTTGCCATGGCCAGGGCAAGATCATTTCCGACCCGTGCAACTCCTGCAACGGCGAAGGCCGCGTCGAAGAGTACAAAACCCTCTCGGTGAAAGTACCGGCCGGTGTGGATACCGGTGATCGCATTCGTCTGTCCGGCGAAGGCGAGGCGGGTGCGCAGGGTGGACCGACGGGCGATCTGTACGTGGTGATCAATGTGCGCGAGCACGCGATCTTCCAGCGCGACGGCAAGCACCTGTTCTGCGAAGTGCCGATCAGTTTTGTTGATGCTGCACTGGGCGGCGAGCTGGAGATTCCGACCCTTGATGGTCGAGTCAAACTGAAAATCCCTGAAGGGACCCAGACCGGCAAGCAGTTCCGTGTTCGCGGCAAAGGCGTTGCGCCTGTGCGTGGCGGTGGAGCCGGTGACTTGATGTGCCGTGTGGCGGTCGAAACTCCGGTCAACCTGGGTCGTCGTCAGCGCGAATTGCTGGAAGAGTTCCGCAGCTCGCTGGCGGATGACAACAGCCATTCGCCGAAAACCACCGGTTGGTTCGAAGGCGTGAAGCGCTTCTTCGGCGATTTGTAAGGAGACAGGCATGCGACGTATTGCAGTGATGGGCGCCGCCGGGCGCATGGGCAAAACCCTGATCGAGGCCGTGCAGCAACAGCAGGGCGCGGGTCTGACGGCGGCCATTGATCGTCCGGACAGCTCGCTGGTCGGCGCAGATGCCGGCGAACTGGCTGCGCTGGGTCGTATCGGAGTGCCGCTGTCGGGTGATCTGGATCGCGTGGTCGACGAGTTCGACGTGCTGATCGACTTCACGCACCCGACGGTGACGCTGAAGAACCTCGCGTTCTGCCGCAAGCATCACAAGGCGATGATCATCGGTACCACCGGTTTCAGCGTTGAGGAGAAGCAGTTGCTGGCGGAAGCGGGCAAGGACATTCCGATTGTCTTCGCGGCCAACTTCAGCGTCGGCGTTAATCTTTGCCTGAAGCTGCTCGACACCGCTGCCCGGGTGTTGGGTGATGATGTCGATATCGAAATCACTGAAGCCCATCATCGGCATAAAGTCGATGCGCCGTCCGGTACTGCCGTGCGCATGGGTGAAGTGATTGCCGATGCGCTGGGGCGTGATCTGAAGAAGGTGGCGGTTTACGGTCGTGAAGGCCAGACCGGCGCCCGCGCTCGCGAAACCATCGGCTTTGCCACGGTGCGTGCCGGTGACATCGTCGGTGATCACACCGTGCTGTTCGCCGCTGATGGTGAGCGTGTCGAGATCACGCATAAGGCGTCCAGTCGCATGACCTTTGCCAAGGGTGCGGTACGTGCCGCCTTGTGGCTGGATGGGCGCGAGCCGGGTCTTTATGACATGCAAGACGTGCTCGACCTGCGTTAAGAAGTGCCTGAAATCGGGTTCAAACACGGCGTTTGAGCCCGGTTTTACTCCGCCAAGCGACGTCCTGTCGCATTCTCCGGCCTTTAAGGCTCATTGGCGGTAGACCGAAAATGCCTTTTTCTGTAAGCTACAGCTTTAGTGTGTTCACTAAAAGCGCGCAGAATAATTCAGTGAATGAGCGGGGTGACGTGTCCATACGTCACTCCGCTTTTTTACACCTGCGATCGCCCTTTCAGGCTTTATTTACGGGAGGTCTTCTTGACTAAGCCAGCCATACTCGCCCTTGCTGATGGCAGCATTTTTCGCGGCGAAGCAATTGGAGCCGACGGTCAAACCGTTGGTGAGGTGGTATTCAACACCGCCATGACCGGCTATCAGGAAATCCTTACCGATCCTTCCTACGCCCAACAGATCGTTACCCTGACTTACCCGCACATCGGCAACACCGGCACAACGCCGGAAGACGCCGAGTCCGACCGCGTATGGTCCGCTGGCCTGGTCATCCGTGACCTGCCACTGGTTGCGAGCAACTGGCGTAACACGATGTCCCTGTCCGACTACCTGAAAGCCAACAACGTAGTGGCAATCGCCGGTATCGATACTCGCCGCCTGACACGCATTTTGCGTGAAAAAGGTGCGCAGAACGGCTGCATCATGGCAGGTGACAACATCTCCGAAGAAGCCGCCATCGCCGCCGCCCAGGGTTTCCCTGGCCTCAAAGGCATGGACCTGGCGAAAGTCGTCAGCACCAAAGAGCAATACGAGTGGCGCTCGACTGTCTGGGATCTGAAAACCGACAGCCACGCGACCATCGAAGCCTCCGAGCTGCCCTACCACGTGGTTGCCTACGACTACGGCGTCAAGCTGAACATCCTGCGCATGCTGGTCGAGCGCGGTTGCCGCGTGACCGTGGTGCCGGCTCAGACTCCAGCCGCTGACGTTCTGGCGATGAAGCCGGACGGCGTGTTCCTGTCCAACGGCCCTGGAGACCCGGAGCCTTGCGACTACGCGATCCAGGCGATCAAGGACGTGCTCGAAACCGAGATTCCGGTCTTCGGCATCTGCCTCGGTCACCAGCTGCTGGCCCTGGCCTCCGGTGCCAAGACCCTGAAAATGGGCCACGGCCACCACGGTGCCAACCACCCGGTCCAGGATCTGGATACCGGTGTAGTGATGATCACCAGCCAGAACCACGGTTTTGCGGTAGACGAAGCGACCCTGCCGGCCAACGTCCGCGCGATTCACAAATCGCTGTTCGACGGCACCCTTCAAGGCATCGAGCGTACCGACAAAAGCGCCTTCAGCTTCCAGGGTCACCCTGAAGCCAGCCCTGGCCCGAACGACGTAGCGCCATTGTTCGATCGCTTCATCAACGAAATGGCCAAGCGACGCTAATCGCTCGCCTTGATGTTGCAAAGCTTGAGGGGCGGTCCCGAACATCGGCGGCCCCCTCAAGGCTTCACAGATTGAACAAGACGGCTTGCCGACTGACCTGCGGATTTGAGTGACAAACCCATGCCAAAACGTACAGACATTAAAAGCATCCTGATTCTCGGCGCTGGCCCGATCGTGATCGGCCAGGCCTGCGAATTCGACTACTCCGGCGCCCAGGCCTGCAAAGCCCTGCGCGAGGAGGGCTACCGCGTCATCCTGGTGAACTCCAACCCAGCGACCATCATGACCGACCCGGATATGGCTGACGCCACCTACATCGAGCCGATCAAATGGCAGACCGTTGCCAAGATCATCGAGAAAGAGCGTCCGGACGCGTTGCTGCCGACCATGGGTGGCCAGACTGCTCTGAACTGCGCCCTGGACCTGGAGCGCGAAGGCGTTCTGGAGAAGTTCGGCGTAGAGATGATCGGTGCCAACGCTGACACCATCGACAAGGCCGAAGACCGTTCGCGCTTCGACAAGGCGATGAAATCCATCGGCCTGGACTGCCCGCGTTCGGGTATCGCCCACAGCATGGAAGAGGCCAACGCAGTGCTCGAGAAGCTTGGCTTCCCGTGCATCATCCGTCCGTCCTTCACCATGGGCGGCACCGGTGGCGGTATCGCTTACAACCGCGAAGAGTTCGAAGAAATCTGCGCCCGCGGTCTCGACCTGTCGCCGACCAAGGAACTGCTGATCGATGAATCCCTGATCGGCTGGAAAGAGTATGAGATGGAGGTTGTCCGCGATAAGAAGGACAACTGCATCATCGTCTGCTCCATCGAAAACTTTGACCCGATGGGCGTGCACACCGGTGATTCGATCACCGTTGCTCCGGCACAAACCCTGACGGACAAGGAATACCAGATCATGCGTAACGCCTCTCTGGCGGTACTGCGCGAGATCGGCGTGGAAACCGGCGGCTCCAACGTCCAGTTCGGCATCTGCCCGGACACTGGCCGCATGGTAGTCATCGAGATGAACCCGCGTGTATCCCGCTCTTCGGCACTGGCCTCGAAAGCCACTGGTTTCCCGATTGCGCGTATCGCTGCCAAGCTGGCGATCGGCTACACCCTGGACGAGCTGCAGAACGAAATCACCGGCGGCGCTACTCCTGCATCCTTCGAGCCGTCCATTGACTACGTCGTGACCAAGTTGCCACGCTTCGCCTTCGAGAAATTCCCGAAAGCCGACGCGCGCCTGACCACTCAAATGAAGTCGGTCGGTGAAGTCATGGCGATCGGCCGGACCTTCCAGGAATCCCTGCAGAAAGCTTTGCGCGGTCTGGAAGTGGGCGTTTGCGGCCTGGACGAGAAGCTCGACCTGAGCAATCCGGAAAGCATGAGCATCCTCAAGCGCGAACTGACCGTGCCGGGTGCCGAGCGTATCTGGTACGTGGCTGACGCGTTCCGCGCCGGTCTGTCGGTCGAAGACATCTTCGGCATGAACATGATCGACCCGTGGTTCCTGGTGCAGATCGAAGACCTGATCAAGGACGAAGAGAAGGTCAAGACCCTGGGTCTGGCTAGCATCGACCGCGACTTGATGTTCAAGCTCAAGCGCAAAGGCTTCTCCGACATGCGTCTGGCCAAGCTGCTGGGCGTGACCGAGAAGGCGCTGCGTCGCCACCGTCACAAGCTGGAAATCTTCCCGGTCTACAAGCGCGTTGACACCTGCGCGGCCGAGTTCGCCACCGACACCGCGTACATGTACTCGACTTACGAGGAAGAGTGCGAAGCCGCACCGACGGGCCGCGACAAGATCATGATCCTGGGCGGCGGTCCTAACCGCATCGGCCAAGGCATCGAGTTCGACTACTGCTGCGTACACGCGGCACTTGCCCTGCGCGCCGACGGTTACGAGACCATCATGGTCAATTGCAACCCGGAAACCGTTTCGACCGATTACGACACCTCCGATCGCCTGTACTTCGAGCCGGTGACCCTGGAAGACGTGCTGGAAATCTGCCGCGTCGAGAAGCCAAAAGGCGTGATCGTCCAGTACGGCGGCCAAACCCCGCTGAAACTGGCTCGCGCCCTGGAAGAAGCTGGCGTGCCAATCATCGGCACCAGCCCTGACGCCATCGACCGTGCCGAAGACCGTGAGCGTTTCCAGCAAATGGTTGAGCGCCTGAACCTGCGTCAGCCGCCAAACGCCACCGTGCGTAGCGAAGACGAAGCGATTCGTGCTGCCGCCAAGATCGGTTACCCGCTGGTGGTTCGTCCGTCCTATGTTTTGGGCGGTCGTGCGATGGAAATCGTCTACGAAGAAGAAGAACTCAAGCGCTACCTGCGCGATGCGGTGAAGGTGTCCAACGACAGCCCGGTGCTGCTCGACCACTTCCTCAACTGCGCCATCGAAATGGACGTGGATGCGGTCTGCGACGGCACCGACGTGGTGATCGGCGCGATCATGCAGCACATCGAGCAGGCCGGCGTTCACTCCGGTGACTCGGCGTGCTCCCTGCCGCCGTACTCGCTGCCTGCGCACATCCAGGACGAGATGCGCGAACAGGTCAAGAAAATGGCCCTGGAACTGGGCGTTGTCGGCCTGATGAACGTGCAGTTGGCGCTGCAAGGCGAAGACATCTACGTCATCGAAGTCAACCCGCGCGCTTCCCGTACCGTACCGTTCGTGTCCAAGTGCATCGGTGTTTCCCTGGCCATGATCGCGGCACGCGTGATGGCCGGTAAAACCCTGAAAGAAATCGGCTTCACCAAAGAAATCATCCCGAACTTCTACAGCGTGAAAGAGGCGGTGTTCCCATTCGCCAAATTCCCTGGTGTGGACCCGATCCTGGGCCCAGAGATGAAGTCCACCGGTGAAGTGATGGGCGTGGGTGACACCTTCGGCGAAGCGTTCGCCAAGGCACAGATGGGCGCCAGCGAAGTGCTGCCGACCGGCGGCACCGCGTTCATCAGCGTGCGTGACGACGATAAGCCACTGGTTGCAGGCGTGGCCCGTGATCTGATCAACTTGGGCTTCGAAGTGGTAGCCACTGCCGGTACTGCCAAGCTGATCGAAGCCGCAGGCCTGAAAGTGCGCCGTGTGAACAAGGTGACCGAAGGTCGTCCGCACGTGGTCGACATGATCAAGAATGACGAAGTCACCCTGATCATCAACACCACCGAAGGTCGTCAGTCGATTGCTGATTCGTACTCCATTCGTCGTAATGCCCTGCAGCACAAGATCTACTGCACCACGACTATTGCTGCTGGCGAAGCCATCTGCGAAGCGCTCAAGTTCGGTCCCGAGAAGACCGTACGCCGCTTGCAGGATCTACACGCAGGATTGAAGGCATGATCAAGTACCCTATGACCGTCCAGGGCGCGAAAGCCCTGGAAGAAGAACACGCTCACCTGACCAAGGTCGTCCGTCCGAAGCTCAGCCAGGACATCGGCACGGCCCGCGAGTTGGGTGACTTGAAGGAAAACGCCGAATACCACGCTGCCCGTGAGCAGCAAGGGATGGTCGAGGCGCGGATTCGTGACATCGAGGGCCGGATTCAGAATCAGGTGATCATCGACGTCACGACCATTCCTCACACCGGCAAAGTGATTTTCGGTACCACCGTTGAAATCGCCAACGTCGAGACTGATGAAAGCGTCACTTACCACATTGTGGGTGAGGATGAGGCTGACTTTAAACTCGGCAAGATTTCGGTGGGCTCACCACTGGCCCGCGCCTTGATTGCCAAGGAAGAGGGTGACGTGGTTGCCGTGAAAACGCCTGGCGGCGTTATCGAGTACGAGATTGTCGAAGTACGCCACATCTAAACGCAGGCGCCCGCTCCGTGCGGGCTCCATGCTTTGGCAGCTCACTCAGATGTTGTGGGTGGGCGGCTTGTGGCTGTTACACATCGGTCTGCTGCCGGTGCTGGGCCAGATTGGCCTGGCGCCGCTGCTGATTGACGAAATTGCAGGCATGCTTGATGCGCTGATGGTGGGTTTCGCCACAGCGTGTGTGATTTTTCAGGCTTTGGTGCTGATTCATGCCGAGGGCCTTGTCAGTCTATGGCGCGATATTCGTGGGCAACTGCTGCTGATGGCGCTGTATGCGTGCGGTATGTTCTTCGCGGTGCGCGTCGGTTGGCCGGATGCCGTGCGCTGGCAGGTGTTCAGTTACCTTGTTCTGGGCTTTTCCGGGGTGGTGCTGGTGTTGCAGCCGGTGCCAGGATGGAGTGGCAGGGTGCGCGAAGCACACCCTTGACCCTTGCCATCACTTGAAGCGATGAACGTTCGACAGCTGCTTGTTGACGCTGAAGTTCTTGCGGTAAATCAGTGCCATCTTGCCGATGACCTGAACCAGGTCCGCTTTGCCGACCTTGCACAGTTCTGCAATGTTCGCCAGGCGCGACTCGCGATCGAGGATGTTGAGCTTGATTTTAATCAGCTCGTGATCCGCCAAAGCGCGTTCAAGTTCGGCTAACACACCTTCAGTCAAACCGTTGTCAGCCACAATCAAAACTGGTTTCAGATGATGGCCAATGGATTTGTACTGTTTCTTCTGCTCTTGAGTGAGCGGCATAATCTGACCCCTGCGTCTGATCTTGTAAAAAGCGGCGGCCAGTTTACCCGAGCGAGTCCGGGACCGCCCAGTTAATCACGACCCGTTTTATTTTCGAGGTGGCCCGTGGCCCGTTCCAAGACAAGCCTTAAATGGCTGCAAAGACATGTCAATGATCCCTATGTGAAGCAGGCGCAGAAGGATGGTTATCGCTCGCGTGCGAGTTACAAGCTTCTGGAGGTCCAGGAGAAATACAAACTGATCCGTCCGGGTATGAGCGTTGTCGACCTGGGAGCGGCGCCCGGCGGCTGGTCGCAGGTCACTAGTCGGCTGATCGGTGGTCAGGGGCGACTGATCGCTTCGGACATCCTGGAAATGGACAGCATTCCGGACGTGACTTTCATCCAGGGTGACTTCACCCAGGACGAAGTGCTCGCTCAGATCCTCGAAGCCGTGGGTAATTCGCAGGTGGACCTTGTGATTTCCGATATGGCCCCCAATATGAGTGGTACGCCTGAGGTGGATATGCCCAAAGCCATGTTTCTATGTGAGCTGGCTCTTGATCTGGCGGCTCGGATACTCAAGCCGGGTGGTAATTTCGTGATCAAGGTGTTTCAGGGCGAAGGGTTTGATGCTTACGTGAAGGACGCTCGTCAGAAATTCGACAAGGTCCAGATGATCAAGCCGGATTCTTCCCGCGGCAGTTCTCGCGAGCAATACATGCTGGCTTGGGGCTATCGTGGCCGTAGCGAGTAAATCGAGGTTTTTTTGCGGGTCGATAGGATTTTCGTATTTCGCCCCGTGAGCATTAGCGAATATTGTGTAGAAAGTGTTTCACAAAGGGTTACAGACGGCGCCTGCCAGAGTCGTAGGTAATGTAGTAAGTTAGGCCGGTGAATATCATGCGAAGCGCGCGCCATTAGCGGAGCTTGCTTCAGAGGGTAGTTAATTGAACGATATGGCAAAGAATCTGATCCTGTGGTTGATCATCGCGGCTGTCCTGGTGACGGTGATGAACAACTTCTCCAGCCCTAACGAGCCGCAGACCCTCAACTATTCCGACTTCATCCAGCAGGTCAAGGATGGCAAGGTCGAACGCGTAGCAGTTGACGGCTATGTGATTACCGGTAAGCGCACCGATGGCGATAGCTTCAAGACCATTCGTCCTGCCATTCAGGACAACGGTCTGATCGGCGATCTCGTGGATAACCACGTCGTGGTCGAAGGCAAGCAGCCTGAGCAGCAAAGCATCTGGACTCAACTCCTGGTCGCCAGCTTCCCGATCCTGGTGATCATCGCCGTGTTCATGTTTTTCATGCGGCAGATGCAGGGCGGTGCGGGCGGCAAGGGCGGGCCGATGAGCTTCGGCAAGAGCAAGGCACGCCTGCTCTCCGAAGATCAGGTGAAAACCACCTTGGGTGACGTTGCCGGTTGCGACGAAGCCAAGGAAGAGGTCGGTGAACTGGTCGAGTTCCTGCGTGATCCGGGCAAGTTCCAGCGACTGGGCGGCCGCATTCCACGCGGCGTGCTGATGGTGGGTCCTCCGGGTACCGGTAAAACCTTGCTGGCCAAGGCGATTGCCGGCGAAGCCAAAGTGCCGTTCTTCACCATTTCCGGTTCCGATTTCGTCGAGATGTTCGTCGGTGTCGGTGCCAGCCGTGTTCGCGATATGTTCGAGCAGGCCAAGAAGCACGCACCCTGCATCATCTTTATCGATGAAATCGATGCTGTCGGTCGTCATCGTGGCGCCGGCATGGGTGGCGGTCATGACGAGCGCGAGCAGACACTCAACCAATTGCTGGTTGAGATGGACGGCTTTGAAATGAATGACGGCATCATCGTCATTGCTGCAACCAACCGTCCCGACGTACTGGACCCCGCGTTGCTGCGTCCGGGCCGTTTCGACCGTCAGGTTGTGGTCGGTCTGCCGGATATTCGTGGTCGTGAGCAGATTCTCAAGGTTCACATGCGCAAAGTGCCAATGGGTGACGACGTCGCTCCTGCGGTGATTGCACGCGGTACGCCTGGTTTCTCTGGTGCCGACCTGGCTAACCTGGTGAACGAGGCCTCGTTGTTCGCTGCCCGTACCGGCAAGCGCATCGTCGAAATGAAAGAGTTTGAACTGGCGAAAGACAAGATCATGATGGGCGCCGAGCGCAAATCCATGGTCATGTCGGAAAAAGAGAAGCAGAACACCGCTTATCACGAAGCGGGTCACGCCATCGTCGGTCGTGTCGTGCCAGAGCACGATCCGGTCTACAAGGTGTCGATCATCCCGCGCGGTCGTGCGCTGGGTGTGACGATGTTCCTGCCGGAAGAAGATCGCTATAGCCTGTCCAAGCGTGCGCTGATCAGCCAGATCTGCTCGCTGTACGGTGGCCGTATCGCTGAAGAAATGACCCTGGGCTTTGACGGTGTTACCACCGGCGCGTCCAACGACATCATGCGTGCCAGCCAGATTGCGCGGAACATGGTGACCAAGTGGGGCCTTTCGGAAAAACTCGGTCCGTTGATGTATGCCGAAGAAGAGGGCGAAGTATTCCTTGGTCGCGGCGGCGGTGGTCAGGGTGCGAGCTTCTCTGGTGAGACAGCCAAGCTGATTGACTCCGAAGTGCGCAGCATCATTGATCAGTGCTACGGCACGGCCAAGCAGATCCTCACGGATAACCGTGACAAGCTCGACGCCATGGCGGATGCCTTGATGAAGTACGAGACGATCGATGCCGATCAGATCGATGACATCATGGCCGGACGTACCCCTCGCGAACCACGCGACTGGTCGGGTGGCGGCACCGGTACTTCCGGGACACCTCCGGTGGTCCAGGATGAGCGTCCGCAAACACCGATCGGCGGTCCGGCTGCTGACGTCTAAGGTTTGAAATGACTTCTGTTCAGTCCTCGACCCGGTTGCCTTGCGGCAACCGGGTTCTTGATTTGGCCCAGACGCATGTCATGGGTATTCTCAATGTCACTCCCGATTCCTTTTCTGATGGCGGCCGATACAGCCAGCTCGACGCGGCCCTGCGCCACGCCGAGGCGATGGTAGCGGCGGGCGCCACGCTGATCGATGTCGGTGGCGAATCGACCCGGCCCGGTGCAAGGGCGGTTTCGCCACTTGAAGAGCTGGAGCGCGTGGCGCCTATCGTTGAACTCATCAATCGCGAACTGGATGTGATTATTTCGGTTGATACCTCCACTCCGGCGGTCATGCGCGAAACCGCACGGCTCGGAGCGGGCTTGATCAATGATGTGCGCTCGCTGCGCCGAGACGGTGCCCTGGATGCGGCAGCCGCCACCGGATTGCCGGTGTGTCTGATGCATATGCTCGGTGAGCCGGGCGATATGCAGGATAATCCGCACTACGAGGACGTGACTAAAGAGGTCTGCGAGTTTCTCGCTGAGCGTATGGCCCAGTGTGCGTTGGTGGGAATCCCTGCTGAGCGGATTATTCTTGATCCGGGGTTTGGGTTCGCAAAAACCTTGCAGCACAATCTAAGCTTGTTCAAACATATGGAAGACCTGCATGCCTTGGGGCGGCCCTTGTTGGTTGGGGTTTCGCGAAAGAGCATGATAGGTCAGGCCTTGAATCGCCCGGTTGGAGAACGCCTGTTTGGTGGTCTGGCGCTCGCGGCGCTGGCTTCGGCCAAGGGTGCGCGTATATTGCGCGTCCATGATGTAGCCGAAACAGTGGACGTGGTGCGGATGATCGCCGCAGTGGAATCAGCCGAATAAGAATGATGGAGCACTTATGAGCAAAAAATACTTTGGCACCGACGGTATCCGTGGTCGGGTCGGTGAATACCCGATAACTCCTGATTTCATGCTCAAGCTCGGTTGGGCTGCAGGCATGGCGTTCCGCAAAATGGGCGCCTGCAAGGTGCTGGTTGGCAAGGACACCCGGATCTCCGGTTACATGTTTGAGTCCGCGCTCGAGGCTGGTCTGACGTCGGCAGGTGCTGACGTGATGCTGTTGGGCCCGATGCCAACGCCGGCGATCGCTTACCTGACGCGTACCTTTCATGCTGAAGCCGGTATTGTGATCAGTGCCTCGCACAATCCTCATGATGACAACGGCATCAAGTTCTTCTCCGGAAAGGGCACCAAGCTGCCGGATGAAGTCGAACTGATGATTGAAGAGTTGCTCGACACCCCGATGACCGTGGTTGAGTCGAGCAAGATCGGCAAAGTTTCGCGAATCAACGATGCCTCTGGCCGCTATATCGAATTCTGCAAGAGCAGCGTGCCGACCGGTACCAACTTCGCCGGCCTGAAAATCGTGATCGACTGCGCTCACGGCGCGACCTACAAGGTTGCACCTAGCGTGTTCCGCGAGTTGGGTGCCGAAGTCGTTGTGCTTTCTGCTCAGCCAAACGGCTTGAACATCAATGACAATTGCGGTTCGACCCATATGGGGCAGTTGCAGGCTGCGGTATTGGCCGAACACGCCGATCTGGGTATTGCCTTTGACGGTGACGGTGATCGCGTCTTGATGGTCGACCACACAGGCGCCATCGTAGATGGTGACGAGTTGCTGTACATCATCGCCCGCGATCTGCATGAGCGCGACAAGCTGCAAGGCGGCGTGGTTGGTACATTGATGAGTAACCTTGGGCTCGAATTGGCCCTGGCGGATCTGTCGATTCCTTTCGTGCGTGCCAACGTTGGCGACCGTTATGTGATCGCTGACTTGCTGGAGCGTAACTGGTTGGTAGGCGGTGAGAACTCGGGTCATATCGTCTGCTTCAATCACACCACCACAGGTGATGCGATCATCGCGGCGTTGCAGGTGCTGATGGCGCTGAAAACGCGCTCGGAAGGACTTGCTCAGGCCCGTCAGGCGCTGCGCAAGTGCCCTCAGGTGCTGATCAATGTCCGGTTCGGTGGGGGCGCGAGTCCGCTCGACCATCCGGCGGTCAAGGAAGCCAGCGACCGTGTTACCCAGGCTATGGCCGGCCGCGGGCGCGTGTTGTTGCGCAAGTCCGGGACGGAGCCGTTGGTGCGCGTGATGGTTGAAGGCGAGGACGAAACACAGGTCCGTGGCTACGCCGAAGAGCTGGCAAAACTGGTTACTGAAGTTTCTGCCTGAATTCGGCTTGCCAGCCATGATTGTGTTGGGTAACATCTGCGCCCACTTTGACCGACGAGGTACAGCATGCGTCGCCCTATGGTAGCTGGTAACTGGAAGATGCACGGTACCCGCGCCAGCGTCGCTGAGCTGATCAATGGCCTTCGTCATCTGGCCTTGCCGAGCGGTGTTGATGTAGCGGTATTCCCGCCTTGCTTGCATATCAATCAAGTGATTGATGGCTTGAACGGCAAGTCGATTTCGGTCGGCGCGCAGAACTCTGCGGTGGAAGCCATGCAAGGTGCACTGACCGGTGAAATCGCGCCGAGTCAATTGGTGGATGCAGGTTGTTCCCTGGTTCTTGTCGGGCATTCCGAGCGCCGCCAGATTATGGGCGAGCAGGACGGTGTGCTGATTCGCAAGTTCGCAGCGGCGCAGGCATGTGGCTTGATCCCGGTGTTGTGCATAGGGGAAACCCTTGAGCAGCGCGAAGCCGGTAAAACTCTAGAGGTTGTCGGGCGTCAGCTAGGCAGTATCATAGAGGAGCTGGGTGTAGGTGCCTTTGCAAATGCAGTAATTGCTTACGAGCCAGTCTGGGCCATTGGCACTGGGCTGACTGCTTCGCCGCAACAAGCGCAGGATGTGCATGCAGCCATTCGCGCTCAGTTGGCGGCAGAGAATTCTGAGGTCGCACAAGGTGTGCGGCTTCTATACGGCGGCAGCGTGAAGGCGGCCAATGCGGTCGAACTGTTCGGCATGCCGGATATCGATGGGGGGCTCATTGGTGGAGCTTCCCTGAATGCAGATGAGTTCGGTGCGATTTGTCGCGCCGCGGGAAACTGAAAAAATGCTGGAAACAGTCGTAGTCGTTTTTCATCTGCTGGGTGCATTGGGCGTAGTTGCTCTGGTATTGCTGCAGCAGGGTAAAGGTGCGGATGCTGGCGCGTCTTTCGGAGCAGGTGCTTCAAATACTGTGTTCGGAAGCCAAGGTTCCTCTACCTTTCTTAGTAAGTTTACTGCTATACTTGCCGCCGGTTTCTTCATAACCAGCTTAGGGTTAGGTTACTTTGCTAAAGAGAAAGCTCAGCAGCTGACTCAAGTAGGTTTGCCAAACCCGGCAGTGTTGGAAGTTCCAAAGCAACAACCGGCTTCTGATGATGTACCGGTGCTTCAAGAGCAAAAGTCGGCTACTCCAGCGACTGACGTGCCTCCAGCTCAAGAGCAAAAGTAAGAAGGGTTTCAAACGTAGTATTGCCGAGGTGGTGGAATTGGTAGACACGCAACCTTGAGGTGGTTGTGCCCATAGGGTGTAGGGGTTCGAGTCCCCTTCTCGGTACCAATTATCAGGAGAGCCCGCTGTTGCGGGCTTTCTTGTAGGTGGAAGGTTACATTGACCCTGTCAGGGATCGGTCGTATACTTCCGCCCCAGCTTTGTCGCGGGGTGGAGCAGTCTGGTAGCTCGTCGGGCTCATAACCCGAAGGTCGTCGGTTCAAATCCGGCCCCCGCAACCAGTTTAAGGAGCCCCTTTTAAGGGGCTTTTTGTTAGCTGGACACTTTCTACGCCGCTGTTCGACGGCGTTTCAAGGATGGGCGTTTCGCCCATTTTTTTATTTTGCATAGCATGCACATACATGCACGAGGGGGTTCAGGTGTCGAGCAAGCTAGAAGAGTTGCAGGCCTTGTTGGCCCCGGTGGTCGTGGCCCTGGGCTATGAATGCTGGGGTATTGAGTTTTCGGCTCAAGGTCGCCACTCAATGTTGCGCGTTTATATTGATAAAGAGGGCGGTGTGCTGGTGGACGATTGTGCCATCGTCAGCCGTCAGATCAGCGGTGTCCTGGATGTTGAAGATCCAATCGCCGTTGAATACACCCTTGAAGTTTCCTCGCCTGGCATGGAACGCCCGCTGTTCACTATTGAGCAGTTTGCAAAATTTGCCGGTGAACAAGTGAAGATCAAGCTGCGCTCGCCTTTTGAGGGACGACGCAACTTTCAGGGCCTTCTGCGCGGTGTAGAAGAGCAGGACGTCGTGGTGCAGGTAGAAGACCATGAGTTCCTGTTGCCGATCGATATGATCGACAAGGCCAACATTATTCCCAGTTTTGACTGAGACGCGGATCCCGCGGATCCAATGGCTTGCGAAAGGCGAGGCGTACGATGAGCAAAGAAGTACTGCTGGTTGTTGAGTCGGTATCCAATGAAAAGGGCGTACCGGCAAACGTAATTTTTGAAGCGCTGGAGCTGGCCCTGGCCACTGCTACCAAAAAGCGTTTCGAGGACGAAGTCGATCTGCGTGTGGAAATCAATCGCCACACCGGTGCTTACGAGACATTCCGTCGCTGGACGGTCGTCGAAGAAGCAGACCTGGATGATCCGGCCATCGAAACCTGGCCGAGCAAGGTTGCCGAAACGCACCCGGGCGCCCAGGTGGGTGATGTAGTCGAAGAGAAAATCGAATCCATCGAGTTCGGCCGCATTGCTGCACAGACTGCCAAGCAAGTCATCGTGCAGAAAGTTCGCGAAGCCGAGCGCGCTCAAGTCGTTGACGCTTATCGCGAGCGCCTGGGGGAAATCATCTCCGGCACCGTGAAGAAAGTGACCCGCGACAACGTGATCGTCGACCTGGGCAACAACGCTGAAGCGTTGCTGGCTCGTGAAGACATCATCTCTCGCGAAACCTTCCGGGTTGGCGTGCGCTTGCGTGCGCTTCTCAAGGAAATCCGCACCGAGAACCGCGGCCCGCAGCTGATCCTGTCGCGTACCGCGCCGGAAATGCTGATCGAGTTGTTCCGCATCGAAGTGCCGGAAATCGCTGAAGGCCTGATCGAAGTAATGGCAGCCTCCCGTGACCCGGGTTCGCGTGCCAAGATCGCGGTCCGCTCGAAAGACAAACGCATCGACCCGCAGGGCGCTTGCATCGGTATGCGCGGTTCGCGCGTCCAGGCAGTGTCGGGTGAGTTGGGCGGTGAGCGTGTGGATATCGTCCTGTGGGATGACAACCCGGCTCAGTTCGTAATCAACGCCATGTCCCCGGCTGAGGTTGCGGCAATTATCGTTGACGAAGATGCCCATGCAATGGACATCGCCGTTGGCGCAGACAATCTGGCTCAGGCCATCGGTCGCGGTGGTCAGAACGTGCGTCTGGCTAGCCAGTTGACTGGCTGGACCCTGAACGTGATGACCGAATCGGACATCCAGGCTAAGCAGCAAGCAGAAACCGGCGACATCCTGCGCAACTTCATCGACGAGCTGGAAGTCGACGAAGACCTTGCACAGGTGCTGGTAGATGAAGGCTTCACCAGCCTGGAAGAGATTGCCTACGTACCGTTGGAAGAAATGCTCAACATCGAAGGCTTTGACGAAGAAACCGTCAACGAGCTTCGCGCTCGCGCCAAGGATCGTTTGTTGACCAAAGCCATCGCTACTGAGGAAAAGCTGGCAGACGCCCATCCGGCCGAAGACCTGCTCTCGCTTGAGGGTATGGACAAGGATCTGGCGATGGAACTGGCGGTGCGCGGCGTAATTACCCGCGAAGACCTGGCCGAGCAGTCTATTGACGACCTGCTCGACATCGACGGCATTGACGATGATCGTGCCGGCAAGTTGATCATGGCCGCCCGAGCCCACTGGTTCGAGTAATTAGGCGCGGCCTGAGGAGAGAAGTGCATGACGCAAGTCACGGTGAAACAACTGGCCGATGAGGTCAAAACACCGGTAGAGCGCCTGTTGCAGCAGATGCGTGAGGCAGGTCTGCCGCACACCGCCGCCGATGAAGGTGTGAGCGATAGTGAGAAGCAGTCTTTGCTGACTCACTTGAAGAGCAGCCACAAGGCGAAAGTGGAAGAACCGCGCAAGATCACACTGCAGCGCAAAACCACCAGCACCCTGCGTGTTGCTGGCAGCAAAAGCATCAGCGTTGAAGTACGCAAGAAGAAAGTCTTCGTACAGCGCAGCCCGGAAGAAATTGAAGCCGAGCGCAAACGCGAACTGGAAGAACGTCGCGCAGTAGAAAATGCTGCTCGTCAGAAGGCTGAAGAAGAAGCCAAGCGTCGCGCCGAAGAAGAAGCGCGTCGCCAGCCTGCTGCTGCGCAATCCGCTACTAACGACGCCGTTGCAGCCCCTGCTGCAGTTGCTGAGCCAGTACGCGAAAGCGCGCCGGTTGTAGCCGCTGCTCCAGCACCGTCTGCTGACGTTCGCAACAAGCAGAACGAACAGCGCCGTCCGGACAAACCACGCGCCGACGATAACAATCGTCGTGGCAGTGGCGATGGTGAGCGCAAAAACGCTCCGCATCGTGCTTCGGTTAAAGAGAAAGCGCCTGCTCCACGCGTTGCACCACGTACTACCGACGAAGAAAGCGATGGCTTCCGTCGTGGTGGTCGCGGCAAGGCCAAGCTGAAGAAACGCAACGCCCACGGTTTCCAGAGCCCAACCGGCCCTGTCGTGCGTGATGTGCAGATCGGCGAGACCATCACTGTTGGCGATCTCGCCAATCAGATGTCGGTCAAGGCTGCTGAAATCATCAAGTTCATGTTCAAACTGGGTACGCCAGCGACCATCAACCAGGTGCTTGATCAGGAAACTGCTCAACTGGTAGCCGAAGAACTGGGCCACAAAGTGACCCTGGTCAGCGACACCGCCCTGGAAGATTCCCTGGCCGAGTCCCTGAAGTTTGAAGGTGAGACGTTCTCCCGTGCGCCAGTCGTGACCGTAATGGGCCACGTTGACCACGGTAAGACGTCGCTGCTCGACTATATCCGTCGTGCCAAGGTAGCTGCAGGCGAAGCCGGCGGTATCACCCAGCACATCGGTGCGTACCACGTTGAAACTGATCGCGGCATGGTCACTTTCCTCGATACCCCGGGTCACGCCGCGTTTACCGCAATGCGTGCCCGTGGTGCCAAGGCGACTGACATCGTGATCCTGGTGGTTGCAGCGGACGACGGCGTAATGCCGCAGACCATTGAAGCGGTCCAGCACGCCAAGGCTGCCGGTGTTCCACTGGTTGTTGCAGTGAACAAAATCGACAAGCCGGGCGCTGATCTCGATCGCATCCGTAGCGAGCTGTCGGTTCACGGCGTGACTTCGGAAGAGTGGGGCGGCGACACCCCGTTCGTATCGGTTTCGGCGAAAGTCGGTACTGGCGTGGACGAGTTGCTCGAAGCTGTTCTGCTGCAAGCCGAAGTTCTGGAACTGAAAGCGACGCCTTCGGCTCCTGGCCGTGGTGTGGTGGTTGAATCGCGTCTCGACAAGGGTCGTGGCCCGGTTGCAACCGTTCTGGTTCAAGACGGTACCCTGCGCCAAGGCGACATGGTCCTGGTCGGTTCGAACTATGGCCGTGTACGCGCCATGCTCGACGAGAACGGCAAGCCGATCAAAGAAGCCGGTCCTTCCATCCCTGTCGAGATCCTCGGCCTGGACGGTACCCCGGACGCTGGCGATGAGATGAGCGTGCTGTCGGACGAGAAGAAAGCCCGTGAAGTGGCTCTGTTCCGTCAAGGCAAGTTCCGCGAAGTCAAACTGGCTCGCGCTCACGCCGGCAAGCTGGAAAATATCTTCGAAAACATGGGTCAGGCAGAGAAGAAGACGCTCAACATCGTCCTCAAATCCGACGTCCGTGGTTCGCTGGAAGCGTTGAACGGTGCCTTGAACGGCCTGGGTAACGACGAAGTGCAAGTGCGTGTTGTCGGTGGCGGCGTCGGTGGTATCACCGAGTCCGACGCTAACCTGGCACTGGCCTCCAACGCTGTACTGTTTGGCTTCAACGTGCGTGCCGATGCTGGCGCTCGCAAGATCGTCGAGCAGGAAGGTCTGGATATGCGTTACTACAACGTGATCTACGACATCATCGAAGACGTCAAGAAAGCCCTCACCGGTATGCTGGGCAGCGATGTTCGCGAGAACATCCTGGGTACCGCTGAAGTGCGTGACGTGTTCCGTTCGCCGAAGTTTGGCGCGATCGCCGGTTGCATGGTTATCGAAGGTGTTGTTCACCGTAACCGTCCAATCCGTGTACTGCGTGAAGACATCGTTATCTTCGAAGGCGAGCTGGAATCCCTGCGCCGCTTCAAGGATGACGCTTCCGAAGTACGTGCCGGCATGGAATGCGGTATCGGCGTGAAGAGCTACAACGACGTCAAAGTCGGTGACAAGATCGAAGTCTTCGAGAAGGTTCAGGTTGCTCGCAGCCTCTAACTCGCGCACTTCAAGGGCCACGCCAAGCCGCCGCATGCAAATGCGCGGCACCGCGTCAGGACTCTAAACGCAACGCCCGGTCTGGCTTTTGTCAGGCCGGGCGTTTGCCGCTTTCAGACCCCTCGGGTTTCACCGTGGGGCAGTAACAGGTAACAAGACATGGCAAAAGAATACAGCCGTACCCAACGTATCGGCGATCAGATGCAGCGTGAGCTGGCACAGCTGATCCGTCGTGAAGTCAAAGACCCGCGCGTCGGTCTGGTCACCATTACCGCTGTTGAAGTCAGCCGTGACGTCGGTCACGCCAAGATCTTCATCACCGTGATGGGCCAGGACAACGCCGAAGACATCGCGCAAAGCATCAAGGTGCTCAACTCAGCCGCCGGTTTCCTGCGCATGCAGTTGGCTCGTGAAATGAAGTTGCGCAGCGTTCCGCAGTTGCACTTCCACTACGACGAAAGCGTCGTGCGTGGCGCGCACCTGTCGGCCCTGATCGAGCGTGCGGTGGCTGAAGACAATCAGCACCCGGTAGCGGCTGAACCCGAAGACGCCAAGGAGTAATCGGTGGCTCAGGTCAAACGTATCCGTCGTAACGTCAGCGGTATCATTCTGCTCGACAAGCCATTGGGGTTCACCTCCAACGCCGCGTTGCAGAAGGTTCGCTGGCTGCTGAACGCCGAGAAAGCCGGTCACACCGGCAGTCTCGATCCGCTGGCCACCGGCGTGTTGCCGTTGTGCTTCGGTGAGGCCACCAAGTTCTCGCAGTACCTGCTCGATTCCGACAAGGGTTACGAAACCCTGGCGCAACTGGGCAAGACCACCACCACGGCCGATGCCGAGGGTGAAGTTTTGCAGGAGCGTCCGGTGACCGTTGGTCGCGCAGATGTCGAAGCTGTTCTGCCGAATTTTCGCGGGCAAATCAGTCAGATACCGCCGATGTACTCGGCGCTCAAGCGTGATGGCCAGCCGCTGTACAAGCTGGCCCGTGCAGGCGAAGTAGTGGAGCGTGAACCGCGTTCTGTTACTATTGCGCGCTTGGAATTGCTGGCCTTTGAAGGTGATACTGCGCGGCTTGCGGTGGATTGCAGCAAAGGCACCTATATCCGCACCCTGGTGGAGGATATCGGTGAGCAACTCGGTTGTGGCGCTTACGTGGCTGAATTGCGACGTACCCAGGCCGGGCCTTTCACGCTGGCGCAGACGGTCACGCTTGAAGAGTTGGAAGCGGTACATGCCGAAGGCGGCAACGAAGCGGTCGACCGCTTCCTGATGCCATCGGACAGCGGCCTTCTGGATTGGCCACTGTTGCAGTTCTCGGAGCACAGTTCGTTCTACTGGCTTAACGGCCAACCGGTACGAGCCCCGGATGCACCGAAGTTCGGCATGGTACGGGTACAGGATCACAACGGTCGCTTCATCGGTATCGGTGAAGTGAGCGAAGACGGGCGCATCGCGCCACGTCGACTGATTCGGTCAGAATGACCGGACGAGGGTGGCTGTTAACAGGCACGGTCACTACTCATTTTTAGATACAGGGATTTGTCCCTGGCCTGTTGAAGCTGTTTCTTTGAAACAGTTTCCTGATAAAAGGATTGCCTCATGGCTCTCGACGTTCAAGAAAAAGCTCAAATCGTAGCTGACTACCAGCAAGCTGTTGGTGACACTGGTTCGCCAGAAGTGCAAGTTGCACTGCTGACCCACAACATCAACAAGCTGCAAGGTCACTTCAAGGCCAACGGTAAAGATCACCACTCCCGTCGTGGTCTGATCCGCATGGTTAACCAGCGTCGTAAGCTGCTGGACTACCTGAAAGGCAAGGATCTGGGTCGTTATCAGGCTCTGATCGGTCGCCTGGGTCTGCGTCGCTAATAAGCGATTGCGCTAGAGGTTGGTTGTCTGTCGTGCGCCAGTGGGTTTCCCGCTGGCACATGGCAGGCTCCCAGCCTCAAGTTTTATCTGGATAGTCGTTTTACCCTGGACAGGCGTTGGGCCGATTCCCGACATTGCCCAAGAATTTCGCAAGAAGACAAGTTCCCCAAGAGCCACAAAAGAAGGTAGGACACCGTGAACCCGGTAATCAAAAAATTCCAGTTCGGTCAGTCGACCGTTACCCTCGAGACTGGCCGTATCGCCCGTCAGGCCTCCGGCGCAGTATTGGTCACCGTTGACGACGACGTCAGCGTGTTGGTGACTGTGGTCGGCGCCAAGCAAGCCGATCCAGGCAAGGGCTTCTTCCCTCTGTCTGTTCACTACCAGGAAAAGACTTACGCTGCCGGTAAGATCCCTGGCGGTTTCTTCAAGCGTGAAGGCCGTCCTTCCGAGAAAGAAACCCTGACTTCCCGACTGATCGACCGTCCGATCCGTCCGCTGTTCCCAGAAGGCTTCATGAACGAAGTGCAGGTTGTCTGCACCGTCGTTTCCACCAGCAAGAAAACCGATCCGGACATCGCTGCGATGATCGGTACCTCGGCTGCGTTGGCTATCTCCGGTATTCCTTTCGATGGCCCGATCGGCGCTGCCCGCGTTGCGTTCCACGAAAGCACTGGCTACCTGCTGAACCCGACTTACGAACAACAGAAAGCTTCGAGCCTGGACATGGTCGTTGCCGGTACTTCGGAAGCCGTGTTGATGGTTGAATCGGAAGCCAAAGAGCTGACCGAAGACCAGATGCTGGGCGCGGTACTGTTTGCTCACGACGAGTTCCAGGTGGTGATCAACGCCGTCAAGGAACTGGCCGCCGAAGCTGCCAAGCCGACCTGGACCTGGGCTCCACAGCCAGAAGCCACTGCTCTGCTGGGCGCTATCCGTGCCGAGTTCGGCGACGCGATCTCCCAGGCTTACACCATCACCATCAAGGCCGACCGTTACGCTCGCCTGGGTGAGCTGAAGGACCAGGTGGTTGCCAAGCTGTCCGGTGAAGAAGGCCAGCCTTCGTCCAGCGAAGTCAAAGCCGCTTTCGGCGAAATCGAATACCGCACCGTTCGCGAAAACATCGTAAACGGCAAGCCACGTATCGACGGTCGCGACACCAAGACTGTACGTCCTTTGAACATCGAAGTCGGTGTTCTGCCAAAGACTCACGGTTCGGCTCTGTTCACCCGTGGCGAAACCCAGGCGCTGGTTGTTGCAACACTGGGCACCGCCCGTGACGCACAGCTGCTGGACACCCTGGAAGGCGAGAAAAAAGACCCGTTCATGCTGCACTACAACTTCCCTCCGTTCTCGGTAGGTGAGTGTGGTCGCATGGGTGGCGCTGGCCGTCGCGAAATCGGTCACGGCCGTCTGGCCCGTCGTTCGATTGCAGCCATGCTGCCTGCTGCCGACGTGTTCCCATACACCATTCGTGTTGTGTCGGAAATCACCGAATCCAACGGTTCGAGCTCGATGGCTTCCGTTTGCGGCGCTTCCCTGGCTCTGATGGACGCCGGCGTTCCGATGAAGGCACCGGTTGCCGGTATCGCCATGGGTCTGGTTAAAGAAGGCGAGAAGTTCGCCGTCCTGACCGACATCCTGGGTGACGAAGACCACCTCGGCGACATGGACTTCAAAGTAGCCGGTACCGCCAAAGGTGTTACCGCGCTGCAGATGGACATCAAGATCAAAGGCATCACCGAAGAAATCATGGAAATCGCTCTGGGCCAAGCCCTGGAAGCGCGCCTGAACATCCTCGGTCAGATGAACCAGATCATTGGTCAGTCCCGCACCGAACTGTCGGAAAATGCTCCGACCATGATCGCGATGAAAATCGACACCGACAAAATCCGTGATGTCATCGGTAAAGGCGGCGCGACCATTCGTGCGATCTGTGAAGAGACCAAGGCTTCGATCGACATCGAAGACGACGGCTCGATCAAGATCTTCGGCGAAACCAAGGAAGCGGCTGAAGCAGCACGTCAGCGCGTTCTGGGCATCACCGCAGAAGCTGAAATCGGCAAGATCTACGTTGGTAAGGTTGAGCGCATCGTCGACTTCGGCGCATTCGTCAACATCCTGCCTGGCAAGGACGGTCTGGTACACATCTCGATGCTGAGTGACGCTCGCGTTGAGAAAGTGACCGACATCCTGAAAGAAGGCCAGGAAGTGGAAGTACTGGTACTGGACGTGGACAACCGCGGCCGTATCAAACTGTCCATCAAAGACGTAGCAGCGGCCAAGGCTTCGGGCGTTTAATCACCCCCGCTTGATTGCTTCAACGTTATAAAAAATGCCCCGCAGTGAAAGCTGCGGGGCATTTTTTTGTCTGTAAAACAGGGTGTGAAGTTGCTGGCTTTCGAACCCGGTGCTAGGTTTAGCCCACCGCCCGTGTAGCTCAGCCGGTAGAGCAGCGCACTCGTAACGCGAAGGTCGCAGGTTCGATTCCTGTCTCGGGCACCAATTCAAATTCCACCGGGTGCCGGTGAGCAACAGTTTGGAATCACGGACGAAAGCGTCATCAACTGGTTTTGAACGACGGAAATCAGCTGCTGGATATCATGTAGAACTCAAGATCGACAATGAAGGGGGCGGCACTACGACTGCTCCCCTTATTACGGTATCTTGCTCGACACAGGCGCGGTACGCCGATATGGAAAATAACCAGTTCGATAGTGGCACCACACTGTCAATCTTTTACTGGATAACGTCCTTAAGCGCCGGTCGGGATCTCAGGCTACGGTTTCCGGTGCGATGCCGAGGCAATCAACCAAGAGGATCGACAACCAAATCACGAACTCGAGATTGTGAATGTGAAGGTGAATGTGTCCTTGAGCAAGTATGTGATCGGTGATGAGGCCGTATGACGAACGGGGGCGGAATTACTGCAGCAGGCTGGCTGGAAACTGAAACCTAGAGAAACATTTTTGCCTGATGTATCCTCGGTGCGCCGCTGACGCTTTTTTCCAAGGATTCGGTACCTTGTGCCGCACCTTGCCAGCAGCACTTAGGGCAGATGCAAAGCTGTTTGGCTTCCTCGATACAGACTTGCATCAGCTCATTTATATTTTCAGGAAGAGTTAGAATGTCTCTCGCGCAAACGCTGAATTATTCAAATACCAGGAGCGGGGTACTTGTACCTGTGATTGGGGCTGCAATGTCGTTACCAATAGTGATGTTTTCGCTAATGGGCTATGATATTAATCCGGCATTTCTGCTTGCTCCTATTATTGGAGTCGCATTTTTGATGACCTTCGGCCGCACTGCGCTTGCGTATATTGCGACAATGGTTTTTGGCCTAATTTCAATATTCGCGGCCAATAAAATATCCCCTGACGGAGATGTGGTTAAACATATTTTTTCACTAGTGTTAATTATGTTCGCACCGTCTTTCTTGTTTCTTGGTAAATATGTCTCTAAAACTCATGAGATAGGAAAAGTTTTTTACTGGCTGTCACTCTTTTCTGCTCTATTTTTGATCGTGGTTACTACCCGCATACTTTACCTTGAGCAGGACGTTCGCATTTATATTGGCACCCAAGGTCTCGCGGCAATGAATGCCGAATTCTTTGGCCTTCCAGTGTTTGCAACGTTTGGCGTTCTGAGCCTCGCACACCTGGTGTGCTTGCAGGCAGTGATTCTTTGCGGAACTCTCATTGGTGGTAAAGCCAGCAAGCCGGTATCAGTATTGCTGTGGGTTGCGCTGTTCTGCGCATCCTTCCTGATCATCGGCAGCGATTCTCGAAGCGCCCAGATTCTGTTGGTGTGGATTCTTGGGGCTGTGGTGGTTTACGCATTCCGTAATGCTGACGCTCGGCGTGCTTGTGTCGTCGTCATTCTCACTATCCTGATGGCGTTTGCGGTGACGTACGCGCGGGGCATGAACGAAAGCCGCATGTTGTCTTCCATTGAAGCTATCAGAACTGATTCTGGAAATGACGTTTTGGCCGGCTACGAGCCGCTCGGTTCGCCGCAGGGCCAAATTGTTGATAAGAAGTGGGAGAAACAGGCCGATCAGTTTGCAACTGGCCGTGTAGAGTTGGCTATCGCTGGCTTTAATGAAGTTAAAGCGAGCCCAATCATCGGCAGCGGGTTCGCTGGCTACGGTCGGTATTCGACAGAGGGGCTGTCCAAGGCTTTGGAAGCTAACACCTCAACCCACGTTTATTACCTTACACTGCTGTGGAAAGGCGGGCTGATATTCTTCATTCCAATTGTGGTGATGCTCCTCCTAAACTTGAAGGCCGCGATAGCCGTAACGAAAACCACTGCCCGCTCTGCTGAGCGATTCTTTGCATGGGCTGCTGTTTTGATGGCGTTCGGACCAATGGCAATGGCTTGGGATATCCTGATCGTACCGAGCGCGGGGGCTTTGGCCTTCTTCCTGTTCGGATTGCTGGCGACAACGAAAAAAGCTTAGCTGCCCCATTAAGTTCAGCCGCCTTTGGGCGGCTTGTTTGTTTAGAAAAAGGGCGAGCATAAGGCCCCGTCGATCTTTTCTGGCAATCCGCTAGTTGGTGGCTCTGGGTGAAGCTGTCAGAGTCGTCTTTGGGAGGTAATCTTTTATTATGGTGTATAGCCTGCTAGTGCGCTCAACCGTGTTCTCACAATTTATATGAAATGCGGTGTCATAAAAACTGGATAAAGGGAAATAGAAGTCATCCGGGTTGCCCACGATAGGAACACCAGCAGCCCTTATTTGCTCCATCATAGTCATCAAAGCTTTGTGGTAGGACTCTTTGTTCGATCGTTCATCTTGAACGGTTACGCTTGGCGCAATGTAAAATGCAACACCTTTGCTTTTGAGCTCTTTTGCGGTATCTGAGAGCAGTTCTAGTACGTTCTTATTGACTTTTGGGTTTTGAGGGATATCAATGCTCACCATATTTGCTATGGGGTGAGTACCGCACGCGCCTTGAATGTCTCCAGAGGAGTTCATGTTAAGGTATGAATAGGAGAACGGTTGCGGGGCGGTTCGATCGATTTTTGCGTATTGGACTCTAATCTCATCCATAGTCAGAGCCCTGCGATAAGGAAACTCCTTCAATACAGCATCTTTCTTGGATTTTACGTCCATGTTTGTGTAAAGAGTCTTCATGTCAATCGCGGACATGTATTTGAGTTTCGTCAAAAAGGGAAGACTATAAAAATAGTCACCATACCAAGCTACCATTTCTCTTAAGATCCAATCCTCAGGCGTTCGGTAGTCTTTGAAGTAGTATAGCCACACCAAGGACATTACGACCGTGTCCCCCTCGCGGGAGTTTTTGATGACCGATTTGGTAAGGGCATCTAACGGAAGGCCGCCATGTAGCGCCATATTGGCAACTGGCATGCCAGTCTTTTTAGATAACAACTCGCTGTTAACGCCAAATACTGTGCTTGAATCGCCAAATAATAATATTCGTTTACCTGGTGTATTGATCCCTACCAGATTCTTATAAGTATTCCAGTTGGCCGCGTCATATCCGGATGGTATCGGCGCGTCAAACTGATACAGAAATGCAGCATAAAACGCACCAAAGGAAACAATGGTCGCGCAAGCCGCAGAAATGATGAATTTTCTATATAGGGTCATGGTCAGAATTGGAAATAGAGGAAAGGGCTGATGACGTTTGTTCCGAAAGTAGACAACATGCTTGCGCCTATCACCGCCACGCAGACGATCCCGGCTGTGACGCAGACCATCGAACTTACTCTATGACCTTCATCACCGTTAATCTGAATTCGTTTATGTAGCAGGTCTAATACCTCATAAACGTTTGGAAATGCCCAGATAATCAGCATTGATATTGAAAAGTAAGCGAGCAATGGCAGAAAGCTTATCGTTTTGAATATGGCCTCCCACGCAACTGGCTCTTCGAAACCCGCCATTGCGACAATTATAGTTTGGGCTGAATGGATGCTCTCGGCGCGGAAGAATACCCATGCGATGACAACCACGCAGAACGTTAGCAAGACACTCGCCGGAATTGTAATCGCTGCAGGAAGCAACCCTGACATCCTTAAGGGCGGCGGTATCTTCTGAAACATATGGTTGATGCATAGATAAGCGCCATGAAGAGCGCCCCAGATGACAAAGGTCCAATTCGCACCATGCCAAAGGCCACCAAGCAGCATCGTGAGCATTAGATTGACCAGGCGGCGTGTTTCTCCCTTTCGATTCCCGCCTAAGGGGATATACAGGTAGTCCCTTAAAAATTGGGACAGTGTCATATGCCAGCGGCGCCAGAATTCAATGATGTTTCGGGCTTTGTAAGGTGAGTTAAAGTTTATAGGGAGGTGGATTCCGAACAACATGGAGAGGCCGACAGCCATATCCGAGTAGCCAGAAAAGTCAAAGTAAATTTGCAACGTATAAGCGATGGCCCCGACCCAAGCAATCATTGGCCCAATCGCCTGTCCAGTGGCGGCCGCATGAAATACCGGGTCCGCATAGGTACTGATGGGATCAGCAAGCAATAATTTCTTACCGAGCCCGACCGCGAATAACGCAACACCAATAGAGATGTTCCTTGACCGGATGCGGTCGATCTCCGGGTCTTTGAATTGAGGCATCATTTGCCCGTGGTGCAAGATCGGACCCGCAATCAGGTGGGGGAACCAGGTTACGAACAGCAGGTAGTGCCAAAAATTGTATTCTTGGGCTTTGCCTTTCCAGGCATCAACGAGGAAAGCGATCTGGGTAAATGTGAAAAAAGAAATACCGAGCGGTAGCACGAGTTCAAGGGTCGGCATGTGGACGCCGGTAGATCGGGCAACCTCACCTAGAAAGAAATTGGAGTATTTGTAGTAGCAGAGCAGCAGTAGATTGCTGATGACTCCAACATACAGGGCTGCCTTAGATTTTGCCCGGGCTCGCTCATGGTTTTTCGCAATGATGTATCCAACGGTGTAGTTGAACACGATCGATGCCAGTAGGAGCGGGATATAGGTTGTGCTCCACCAGCCATAAAAAAACACAGACGCTGCTACCTTGATGAAGCAGAGGAATGCAGTCAGTCGAACCAAAAAAATTGCAATGACGGGGGGGGAAGGGTGGTGCCCAGAAAAAGCAGGGTTAAATCGGTGTTATGCGATTCCTGTCCAGGCACCGTTCCCTTGTTATTTCACCTTTCTGCTCAAATCTTCCACGGTGCGTTTCAGCTGATCCAGTTGGTTGTCCTGATCGCTGACTTCCCGCTTAAGGCTGGACAGGTCGCTGGAGCTCGAGCTGGAACTCGAACCGGCGCTACGCTTGAGGTCTTCCACCTGGCTGGCAAGTCTTTTCAAGTCGTTTTCCTGTTCATTGACGGTACGCTTGAGGTCGTTCACTTCGCTGGAGCTTGAACTGGAGTTCGAGCCGCCGCTGCTGCGCTTCAGATCGTCCATCTGACTGGCGAGCTTTTTCAGACCGTTGTCCTGTTCGCTGACCGCGCGTTTCAGATCACTCACTTCGCTTGAGCTAGAGCTTGCGCTTGAGCTGGAATTCGAGCTGCTGCTTCGCTTCAGATCGTCCATCTGACTGGCGAGCTTTTTCAGTCCGTTGTCCTGTTCGCTGACCGTCCGCTTGAGGTCGTTGACTTCGCTGGAACTGGAGCTGGAATTCGAGCTGCTATTGCGTTTGAGTTCGTCCACAGCCTTGGCAAGGTTGACCAAACCGGTGTTCTGTTCGCTGACCGTGCGTTTCAGGTCGTTCACTTCGCTGGCGCTGGAACTGGAGCTCGAACCACTGTTGCGTTTGAACTCGTCCATGGCCTTGGCGAGGTTTTTCAGCGCTGTGTCCTGATCACTGACGGTGCGCTTGAGTTTATCCACTTCGCTGGCAGTCGAACTCGAACCGGACACCGTGTTCTTTTTCAACTCTTCGATGAGCCGCGCCTGTGTACTGACGGTTTTCTTCAGCTCTTCAAGATCTGCCGTATCGGTTTTAACCATTCTTTGTAATTTTTCCACGTCTTCGATACTGAGGCCTGATTTGACCATCACGTCTGTGCCGTAATAGTTGTGGAAAACCAAAAATTTATCGGAAGAGTTTGCGCTGTCGAATTTGTACTCCAGACCGGCTTGAGCCGAATCGGGCATTGCCAGGCTGCCGAGAAGAAGGGCCGCCATGCCGGTTGCAAACAGGGTAGATGGAAGCTTGGGAAAATTGCGCATCACCGATTCCTTGTGAAGTGCCTATATGGCACATCGCTATGACTTTACCTTTTGAACGTTGTTCCTGGGTAGCGAGGGAAAATTTTCAGAAAGGCCGATCAACGGTTTTTTTGTAGATTTGATGTAAAAGTCCATATAAATCGTCGACCAAACGTCCTATATTCGGACGTTGCACACGTACCACTTTGCAGTTTTCAGATGATCCCCGAATGGTTCTGAAGGCCAGACAAACCGGGCTTCACACGGTTTTTTGCGTCAGAGAGATCCTTGATGATCCAGATCCATCTTCCATTCCCCAGATCAGCGAGAACGCCATGACCGTTAAAGAATTGACCCAAGAAGCCAGACACGAAGAAGCGCTGAAAAAGTACCTGCAGGAGTCGCCCCAGCTAGCCGACGAGATCAAGGACCTGCCGGCCGACGATCAAAAAGACCAGATCCAGTGGGCGTTCGAGGATGAGGCGGAGTCCCAGGGCTTGCAGCCATGGGAACTGACGCTCAAGTACACCTCGACCCCTGAAGAGTTCGAGGCTGCGCGCCTGGTGCTGCACAAGGAGGCGGCCGAGGTGTTAGGGGTCGAGTGGGAAGAGTACTGCGAGATGAACAATCTGGTGGTTTGAGAGCAGCTTCAGGCTTCAGGCTTCAAGCGGTAAGCTGCAAGTAAAAGCAAAACTGCTTGAAACTTGGAGCTTGCCGCTGGAGGCTGCGTTTTAGAGGCTTAAGCGCATCGACAGGTCGACAGCCTTCACATCCTTGGTCATCGCACCAATCGAAATGTAATCCACCCCGGTTTCGGCGATCGGCAGCAGCGTGTTTTCGTTGATACCGCCGCTGGCTTCCAGTTTCGCCTTGCCCGCGTTCAGGCGCACGGCTTCACGCATGTCATCCAGGCTCAACTCATCGAGCATGATGATGTCGGCACCCGCCGCCAGGGCTTCTTTCAATTCCGCCAGACTTTCCACTTCAATCTCGACCGGCTTGCCCGGGGCGATCTTGTGCGCGGCGTTGATGGCCTCAGGAATGCCACCGCAGGCGGCGATGTGGTTTTCCTTGATCAGGAAGGCGTCGTACAGGCCGATGCGGTGGTTGTGGCAACCGCCGCAGGTCACGGCGTACTTCTGCGCCAGACGCAGCCCTGGCAGGGTTTTACGGGTGTCGAGCAGCTTCACCTGGGTCTCGGCGACAAAATCCGCCAGGTATTGCGCGCGCGTGGCCACGCCCGAGAGCAATTGCAGGAAATTCAGTGCGCAGCGTTCGCCGGTCAGCAGCGAGCGTGCCGGGCCCTCGAGGTGAAACAGCGCCTGATTGGGTTTCACCCGTTCGCCGTCACGCACCTGCCAGTGCACCGCGACCCGTGGATCGAGTTGCCGGAAAACGGCATCGACCCATGCGGTGCCGGCAATGACCGCGGCGTCGCGGGTGATGATGGTGGCTTTTGCCAGGCGTTCGGCCGGGATCAGCTGTGCGGTGATGTCGCCGCTGCCGATGTCTTCGAGCAACGCACGGCGCACGTTGGCTTCGATTTCGGCGGTCAAATCGGCGAGACGTAGATTCGGCATAACGGGCTCCACAAACAAAGTGGCCCGATTATAGGGCCATGGCGCGAGGCAACCCAAGGCATCAGAGGCGTTCCCCTCACCTGCAAACCTGCATTTGGTCGATTCCCTTGAATCATCGGCACTAAGTCAACGTCTTTCCTATGCGTCTATTTCGATACGTAGCACAGAGTCTGCTGGTACACGGGAGCGCTTTTGCAAGATAATCCGCCTTGCTTTTGACGTCATGGCTTTGACGTTCGTTTGGATTTACGACTATTCGCAGAATCACCGTTTCAGGAGGCTTGGATGCACAACGACGGGAATGTAGTGCCTTTGCACAAGGCGGCTACCGGTCAGGCGACGCAATCGCCGCTCGCCCGCCTGCCTGTGATTCTGCTTCAGGTTCGCGACAAGGCCACTCAACAGCTCAGGCATGGCTTGCAGGAGCTGTTTGATAACGCCGACGACACGCTGTTCGAAATGGCTGATCGGGCCCGCAGCGATGTCGAGCAGAACCTCTTTTTCGAAGCCATGCGCGACTTGCGACTCAAGCGAAAAAGCATCGAACGCGGTTTTCTCGAACACTTCTTCGAGGCGTTCGTCAGTCTCTCGCAGCACGACAGCGCCCAGGCGGCCTTGCCTCAGGCATTGGCATTTGAAACCGATGCATTGCCCAATGACGATCTGGAACGCAGCGTCGCGGTGGACGCCATGGTCAGCAAAGTGCTGAGCCGCGACGGGTTCGCCCTTGACCAACTGACAGCCCGACTCAGTGCGTTGCTGGACAAGGCGCTGGACGATGAGCACAACCCGCTGGGGCCTGCGCGGCTCTGCGAGTATTTCTTGCAGGCCTGGCGCAACCTGGGGGTGGAGATCAAGGTCAAGCTGATCATTCTCAAACTATTTGATCGCTACGTGCTCAGCAGCACTGATCAGCTGTACGCCGAAGCCAATCAACTGCTCATCGCGACCGGCGTGTTGCCCGACCTCAAGCCCGCTCCCACGCGGCGAGCCAGCGATCATGCCGCCGCCAGCGCCTATGCCGAACCGATCGAAGTCGGCATCCACTCGGGCCATACACCGGTCGACGATGGCGTGGAGGAAGTCTTTGCCGCGTTGCAGGAGCTGCTGCTACACGTGCGCGGCAGTGTCGCGCCGACCCTCGAAGCCAGTGCCCAGACACAGCCCATTTCCACCCGAGACCTGTTGCGCCTGCTCTCGCACTTGCAGCAATACGTGCCGGCGCTGGCGACCCAGGACGACTTCGATCTGCGTAACCAGCTCGAACAGCTGCTAACCCGGGTCAGCGTCAAAAGTGGCAAGTCGCGCGTGGTCGGCGTGGCTGACGAAGACGTGATCAACCTGATCGCCATGCTCTTCGAATGCATCCTTGATGACCGCAACCTGCCTGACTCCCTCAAGGCGCTGATTGGTCGGTTGCAGATTCCGATGCTCAAAGTGGCGGTGCTCGACAAGAGCTTCTTCAGCCGCGCCAGCCACCCGGCCCGGCGTCTGCTCAACGAAATCGCTGCCGCCGCGATGGGCTGGGGGGAGTGCGATGACCACGAGCGTGACAGCCTGTACCTGCGCATCGAGCAAGTGGTCCAGCGTCTGTTGAACGACTTTGTTGACGATCCGGCGATCTTTTCCGAATTGCTGGCGGATTTTCTCGCCTTCACCAGTGATGAGCGCCGCCGCAGCGAACTGCTGGAACAGCGTACCCGTGACGCCGAGGAAGGCCGCGCCAGGACCGAACTGGCTCGCCAGCGTGTCGAGCAGGCGCTGAATCAGGCGTTATTGGGCAAAGTGCTGCCCCAGGCTGTGGTGGTCTTCGTGCAGGAGGCCTGGAGCAAAGTGCTGTTGTTGACCTGCCTCAAACATGGTGATGCGTCGGCGCAATGGCAGGCCGATGTGCAGACTATGGAGCAATTGATCTGGAGCGTGCAGCGCCATGACGAGCCCGATGCCGGCCTGCGTTTGTTGGCGCTGGTGCCCGGGCTGCTGAAGGCCTTGCGCGACGGATTGAGCAGCTCGGCGTTCGATCCGTTCGCCACCAGTGAGTTTTTCAGTGAGCTGGAAACCTTGCACGTGCAACGGTTCGAGCGCCCGGGTCAGACGGCTGAACAACCCGTCGACCCGCCGGTTATGGTCGAAGTGCTGCAGCAAATCGTGCTGCACACGGCGGACGAAGGCCTGGCCGATGTGGTGTCTGTGCGGTTGCCGGCGGACGATGCCGGTTTGCTTCAGGTCGATCAACTGCGTCCGGGCTGCTGGGTCGAGTTTCAGGAAGACGATGAAAACACCCTGCGTTGCAAGCTGGCAGCGATCATCGATTCCACCGGCAAATACATCTTTGTCGACCGCACGGGAATGAAAGTGCTGGAGCGCAGCCGCACCGGCCTGGCCCTGGAATTTCGCCGTGGCGCGGTGCGGGCGCTGGACGATACCTTGCTGTTCGACCGGGCCCTGGAGTCGGTGCTGGGCAATCTGCGGCGTCTCAATCGCGGCAAGTGATCGCGCCCCGAGGGCCTATCGCGGCATACTGGGCGCCAACACAGTCGTCGTTGAAGGAACCTGTATGCAGTTGGACCCCGCGAGCGGTTGGTGTCAGGGCGTGCGTGTATGCCGCTCGCCCAACTTCAATGCGCGCCCCTCGGGCGAAATTTCCTTGCTGGTGATCCACAACATCAGCCTGCCGCCAGCGCAGTTCGCCACCGGCAAGGTGCAGGAATTTTTCCAGAATCGTCTGGATGTCACGGAGCATCCCTATTTTGCAGGTATTGCTGACCTGCGGGTGTCTGCGCACTTTCTGATCGAACGTGACGGCACCGTCACTCAGTTTGTCTCTTGTCTTGAGCGCGCCTGGCACGCCGGTGTCTCGAGTTTCGAGGGGCGGGAGACCTGCAACGATTTTTCTGTGGGCATCGAACTTGAGGGCACGGATGATCTTCCGTTCGAGGACGCCCAGTATCAGGCGTTGACGACTCTGACCCGACAACTGCAAAGCACATTTACGGCGATCACGGCGCAACGCATCTGCGGGCATAGCGACATCGCACCGGGGCGCAAGACGGATCCGGGACCCGCGTTCGACTGGGCACGCTACCGCGCCGCCTTGGCAAAAGCCGCTTTGGAACAAGAGGAACAACGATGAGTTTTCTGGTGTTGCTGTTGGCCGTCTGGATCGAGAAATTCTCGGCCTTGCGCCATCGGGTCCAACGTGACGGCGGTTGGGTGCGTGAACTGAACAAGCTTGAAGTCAGCCCGCGCCTGATTGATCGGCCATGGCTGGTATTGGTGGTGCTGGTGTTGTTGCCGGTGGCGCTGCTGGGTTTGTTGCTGGTGGTGCTTGAACCGGTGGCCTACGGGTTGCTGGCATTGCCGGTGCACCTGCTGGTGGTGATTTACAGTCTGGGTCGCGGCGATTTGCTGGCTGGCCTGGGACCGTTTCGCGATGCCTGGCGCCGGGAAGACCTGCAAGCCGCCGCCCATGTGGCGAAGCGCGACGTGGACATCTGCGCCGATAGCGGCGAGCAACTGCTTGAGCGGGTCGAAGGGCATTTGCTGTGGGAGGCGTACCAGAGCTTTTTCGCGGTGATTTTCTGGTACTTCGTGCTGGGCCCGGTCGCCGCACTGAGCTACCGGCTGCTGGCGCTGGCTGAAGAGCACGGGCAGAACCCTGCTGTGGTCGAGCGCGCTGCACAGTTGCGTCATGCGTTTGATTGGGTGCCGGTGCGTCTGTTGGCGGCCAGTTTCGCGCTGGTCGGAAATTTTGTCGCGGTCAGCCGCGTCATGCTGCATGAACTGCTGAACTGGAACATCAGCGCTGCCCAGTTGATCGAGAAAGTTGGCCTGGTGGCTGGCGAAATTCCTGCACCGGTCGTCGGACCGGATGGTATCAACAGCCTGGACCGGATCTGGGAATTACTGCTGCGAGCGGCGGTGCTCTGGTATGCAGGTTTTGCGTTGTGGACGGTCCTTCCGTAAACCAACGGCTGTCTTGCGTGAACATCTTTGTGGGGAGGGGGCTTGCTCCCGGGGCGCAGCGTCCTCAAACGGCCAGGCGAATATGTCAGAAAACCCGCTCGCCTGCATTGCGTCTGCTTCGCAGACGAGCGGGAGCAAGCTCCCTCGCCACAAGATGATCATCGATCTCAAGTCCGGCGATCTGCCGTTAACCTTAAGTTACAAAACCCTCAGCCGATTTAAGCTATACAGGGATAGCGCTGAATAGTGGCTATCTGCCGTCGACCCGCGCCTGCCAATAAAAATAAGAATCAAAAGGGAGACTTCCAGTGAAGAGCTTGCTCTATCCCGCCGTCGCGCTGATGAATCGCCTGAGCTTCGGCATGAAGTTCAGCCTGATCAGTGTGCTGTTCCTCGTGCCGATGCTGGTGACCAACTTCTATCTGGTCCGCGACTCCTATCGTGAATTCCAGGGCACACAAGTCGAGCTGCAAAGCCTCGACCTGCTCGGCAGCAGCCTGACCCTGCGGCGTGATCTGGAAACCCTGAACAACCTGGTGCAAATCAACGTCACCCTTGGCCAGTCCGGCAAGGCCGGTAATGTCGAGACGAAGATCAGCACTCTGGAGCAAAGTGTTCTGGCCCGCCTGCAAGGGCTGACGGCGATGACCACTGATCCGGAGCAGATCACGGTTTTCGATGGCAAGCGCGATGAAATGATCGCCGCGTTCAAGGCCCAACAAGCGGAAAACTCCCTGCAAAGCAAAAGTGGGATGATCGGCAAGTTGCTCGGCAGCGCGCAGATTTTCAGCCAGATCATCGCCAGTCAAGCCGGCCTCAGCCGCGATACCCAGAGCGACATGCGTCAGCTCAGTGAACTCATTACCAACGTCACTCCGCCTGTGACGCAGATCCTGGGCGACGGCCGGGCGATGGGTTCCTATTCGCTGGGGCAAGGTTTTCTGAATTCGTCGTCGAGCACCCGATTTGATGAGCTGCTGGCGCAGATCGAAAAGCTCCAGGGCGAATACGGTCTGAAGCTCAATGATGCATTGGGTTCCAGCAAAGCGGCGCGTGACACCCTGGCCGCCCAGGCCGAGAGCAGCAAGGCCTCGCTGAAAAAGGCCAGTGAACTGTTCGAAGAACAGGTGGTAATGGCCGACACCCTCGATGCGCCATGGCAGGCCTTTTACGACCAGGTCACCGGCCTGATGGACCAGACCTACCAACTCAACGAAGCCACCCTGGCATTCCTCGGCACCCAGTTGCAGCAGCGACTGGAGCAGAACCGCACCCACATGATCTTGCAGGCCGTGGCGCTGTCGGTGGTGTTTGTGTTGATTTTCTACCTCTACGGCGGCTTCTACGCCTCGACCCGCACCACCCTCAAACGTCTGGGCGCGACGCTGGACAAAGTTGCAGCGGGCGACATGACCGTCACCTTCCGGGCCGAAAGCCGCGATGAGTTGGGCGAGTTGGGCGAGGTGTTCAACGGCACCGTGAAGAAAATCCATGACCTGATCGAGCGGGTAGGCCAGACCGTCAACGAGGTCGAGCGCCAGGCCGGACAAGTCGAAAGTGTCTCTGCCCAAAGCAACCAGGCGGTGGCGGGGCAGCGTTCGCAGATCGAGCAGGTCGCCACGGCCATGAACCAGATGTCTGCCACCTCCCTTGAGGTGGCGCGCAGTGCCGCCGCAGCAGTCAGCAGTGCCCACAGCGTCAACGACGAAACCATCAGCGGTCGCGGCCTGGTGGCGTCCCAGCAGGGCAGCATCGCGCAACTGGCCAGCGAGATCGATCAGTCGGTGCGGGTGGTCAACCAATTGGCCAGCGACAGTCAATCCATCAGCCGCGTGCTGGAAGTGATCAAAAGCATCGCCGAGCAGACCAACCTCTTGGCGCTCAACGCCGCGATCGAAGCCGCTCGGGCCGGTGAGCAAGGGCGTGGTTTTGCGGTGGTGGCCGATGAGGTCAGGACCCTGGCCAAGCGTACCCAGCAATCGACCGAAGAAATCGAGCAGATGATCACCAAGCTCCAGAATGGTGTCGGCGCGGCGGTGAAAGCCATGGGCGTCAGCCATCAGGTGGCCGATGGCACCGTCGGGCAGTCGGAAAAGGTCCAGCAGGCGCTGGAAAACATCCTCGGTGCCGTCGGCATGATCGTCGACCAGAACCAACAGATCGCCGCCGCGGTGGAGCAGCAGACCGCAGTGGCCCACGACATCGACCAGAACATCGTCGAGATCAACCGCGCGGGTGAACGTACCGCCGAAGGGGCGCACCAGACCGAGGATGCCAGTCGAGCATTATCGGCCCAAGTGTTGGAACTCAAACAACTGATCAGCGCGTTCCGGGTCTGACGGCACACAAGGATCAAATGTGGGAGCAGGTTTTTGTGCAGGGCTGATTTACCAGTTGAACAACTCGCAGGCATTGGCCGTGCTTGCGGCCGCCAATCGCTCGGGGCTGATCGCCATGATGCCGGCCAGCGCCGAGCAAATCGCCGGCAGGTGCGCCGGGCTGTTGCGTTGACCGGGAAACATGGCGGGCGCCATGTCCGGTGAATCGGTTTCCAGCACCACTGATTCCAGGGGCAGGTCAGCGAGGACGCGGTGCATGCGCAGCGCCTGCGGCCAGGTCGCGGCGCCGCCCAGGCCCAGTTTGAAACCGAGCTTGATGTATTCGCGCGCCTCTTCCTTGCTGCCGGCGAAGGCATGAATGATGCCCGCGCGTTTCAATCGAAACCGTTTGAGCGTGGCAATCACCGCGGCATGGCTGCGCCGCACATGAATCAGCGCCGGAAGATTGAAGTCCACCGCCAGTTGCAGTTGCGCGTCGAACAAGGCCTGCTGGCGCTCACGGTCGAGGGTTTCGATGAAGTAATCCAGACCGATCTCGCCCACGGCACACAATTGCCGATGACCCGCCAGGCGGGTCAGCCAGTCACCGAGTTCGAGTAAATCGTCAGGGCGATGCTGGTCCAGGTACACCGGGTGCAAACCGAGCGCCGCATGCAGGTCGGGATCGCTTTGCACCAGGTCCCAGACCCGCTGCCAATTGCCCTGATAAACCCCCAGCACCACCATCCGCCGTACCCCGAGGGCGCGGCTTTCGGCGAGCAGTGCCGTGCGGTCCTCGTCGAAGTCCGGAAAATCCAGATGAGTGTGGCTGTCAATCAGCTCCACGGTTCAGTCCTGGCGAATACGCTGCTTGAAGGTCCGCGCGATGGCTTGCACGCCGGGTTGGTAGTCGGACTGCTCGATGGCGGCCAGCGCCAGCGCCAGCGCCTTGTCGGCAATCAACTGATGCTGCTGGGCCATGGCATTGACCGGCAGCGGCAAGAAGTCCAGCAACTGCGTGTCGCCGAAGGTGCCTAGGCGCAGCGGACGGGTTTTCAGCGGGAAGTCGTGCAAGGCATCGAACACGCCTTGAAGCAGCACGTAAGACGTGGTCACCAGCGCATCCGGCAAATGCCCAAGGCGCTGTAACAATTCCTCCATCAACTGCTTGCCGCACTCACGGCTGAACGATTCGCCGTGCTCGATCAGCACGTCGCCTTTGAACCCGCTTAACGCCTCCTTGAACCCGGCGGCACGTTCCTGGCTGATGCTCAGCTCGGGGCGGGCACCGATCAGCGCGATTTGCTTGGGCAGCGGGTCGAGCAGACTGCGGGTCAGTTGCAGGCTGGCCTCGCGATCATCGCTGATCACCGAACAGAAATGCTCAGGCTCCATCACCCGGTCGATGGCGATGATCGGAATGCCTTTGGCCTGCAACAGACGATAACTGTCATCACCGGCCGGCAGGCAACTGGCGACGATCAAGGCATCACAGCGCCGGGCGCGGAACAGTTGCAGCAATTGCCGCTCACTGTCCGGCGCATCGTCGGAACTGGCGATCAGCAATTGATAACCGCGCGCCCGGGCGCCTTGCTCGAGCAGTTTGGCGATTCTCGCGTAGCTGGGGTTTTCCAGGTCCGGCAGAATGAAGCCCAAAGTGCGGGTGTGCCGACTGCGCAGCCCCGCCGCCTGAGGGTTGGGCGTGAAGCCATGTTGTTCGACGACCGCACGAACGCGCTCGACGGTGGCACTGCTGATACGTTGCTGCTCGGCCTTGCCATTAATGACATAACTGGCGGTGGTAACGGACACACCGGCCAACTGTGCGATATCACTGAGTTTCAACTCGGGATTTCCTTGTTTGTTCGAGCTTGCCCCGACATTTTCGACAATCCTACCCGATTCGGGCAGACGACCATTGTCGCAACGCTTCCGACAAGTTGGACTTCAAGGATGGGACATAATCGAGTAACGTGCCAATCATTCTAGATTAAACGTTTCAGCAAGCGTATTTTCTACGTTATAAGCGCATTTGGCCGGTTCTGCCGTGAAACCGCCAAAAATGATGACGAAGCGCCTAAGCTGGAATCATCCAAAACAATACCTGGCGCCCACAGACGCCAAAAAGGAGAAAGCATGCTCGAGCTCACCATAGAGCAGATATCCATGGGCCAGTCGGCTATGGATAAGTCCGAAGCCTTGCAATTACTGGCCGGGCATCTGGTCACCGATGGCCTGGTGGCCGAGGGTTATCTCGCCGGTTTGCAGGCGCGGGAAGTCCAGGGCTCGACCTTTCTCGGTCAAGGTATTGCCATCCCCCACGGTACGCCGGAAACCCGCGATCAGGTGTTTTCCACCGGTGTGCGGCTGATGCAATTCCCCGAAGGCGTGGACTGGGGCGACGGCCAGATCGTTTACCTGGCGATCGGCATTGCCGCCAAATCCGATGAACACCTGCGACTGCTGCAACTGCTGACCCGTGCCCTCGGAGAAACCGACCTGGGCCAGGCCCTGCGTCGCGCCAGTTCCGCCGAAGCCTTGTTGAAACTGCTGCAAGGGGCACCGCAGGAACTGGCGCTGGATGCACAAATGATCGGCCTTGGTGTCTCCGCCGATGACTTCGAAGAACTTGTATGGCGCGGTGCGCGTTTGCTGCGTCAGGCCGATTGCGTGAGTAACGGGTTCTCCGCCGTCTTGCAACAGGTCGAAGCGCTGCCGCTGGGCGATGGCTTGTGGTGGCTGCACAGCGAACAAACGGTCAAGCGTCCGGGCCTGGCGTTCGTCACGCCGGACAAGCCCATGCGCTACCTCGGCCAGCCCCTCAGTGGCCTGTTCTGCCTGGCCAGCCTCGGCGAGGCGCATCAGGCTTTGCTCGAACGCCTGTGTGCGCTGCTGATCGAAGGCCGTGGCCATGAATTGGGTCGCGCCACCAGCAGCCGTAAAGTCCTCGAAGTGCTGGGCGGTGAACTGCCGGCGGATTGGCCGAGCGCACGCATTGCCTTGGCCAACGCCCACGGTTTGCATGCCCGCCCGGCGAAGATCCTCGCGCAGTTGGCGAAAAGTTTTGAAGGCGAAATCCGCGTGCGCATCGTCGATGGCCAGGACAGCGCCGTGTCGGTGAAGAGCTTGAGCAAACTGCTCAGCCTCGGCGCCCGGCGCGGTCAGGTATTGGAGTTCGTCGCTGAACCGAGCATCGCCGCCGATGCCTTGCCAGCCTTGCTGGCCGCCATCGAAGAAGGCCTCGGTGAAGACGTCGAGCCGTTGCCCGCGGTGAGCCAGCAGCGCGAGGTGTTTGCCGATGTCGCCGAAGTGCTCCTGGCGCCAGCGTCCGGCAGTCTGGTCCAGGCCATTGCCGCTGCACCGGGCATCGCCATTGGCCCGGCGCACATTCAAGTGCTGCAAACCATCGAATACCCGTTGCGTGGCGAGTCTGCCGCCATTGAGCGTGAACGTCTCAAGCAGGGCTTGGTGCACGTGCGCCGCGACATCGAAGGCCTGATCGAACGCAGCAAATCCAAAGCCATCCGCGAGATTTTCATCACCCACCAGGAAATGCTCGACGACCCGGAATTGACCGATGAAGTCGACACCCGCCTCAAGCAAGGCGAAAGCGCTGAAGCGGCGTGGATGGCGGTGATTGAAGCGGCGGCCAAACAACAGGAATCGTTGCAGGACGCCTTGCTCGCCGAACGGGCTGCCGACCTGCGCGACATCGGTCGTCGGGTGCTGGCGCAACTCAGCGGCGTCGAAACCCCGAGTGAACCCGATCAGCCGTACATTCTGGTGATGGACGAAGTCGGCCCGTCCGACGTTGCCCGTCTCGATCCGACCCGTGTGGCCGGCATTCTCACGGCCCGTGGCGGCGCGACCGCTCACAGCGCGATTGTCGCCCGGGCGCTGGGCATTCCGGCCTTGGTCGGCGCTGGTGCGGCGGTGTTGCTGCTGGCGCCGGGCACGCCGTTGCTGATTGATGGTCAGCGCGGTCGCCTGCATGTGGACGCCGACGCGGCAACCTTGCAGCGCGCCACCGAAGAACGCGACACCCGCGAACAACGCCTGAAAGCCGCCGCCGAACAACGCCATCAACCGGCGCTGACCACCGACGGCCATGCGGTCGAAGTGTTCGCCAACATCGGCGAAAGTGCCGGCGTGACCAGCGCGGTGGAGCAGGGTGCCGAAGGCATCGGCTTGCTGCGCACTGAACTGATTTTCATGGCCCATTCCCAGGCGCCGGACGAGGCCACCCAGGAAGTCGAATACCGCCGCGTCCTCGACGGCCTGGCCGGTCGTCCCCTGGTGGTTCGCACCCTCGATGTCGGTGGCGATAAACCACTGCCGTACTGGCCGATTGCGAAAGAAGAAAACCCGTTCCTCGGCGTGCGTGGCATTCGCCTGACCTTGCAGCGTCCGCAGATCATGGAAGCGCAATTGCGCGCCTTGCTCCGTGCAGCGGACAACCGTCCGTTGCGGATCATGTTCCCGATGGTCGGCAGCGTCGATGAGTGGCGCCAGGCGCGGGACATGACCGAGCGTCTGCGTCTGGAAATCCCGGTGGCTGATCTGCAACTGGGGATCATGATCGAGGTGCCATCGGCGGCCTTGCTGGCGCCGGTGCTGGCCAAGGAAGTCGACTTCTTCAGCGTCGGCACCAATGACCTGACTCAATACACCCTGGCCATCGACCGGGGGCATCCAACCTTGTCGGCCCAGGCTGACGGCTTGCACCCGGCGGTGCTGCAACTGATCGACATCACCGTGCGCGCGGCCCATGCCAACGGCAAGTGGGTCGGCGTGTGCGGCGAGCTGGCAGCCGATCCGCTGGCGGTGCCGGTGCTGGTCGGTCTCGGCGTGGACGAACTCAGCGTGTCCGGTCGCAGCATTGCCGAGGTCAAGGCACGCATCCGCGAACTCAGCCTCAGCCAAACCAGAATTCTCGCCCAACAGGCCCTGGCCGTGGGCAGCGCCAATGAAGTGCGCGCATTAGTGGAGGCCCTGTAATGGCCAAAATCCTGACCCTGACGCTCAACCCGGCGCTGGACTTGACGGTGCAGTTGCCGCGCCTCGAGCCCGGCCAAGTCAATCGCAGCGACGAAATGCACACCCACGCCGCCGGTAAAGGCGTGAACGTGGCGCAGGTGCTCGCCGACCTCGGCCATCAGCTGACGGTCAGCGGTTTCCTCGGTGAGGACAACCTTCAAGCGTTCGAAACCCTGTTCGCCAAACGCGGTTTTGTCGATGCGTTCATCCGGGTGCCCGGGGAGACGCGCAGCAACATCAAACTGGCGGAAAACGATGGGCGGATCACCGACATCAACGGTCCGGGGCCGATGGTCAATGCGACGGCTCAGCAGGCGCTGCTGGATCGACTCGAGCAGATTGCGCCCGGTCATGACGCGGTCGTGGTGGCCGGCAGCCTGCCGCAGGGGATAAGCCCGCAGTGGTTGCAGGCGTTGATTGAACGTTTGAAAAACCTCGGTCTGAACGTTGCCCTCGACAGCAGCGGCGAAGCCTTGCGTGCAGCGCTCAAGGCCGGCCCGTGGTTGATCAAACCGAACACTGAAGAGCTGGCCGACGTGCTGGGCTGCGAGGTGATATCGGTGGCGGCACAAGCCGAAGCGGCGAGCCGTTTGCACGCTCAAGGCATCGAGCATGTGGTGATCTCCCACGGGGCCGATGGCGTGAACTGGTTCAGTGTCGGCTCGGCGATGCACGCCACGCCGCCCAAGGTCAGTGTCGTCAGCACCGTGGGCGCAGGCGATTCGTTGCTGGCCGGCATGCTCCACGGTTTGCTCAGTGCCGACACGCCTGAACAGACCCTGCGCACCGCCACGGCAATCGCCGCGATGGCGGTCACGCAGATCGGTTTCGGAATTGGCGATGTCGCGCAGTTGGCGCGGCTCGAACAGGGCGTGCGCATCCGCACCCTGACAGAACAATAAGAGGGTTTGTCATGAAACTAGCCATTGTTACGGCCTGCCCGAACGGCATGGTCACCAGTGTGCTGTGCGCCCGTTTGCTCGATGCAGCGGCCCAGCGTCAGGGCTGGAGCACCAGCGTCGAAGTGGTCGATGCCGCGCATCCGGAACGTCAGCTGTCGGCTGCCACGATTGAAGCGGCCGAGTGGGTGCTACTGGTCACCAGTGCGCCGGTGGAGATGTCGCGATTCGTCGGCAAGAAAGTGTTCCAGAGCACGCCCGCGCATGCCCTGCAGGATGTCGAAGCGGTGCTACGACGCGGGGCTGAAGAAGCTCAGGTGTATGTCGCGCCCGAAGCTGTCGAGCAACCTGCTACCACCGTTCAAAACGCGCCACGCCTGGTGGCGATCACGGCGTGTCCGACCGGTGTCGCTCACACGTTCATGGCGGCCGAAGCCTTGCAGCAAGCGGCGAAGCGTCTGGGCTACGACCTGCAAGTGGAAACCCAAGGCTCGGTCGGTGCGCGCAATCCACTCAGCGCTGCAGCGATTGCCGATGCCGATGTGGTGCTGCTGGCGTGCGATATCGAAGTCGCCACCGAGCGTTTTGCCGGCAAGAAAATCTACCGTTGCGGTACTGGCATTGCGTTGAAGCAAGCCGAGGCGACGCTGAATAAAGCGCTGGCCGAAGGCAGGCAGGAAACCGCGTCGACCGGTGCCAAAGGCCCGGCCAAACAAGAGAAGACCGGTGTCTATAAACACCTGCTGACGGGCGTGTCGTTCATGCTGCCGATGGTGGTGGCGGGCGGTCTGATGATCGCCTTGTCGTTCGTGTTCGGCATTTCCGCATTCAAGGAGGAAGGCACACTCGCCGCCGCACTGATGCAGATCGGTGGCGAGACTGCGTTCAAGTTGATGGTGCCGCTGCTGGCGGGTTACATCGCCTACTCGATCGCCGACCGTCCGGGCCTGGCGCCGGGGATGATCGGTGGCCTGCTGGCGAGCACCCTGGGCGCCGGTTTTATCGGCGGGATCATTGCCGGTTTCATTGCCGGTTATGCGGCGCAGGCGATCAATCGTTATGCGCGCTTGCCGCAAAGTCTTGAGGCACTGAAACCGATCCTGATCATCCCGTTGCTGGCGAGCCTGTTCACCGGCCTGGTGATGATTTACATCGTCGGCAAACCGGTGGCCGGCATGCTCGAAGGGCTCACGCACTTCCTCGACAGCATGGGCACCACCAACGCGATTCTGCTCGGTGTGCTGCTCGGCGGGATGATGTGCGTCGACCTTGGCGGGCCGATCAACAAAGCCGCGTATGCGTTCTCGGTGGGGCTGCTGGCCTCGCAAAGTTATGCCCCGATGGCCGCGACCATGGCCGCCGGCATGGTGCCGCCGATTGGCTTGGGCATCGCCACGTTTATCGCACGGCGCAAATTTGCCCAGACCGAGCGCGAGGCCGGTAAAGCGGCGCTGGTATTGGGGCTGTGTTTCATCTCCGAAGGGGCGATTCCGTTTGCCGCCAAAGACCCGTTGCGAGTGATTCCGGCGAGCATTGCCGGTGGCGCGCTGACCGGTGCGTTGTCGATGTATTTCGGCTGCAAACTGATGGCGCCGCACGGTGGGTTGTTTGTGTTGGCGATCCCGAATGCGATCAATCATGCGCTGTTGTATCTGCTGGCGATTGTGGCGGGGAGCCTGCTGACGGCGGTGGCGTATGCGCTGCTCAAGCGGCCGGAAGCTGTTGAGATGGCACTCGAACCCGCCAAAGCCTGACACCACGTTGTAGGAGCGAGGCTTGCCCGCGAAGACGGTTTAACATTCAACAAACAGGTGTCTGTAAGATCGCCTTCGCGGGCAAGCCTCGCTCCTGCAGGGGGGGCGGTGTCACACCGGTTTCATGCGCACGTGCTTTAGTTTTCCTTTTCAGGGAGAACACCATGAGCGAATTCGACCTCGGCCGTCGCCGTGTCATGCAAGCCGTCGGCGCCGGGCTATTGCTTCCAGGGCTGGCGCCGGCCGTCATCGCCTCGGTCAAGGACCGTCCGCAGCTCACCGATGGCGTGCAGTCCGGCGATCTGATGGGCGACCGGGCGATGATCTGGAGCCGCAGCGACCGACCGGCGCGGATGGTGGTCGAATGGGACACCCGCAGCCTGTTTGGCAACCCACGCCGCTTCGTCTCGCCATTGGCCGATGCGCGCAGCGATTTCACCGCACGGGTCGAGCTCACGGGGCTGCCGGCCGATCAGGCGATTTTCTATCGCGTGTATTTCGAAGACGCCCAAAGCGGTGTCACCAGCGAACCCTGGTTCGGTCATTTGCGCAGCGTGCCGCAAACCCGGCGCGACCTCCGTTTTGTCTGGAGCGGCGACACCGTCGGCCAAGGCTTCGGCATCAACCCGGACATTGGCGGCATGCGCATCTACGAAGCCATGCGTCTGCGCCTGCCCGACTTCTTTATCCACAGCGGCGACACCATCTACGCTGACGGCCCGGTGCCGGCGCAACTGGCCACCGAAAGCGGCCGGGTGTGGCGCAATATCACCAGCGAAGCCAAGAGCAAGGTCGCCGAGACACTCGACGATTATCGCGGCAACTACCGCTACAACCTGATGGACGAGAACATCCGTCGCTTCAACGCCGAAGTCCCGCAGATCTGGCAGTGGGATGACCACGAAGTGGTGAACAACTGGTCACCGGGCAAGCAATTGGATGAGCGCTACAAGAGCAAAGATATCCACAGCCTGGTCGGTCGCGCCCGCCAGGCCTGGCTCGAATATGCACCCATGCGTTTGCAGAGCGCCGATGGCGGCGGGCGGATTTATCGCAAGCTCGGCTACGGGCCGATGCTGGATGTGTTCGTGCTGGACATGCGCAGCTATCGCGAAGCCAATGACGACAACCTCGGCACTGCCAAACCGTTTCTCGGTCGTGAGCAACTCGACTGGCTCAAGGCTTCGTTAAAAGCCTCCAGTGCTCAATGGAAGGTCATTGCTGCTGACATGCCGATCGGCCTCGGCGTCCCCGACGGAGAAGTCAGCCCCGGTGTCGCGCGCTGGGAAGCAGTGGCCAACGGTGATCCAGGACCGGCCCAGGGGCGTGAGCTGGAAATCGCTGAACTGTTGGGCTTTTTACGGGCGCAGCAGGTGCGCAATTACGTGTTCCTGACGGCCGATGTGCATTACTGCGCAGCCCACCATTACCACCCGGACCGCGCCGCATTCCAGGACTTCGAACCGTTCTGGGAATTTGTGGCCGGGCCGTTGAATGCCGGGAGCTTCGGACCCAATCCGCTGGACAAGACCTTCGGGCCCGAGGTGGTTTTCGAGAAAGCACCACCGGCGCAGAACACCTCGCCGTTTGCCGGGTTCCAGTTTTTTGGCGAGGTGAATATCGATGGGCAGACGGGGGAGATGAGTGTGGTGTTGCGGGATCTGGATGGGGTGGCGGTGTTTGAGCGCAAGCTTCAGCCAGCCTGACCGTTTCCACCAACAACACACAACCAATGTGAGAGCGAGCCTGCTCGCGAATGCGGTTTCACATTCAACAGCGTCGTTGTCTGACCCACCGCTTTCGCGAGCAGGCTCGCTCCCACAGGGATTGTGGTGGTTCAGTAGACGTCGCGGCGGTAGCGGCCCTGCTCGATGAGGCGGTCGACTTCTGCAATCCCGAGCACTTCGTTGAGTACGTGATCCACGCCTGAAGCCATCCCCTGCAAGCTCCCGCAGATGTAAATCACGGCGCCGTCAGCCAGCCATTGCTTCAATAGATCGGCCGACTCACGCAGCCGATCCTGCACATAAATCTTCTCGGCCTGATCCCGCGAGAACGCCAGATCCAGTCGCTCCAGATCGCCTGAAGTCAGCCATTCCTCAAGCTCATCGCGGCACAGATAGTCGTATTCCCGATGACGCTCACCGAACAGCAGCCAATGCCGTTGCTGCCCATCGGCAATGCGTGCCTTGAGCAAACTGCGCAGTCCAGCCAGCCCGGTGCCGTTGCCCAGGAGGATCATCGGCACCGGCTCGGTCGGCAGGTGGAACCCGCTGTTGCGCCGCACTCGCAGGCTGATGGTGCCCCCCACCGGCGCGTGTTCGGTCAGCCAGCCGGAGCCGATGCCCAGGCTGCCATCGGTGTGCATTTCCTGGCGCACGATCAGTTCCAGAATGCCGTCAGCCGCAATCGAAGCAATGGAGTATTCGCGCATGGCCAACGGCACCAGTGCATCGACCAGTGCCTGAGCGTGCAGGCCGACCAGATGGGTTCTGTTTTCCGGTAGTTGTCGGCTGGCGAGGGCGTGCTCCAGCGGTTGCGACAAGCCATTGAAGGTCACCATCGCCCGGCCTTCAATACCCAGGCCATCAAGGAAATGCTCGATTGCCCACGGGCAATTGCGGGGCAGGACTTCCACCAGATCCCCCGCCAGCCAACTGCTGGTGGTCGGTGCGGTGAGGCCCAGCAAGTACACCGGTGAGCCGCTGCTATCCGGGTTCATCAACTCGCGGCGGGTCAGGGTCCAGTTGTCGTAGCTCGGCGCCTGCCAGGTGTCGACCGGTGCTTGCCCGGTCAACAGGCCGAGTTGCTGCTGCCAGTGACGCAAGGCGTAAGGGTCGCCGCTGTCGACTTCCACTGGGGCGAACAATGTCTTGCCGCCATGCTCGCCAAGCCAGGTGTGCAAGCGTCGGGCGAAACCGCAGAAGTGGTGATATTGGCGATCACCGAGACCCAATACCGCGTAGTTCAGGCTTTCCAGGTTCGACGCCTGGCCCAGCACCTTGCGTTCGAAACCGCGGGCGCTGTCCGGCGCTTCGCCGTCGCCGAAGGTGCTGACTACGAACAGCGCATTGCTGGATTCACGCAAATCCTGTTCGCTGACATTCGCCAAGGGTTGGACTTTCACCGGCAGGCCGGCCGCCTGCAATTGCCCGGCAGTTTGCCACGCCAGTTGCTCGGCAAAGCCGCTTTGGCTGGCGAAGCCGATCAACCAGGCTGGCGCATTGTTGCCCGTTTGCGCGAAGTTTTTGCGGGCGTCCTTGATCTGCTTTTTCTTGCGGCGACGGTCCAGGTACAACAACCAGCCAGTGACAAAGAACAGCGGCATGGTCAGCGCGGTGAGGGTCAGGATGATCCGCCCGACGATGCCGAAGTAACTGCCCACGTGCAGCGCGTAAATGCTGGTCAGCAGTTGTGCCTTGAGGCTCTTGTCGCTGTAACGGTCATGCCGTTTGACGAGGCCGGTGGCCGGATCGAGGCTGATCTGGTTCAGCGCACGGTCATGGGGCGAGGAGTTCAACAGGTAGAAGACCGTCGCCGGTTGGCCGGCCACGGGCGGCATGCGGATGTTGTAGGCACTGAGTGCCGGACCTGCGGCGCTGTAGATACTGCTCCACATGGCGGCGTAATCGGCGGTGGGCGCCGGGCCGCTTGGGGCAGGACCTCGACCGCCGCGCACGCGCTCGTTCTGCGGAGAGTCGGACAGCAATTGGGTCAAGCCCTTGTTGTACCACTCATAGGACCAGGACAACCCGGTCAGCGCTGACAGGAGGTAAAACACCAGGCACCAGGTACCGGCCACCGAGTGCAGGTCCCAGTTGAAACTGCGGCCCTTTTTCTTCCAGTCGAGGGTCAGCCAGGCGCGCCAGTTTTTCCATTGGCGCGGCCAGCGCAGGTACAGGCCGGACAGGCAGAAAAATACCAGGATCAGCGTGCAGGCCCCGGTGATCTGCCGCCCGGTATCGCCCATGGCGAGGAAGCGGTGCAGTTGCAGCATCAGGCCGAAGAAGTCCTGACCGGTGGCTTCACCCATGAACTGGGCGGTGTACGGATCGAAGTAGCGCATCTCGCCCCGGCGTTCGCCCGGTGGCGGGGTGAAACTCACCCGCGCGGCGTTGCCGCTGTCGGTCTCGACCCAGAGCATCGCGACTTTCTTGCCGGAGGCGCCCTCGATTTTTTCCACCAGTTCGGCGGGCGGCAGGACGCCGGCAACCTGCTTCTCGACCTGCAACACAGAAGGATTGAGCACGCTGAGGATCTCATCCTCAAACGACACCATCGCCCCGGTGATGCCCATCAGGGCCAGGACCAGCCCGGCACTGATGCCGAAAAACCAGTGCAACTGGAACAGGGTTTTCTTCAACACGTCGCTCGCCTTGTTCGTTCGAAATAATCATCACGGCGCGCATTATGCCGTGGGTTGCTGAGAAACATTCTTTTTTACGTACAAAAGCCCCGTTCATGCAGATGAACGGGGCCTGACCTTATATCGCCGGCTGCTTTATGTGGGAGATTCTATGGTTGAGGGGAAACCCTCAACTCACCTTTGACTGATATTCGCTTTGCCCTTTCAGCAAGGCGAATGCCACCCGCGCAAGCTTGCGAGCCAGCATCACCAGCGCCTCAGTGGTGCTGAA